>JAAFIB010000109.1 GCA_013297725.1 Sphingomonadales bacterium
TCGGTTAGTCCGCGATTGGGACTGATGGCGGCGCGACGCGCGCTCGGATCATAGGGCAACACAATGCCCACCCGTCCAGTTGCACCGCCTGCAGCGGGATTTGCACTCAAAGACTGAATTACACTGCTAGAAATAAGGCCAATCGCTTGATTGGTATTTACAGGGGGTAATCGAAAACCACTACCTGTGTTCAAGGCATAGCAGCAGTTTTCTCTCGTTTTTGCGATATCTGCAATCAGACGAAAGTTGATTGTGTCATTCTCGAAATATGCTTGGCCTCTAGCAAACCAGCGATCGATATTATTTGACCGATCGCCATCCGTATTGACCAGCTTTATATAGCCATCACGCTTGTGATAGCCGCCGTCTAGACGCAGCGCGAGTTGTTCGGACACTGGCCCTGTGACGCCTGCTTTAAACTCGATTTCATCGAAATTGCCATAGCTTGCCTCGACATAGCCGCCGAGGTCGAATTTCGGTTTGCTGGTGGTAATGCTCAACGCACCTGCCGAGGTGTTACGTCCAAACAGCGTGCCTTGCGGACCGCGCAAAATTTCAACACGGTCAATTGGTGGAAGTTCCGACAAGGCAACGCCTGCACGCGCGCGAAATACACCGTCGACAAAGACACCAACGGCGGGTTCAAATCCTGGGTTATCCCCTGCTGTACCGATGCCCCGAATAGTCAGAACTGCGCCCGTAGCCGCGGATTGGCCGGTTGTTGTTTTCAACGAAGGGGCCAGCTGTTGGATGCCGCGCACATCAACGATGCCTGCATTTGCGATCTGTTCGCCGCCAACAACGCTGACGGCCAATGGCACATCCTGCGCGGCTTGGTCGCGGCGTGTGGCGGTAACGATGATCTCGTCATCGGCAAAGGATTCTTCGGCTGCGTCTTCAGTTGCGGCTGCTTCATCCTGCGCATAGGCGGTGCCGCAAATGCTAAATGCGCCAACACTGATAGTTGATAGCAAGCTATAGCGAATAATTTTTTGAGCTTTTTTCATGGGATTAACTCTCCTGTTAATCAATTTAAGACGGGGCATTATTTTTTGTTGCGACCCATGCTTATCGTGGCCCGGTGCATGAAACCGAACGACACAGGAATACCGCGTGTTTCGTCTGCCGCCTATGGAAATGACGGTAACGCGACGATTTTGTTCAAGTTTGGTCTATTATTGCTGCAAATTTGCAACAGTTTGCACTTGTAAGCTGGCGTTGCGCGCTAAAGGCCCAGCACATCCGGCATTGTGTATCGCCCGGGCTTTTGCGCCGCTAACCAGATCGCAGCCTTCACTGCACCACGGGCAAAGATCGCACGGTTTTCGGCGCGATGCGATAGTGTGATGCTTTCTTCGTTGCTGGCGAAAATGACACTGTGATCCCCCGCGACTGTGCCGCCGCGCAAAGATGCAAAGCCGATGGCGCCTGTTTTGCGTGCGCCGGTAATGCCGTCACGCCCGCGTTCGCTGTTGGCTGTAAGGTCAATATGGCGACCCTTTGCCGCTGCTTCACCCAATAGCTTTGCTGTGCCAGACGGCGCATCGACCTTCATCCGGTGATGCATTTCGACGATTTCGATATCCCAATCATCGCCAAGTCGTGACGCTGCCTCATGCACCAACGCCGCCAACATAGTGACGCCCAGCGACGTATTGCCAGTTTGCAAAACCGCGACGTCAGCTGCGGCATCGTCGATCAGGTAATGATGGCGTTCTTCAAGGCCGGTTGTGCCGATAACGACGGGTTTTTTCGCGGCGATGCAGGCAAGCAGAGTCGCCTCTAACGCTTGGGGGGAGGAGAAATCGACCAGCACATCGGATGCAGTAATCAGCGCCGCAACATCGTCGCCTTTATCAACACCGCCGGCAAGTTGGTGCCCCGCCTCTGCTATTGCGTCCACAAGCGCTTGGCCCATACGCCCCTTGCTGCCGATGATACCGATCTTTGTCATACTTGCCGCTTTCGAATTTTGCTGCTTCATGGGCGACATGACGGATATTCGCAACATCGTAATCCTTACCGGCGCGGGGATCAGCGCGGAAAGCGGCATTGACACTTTTCGTTCAGCAGGCGGCATTTGGGAACAACACCGTGTTGAGGACGTCGCAACGCCAGAGGCCTTTACCCGCGACCCTGATTTGGTGCTGCGGTTTTATGATATGCGCCGCGAACGCATTCAACAGGTTGAACCTAATGCTGCGCATCATGCACTGGCAGAGCTTGATCAGGAATGGCGCGGGCGGGGACGGAATCTGTTGATTGTCACACAGAATGTCGATGACCTGCACGAACGCGCCG
The DNA here is from genome assembly GCA_013297725.1 of Sphingomonadales bacterium. Lineage (GTDB taxonomy): Bacteria > Pseudomonadota > Alphaproteobacteria > Sphingomonadales > Sphingomonadaceae > Sphingorhabdus_B. The sequence goes on from JAAFIB010000109.1 coordinate 2,302, forward strand.
GGGCTGAACGGTTGATCCATATGCACGGCGAGCATTTGAAAGCGCTGTGCCAAGCGTGCGAAATCCGCAGCGATTGGCGCGGCACAATGGCCGACCGACCGGCTTGTCCGATCTGTGGTGCAAATGCGCTGCGCCCCGATGTCGTCTGGTTTGGCGAAATGCCGTATCACATGCCAGAGATCTACGCCGCGATCCGCACCGCAGATTTGTTTGTCAGTATCGGCACATCAGGCGCAGTCTATCCCGCCGCCGGCTTTGTGCGTGATGCACGCGGGCAGGGGGTAAAGACGCTGGAGCTCAATCTGGAGCCGTCACAAGGCACGCACTGGTTTGACGAAGCACGGCATGGCGCAGCGACGGAGCTGGTGCCTGATTGGGTGGAGGAGATTTTGGAGGCCTAGCTTGAAGCGATTTAATGTCACCCAAAGGCCCAAAGGACTCTCTCTTTGGTCCTTTGGGCCTTTGGGTGACATAAACAAACTCAAAGATTGCATGACGTGCACTCTGCATCCTTCGGCAGAGTAATCGTGCGCATTGCTGGTTTCAGTCCATCGAATATGTGTAGCTTGCCTGTCGCCGCATCGCCGAACCCTATCAGATATCGGATCGCCTCCATCGCGGCGAAGCTGCCCATCAGGCCGCACATTGCGCCGAGCACGCCTTGGGTTGCGCAGTCATCGCAATCATCGGGGTCGTGTGCGTCGCCAACGAAACAGCGATAGCACGGCGCATCGGGCAGCCATCCGGTGAAGGTTGCGATCTGCCCATGGAATTGGCCAATGGCTGCGCTGACCAAAGGAACACGCGCGGCAAGGCACAGATCGTTGACGATCAGCCGCGTCTGGAAATTATCGCTACCGTCGATGACGACATCTACACTATTCAGTGTTTCAGATGAAGTATCTGTATTAATACGTTGTTTCAAAGTGTGAAATTGGACATCAGGGTTCAGCTTCAAAACCGCGTCTGCCGCTGCCTCAACCTTTGCCACCCCGATCTGAGCTTCACCATAAAGCACCTGTCGTTGCAGGTTCGACAGGCTGATCTCATCATCATCCACAACGGTGATTGTGCCAACGCCAGCCGCCGCAAGATACTGGATTGCAGGACACCCAATGCCGCCCGCACCAACCAGAAGTACATGGCTGGCCAACAGCTTTGCCTGACCCGGCCCGCCAATATCACGCAGCACAATATGGCGGGCATAGCGGTCTAGTTGTTGGTCGCTAAGCGTCACTTTTCAGCGCATGTCTGGGCAAGGCGGTAAAGCGGTTCGGCCTGACCGACATACCATGGTTCATCCATTTCGTTCGCCGCCTCGATTTCCAAATCATCAGTACCCGGTTTCAATATCGACAGCAGTTTTGGCGTCACGGCGATATGCCCGACCACGACTTGTCGTATCACTGTTGCAGGAAAGCTGATGGAGCGGTTGCTGCGCGAAAATGCAAATGGTTCAAAAGGTCGTTCACCGTCTGCGGCTTTTCCACTGCCATTCTCCGTGCCGTTTGTATCATTGTTTAGCATGATGCTGCCCGGATAATAATAAAGCGAAATCCCGCCATTACCTGCTTTGCCGGGATTGCCAAATTCGTCAGCTTTGCATTCGGCTTTCAATATGACTTCGGCATAGTTCCAGCTTAAAAAAACAGCTGTCGGTGATCCTGATCCGTCGCCATGTCGATCCCTGAAAATCCATTGCAGATCGCGGCTGCTAGTCTCTGTCTGTGCGAATGCGGGTGCAGCCGACATCATAACAACAGCAGCGGCAAGCCATTTCATGACGAAACGCCCGTCGAGCCAAAACCACCAGCCCCGCGGGCCGTATCATCCAGCGTATCGACTTCGACCATTGCCGCATAAGTCACAGCAGCCACAACCAATTGCGCGATCCTGTCACCGCGCTGGATGACAAAATCCTCGTCCCCCAAATTGGCGAGGATCACCTTCACTTCGCCGCGATAGTCGCTGTCGATGGTGCCGGGTGTGTTTAGGCAGGTGATGCCGTGTTTTAACGCAAGGCCAGAGCGTGGGCGGACCTGCACTTCAAAACCATGCGGAATAGCGAATGCCAAGCCGGTTGCGACTGCGTGGCGCTTGCCAACTTTCAGGGTCAAGCCCTCGGCTGCGCATACGTCCATTCCTGCCGCGCCATCGCTGGCATAACCGGGCAATGTCAGGCCTGCGCCATTGTTCAGGCGCTTAACTTGCACCGAAACGGTTTCAGACGGCATCGGATATTTTCTCCATCAATTTGCGGGCGATTACATCTTTGGGGCTGTCGGGCCAGCTTTCAACGCCGTCTTTGGTGACGATATGGAACGCGTTGTTCGCGCCGCCCATTACGTCGCCCGACACATCATTAGCGACGATCCAGTCACAGCCTTTTTTGGTAAGCTTTGCTTGTGCATGCTCCACCATCTTTTCGGTTTCCGCTGCAAAGCCGATCAATAATTTCGGGCGCTGTGCATGCTTGGCAAGGGTTGCCAGTATGTCAGCATTTTCGGCGAGCATAAGCGGAGGAATAGCTGCGCCGTCCTTTTTTATCTTTTGCTCTGGCACGTTGGCGGCGCGCCAATCGGCGACGGCAGCGACCATGATCGCGACATCGGTAGGAAGAGCTTTCTGAACCTCGGCCATCATCTCCGCTGCGCTTTCAACGTCAATGCGGATCACGCCGGGTGGCGTTACCAAATGCACGGGGCCAGCGATCAAAGTAACATCCGCGCCCATCTCTGCGGCGGCTTGCGCAATGGCAAAACCCTGCCGCCCTGACGACCGGTTGGCGATGTAGCGCACAGGGTCAATGGCCTCGTAAGTTGGGCCAGCGGTCACAAGCACACGCTTCCCAAATAATGGGCGATGCGCGGGATCAGAGAAATCGGGTTGCGCGACAAGCGGTGTCGCAGCTTTGGTCGATGGTGCACGGCCGCTGGTCAGTGCGGCATCAAACGGATGGTCCAGCATTGCACAAATTCGCGCGGCAACATCGGGCGGTTCTGGCAGTCGCCCGGGGCCAAATTCGCCGCATGCCATGCTGCCCTCATCGGGGTCCATCACGGTAACGCCATCGGCGCGCAGTTGCGCGATATTGCGCTGCGTCGCGGGATGGTTCCACATCCGCACATTCATCGCTGGCACAGCTAGCACTGGCTTGTCGGTGGCCAACAAGATCGTGGTCGCCAGATCATCGGAAATTCCCGCCGCCATTTTTGCCATGATATTGGCGGTGGCGGGGCAGACTACAATCAAATCGGCTTGGCGGCTAAGCTGAATATGCCCGATCTCGCGTTCTTCTTTCAGGTCGAACATGTCGCCATAGACCTGATCCTCAGTCATCACACCCAGCGACAAAGGCGTAACAAATTCCGCCGCGCTTTTGGTCATCACCGCGCGCACGGCTATGCCTTGGCGTTTGATAAGGCGAACGAGTTCCAGCGATTTGTACGCCGCAATACCGCCGCTGACGATCAGGAGGATGCGTTTTTCGGTCATCAGCTTATCCAAACCACCTCATCCCCGCAGCACCAGCCGCCGCTGCAACCACCGCAACCCCGGCATATTTCCACCATCCGCTGCCAGAACGCTTATCCCAAATCAGCTGTATCTCTGGCAGGGGAGGTGCTGGCGGGGCGCCGCCTTTTCGGGGTAGGGTATCGTCCAGGCGTTTGATCAGGTCGGGGATCAGGCCCATGATTTTTACGCGGTCGCGCAGGCCGTCTGCCAACGCGGCCTCTGGCCCCAATTCGGTGCGCATCCACTCTTTGACAAACGGGCCTGATGTTTCCCACATGTTGATGCTGGGGTCGAGCTGGGTCGCGACGCCTTCAACCATCACCATAGTTTTTTGCAGC
>JAAFIB010000011.1 GCA_013297725.1 Sphingomonadales bacterium
TCGGCACCGGCGGTGAAGCGATGGACACTGATTTTTCCACCGATAATTTTGAACGCGACGAAGGGCAATTGGGCAGCGCCGGCGCGGACGGAATGCTGGGGCTGAACAGCATTTCGACCAGTGGATCGGATTTTGGCGACGGCCCTGATTTCGATGCCTTTGCCGCCCCCGACATATCGTTACGCGAACATTTGATGCAACAGGCCGGGGCCAGTGCGTCGGGGCATCAATTGCTGTTGCTGGAGCAGTTAATCGAACAGGTTGAACCATCGGGCTGGCTTGGTGCCGATCTGATGGGGCTGGCTTATCGGCTGGGTGTGCCAATACCGGAGTTGGAGGCGGCGCTGGCGGTATTGCAAAGCTTTGACCCCACTGGCGTCGGTGCCCGCGATCTGGCCGAATGCATTGCGCTGCAAGCCAAAGAGGCCGACCGTTATGATCCCTGCATGGCGCGGCTCATCGACAATCTCGATCTTGTCGCGCGCGGATCGTTCGATCACCTGAAACGCCTTTGCCGCGTCGATGACGAAGACCTGCACGACATGCTGATCGAGCTACGCGGCTATGACCCAAAGCCCGGACTCAAATTTGACTCTGATGATGCGGCGGTCGCCGTAACCCCTGATCTGTATGTTTCTGCGCAGGGTAAAGGCTGGGGAATTGAACTGAACAGCGCCAACCTGCCCCGTTTGCTGGTCAACCGCACCTATTATGCCGAAATGGGCGGCAAGGATGATAAGGCGGCGAACAGCTGGTTGAACGAATGTCTGGCCGATGCCAACTGGTTGATCAAAGCGATGGATCAACGCCAGCGGACAATCATGAAAGTCGCAACCGAGCTGGTGAAACAGCAAGAGGCTTTCTTTCGCGAAGGCGTCTCGCGCTTGAAACCGCTGACTTTGCGGCAAGTCGCCGAAGCCATCGACATGCACGAATCCACCGTCAGCCGCGTGACCAGCAACAAATATCTGCACTGCAACCGCGGGCTGTTTGACCTCAAATACTTCTTCTCCAGCGGTGTGGGTTCCGCCGATGGTGATGGCGCATCGGCAGAGGCGGTGAAGGCTGCGATCAAGACGTTGATCGATGCCGAGGCAGCGGACGATATCTTGTCCGACGATACTTTGGTCGATTTGCTGAAAGAAAAAGGTTTCGACATTGCCCGGCGCACCGTGGCGAAATATCGTGAGGCTATGGGTATCGGGTCAAGCGTGCAAAGACGGCGCGCGAAAAAGATGGGGCGCTAAAGCAGATATTGCAGCCTGATATTTAAGGCTGCCGGTGTCGTTCCAATCTTAACGGCCGCAGCGTTGAATTTTGGCGCGGTTCTGTACACCACTGGGTTACGCGAAAAGCCAAAGCCTTCATCGGGCAGTGAGGCAGTGGTGTCCATCTTGCTGTTGGCATTTTCGTCATGCAACATCGCGACCGCCCAAGTTCCAGATGTCACCGATTTGAACACAACTTTTGACGCCTGTTTGGCCGCAACCTTTATCTTAAGGCCTGCTGGGTCAACGCTGCAATTTGGAAAATGGCGAGGCTGCCGCGTTACGCAGATTAGCACATTGCCGCTATTGTTGCGAAAGCCCGAAATATTTAGCGTGAGTGTTGTTGTCGCTGCAGGCGCAGCTGCCGGCAACGATACCGGTATCGACGCTGCGGCAATCACCGCCCCGCCAATGACGAAATGCCTGATCATGCTAGCACCCTTTGCAAAGCATCTTGCCAACCGGATAGTCGCGCCATCCGCGTGTCCGCACTCATCGCCGGGCTGAACCGTCCAACTTTGCCGCGCATCACCGATGCCTCTGCCAGCGAAGCGTAGAGCCCAGCCCCAACGCCAGCCAGCATCGCCGCCCCCAATGCGGTGGTCTCGGCGAAATCGGGCCGCTCCACCTCAACTGCCAGGATATCAGCCAAGTCCTGCACCATCCAGCCATTTGACACCATGCCGCCATCAACACGCAGCTCCGCCCAATCTGCGCCATCAGCAGCAAAGGCGGTTTTCAGGTCGTGGGTTTGGTGCGCCATCGCCTCCAGCGCGGCTCGGGCGACATGCGCTTTCTTGGCGGCAAAGGTAAGGCCATGGATTGCCGCACGGGCATGCGGTTGCCAATGCGGCGCGCCTAGCCCTGACAAAGCGGGGACGAGATAGACGCCGCCGTTGTCGGGCACGCTCGCCGCCAGTGGCTCAGTTTCGGGCGAGGCTGCAATCAGGCCAAGGTCATCCCGCAGCCATTGGATCAGGCTGCCCGCGACAAAGACGGAACCTTCGAGTGCATAATGGCGCTCTCCATTCAGCTGCCATGCCACCGTCGAAAGCAGCCGGTTATTGGAACGCGGCAGCGTGCGTCCTGTTTGCGTCAGGACAAACGCGCCGGTGCCAAATGTCGCTTTGGTCTGCCCGGGTTCAAGGCAGGATTGGCCGATTAGGGCCGCTTGCTGATCCCCCGCCATGCCGGTGATCGCAATTGCGCCGCCGAACAGTTCCGGGTCAGTAACGCCTAATTGCCCCGCGCTGTCGCAAATCACGGGAAGTATCTCGCGCGGAACACCGAACAGGTCGAGCAAGCCATCGTCCCAATCGCCGCTGCCGATGGCCATCAATGCGGTTCGGCTGGCGTTACTTGCGTCGCTGATATGGGTTTTGCCTCCGGTCAGGCGGAATACCAAATAGGCCTCGACTGTACCGACCGCGAGATGCTCGCCCGCCGCTTTCAATTGCGGCCAGTTGGCCAGCGCCCAACCGATTTTGGAGCCACTGAAATAGGGATCAAGCAGCAAACCGGTTTTGGCCTGAAGGTCAGGTTCATGGCCTGCGGATTTCAGCGTATCGCAAATGTCTGCTGTCCGCCGGTCTTGCCAGACGATCGCTGGGGCAAGCGGTTCGCCGGTGCGGCGGTCCCAAAACACCACCGTCTCGCGCTGATTGGTAATGCCAATGCCAGCGATAGCGGATGCGCCGCCTGCTTTGTCCACCATCTCGTGGGCGCATTCCAGCGTTAGGGTCCAGATTTCCGCGGCATCATGTTCGACCAGACCAGGCGCGGGATAATATTGCGTCAACGGCCGCTGCGCACTGCCAAGACATATGCCGTCCTTTGCAAACAGCATTGCCCGCGTCGATGTTGTGCCTTCGTCAATGACAAGGATGTGGTCAGTCATGCGCTCTCCTTACAGGAGAGGGGAATGCGATAACGGAGGGGATGGGTCAAGCGCTGTCATCCTCTCCCCTTGCGGGAGAGGATACGCAGCCTTGCGAGCATGCTCGCTAGGCGAAGTTGGAGAGGGGGTGGAGCTGTAAGAGGTCCATCCCCTCGCCCAGCTACGACTAACCGTCTACGCCTTTGGCTTCGGCGCTAAGTCTGCGCAACCCTCTCCCGCGAGGGGAGAGGGAAGTTAACGTTCCTTTGTCGCGCTAAATTTCAGCTCGGGATTCTTCTCCTGCTGATAGCTGACATCCCATACCGATCGCGCCATAAACACAGGGTGCCCATCACGGTCTTTGGCCATATTGCCGCCGTTAAACTGGACAAATGTTTTCAGCGCCGCATCATCGCCGATTAACCAGCGCGCGGTATCATAGGGTGCAGGTTCCAGAAACGCATCGACCTTATACTCTGCCTCCAGCCGCGAAACGAGCACCTCCAGCTGCAATTGCCCGACCACGCCGACAACCCAGTTGGAACCGATTTCGGGATAGAAAACCTGAATCACGCCTTCTTCGGAAAGATCGTCGAGGGCTTTGCGCAATTGCTTAGTCTTGGTCGGATCACGCAGCACAACGCGGCGCAAAATTTCCGGCGCAAAATTGGGCAGACCGGTAAAGCGAACGCTGTTTTTCTCGCTCAACGTATCCCCCACGCGCAACGTCCCGTGATTGGGAATGCCGATGATGTCGCCGGGCTCGGCGCTATCGGCAATCTCGCGGTCTTGGGCAAAAAACAGGATGGGCGAATGGATCGCGATGGGCTTGCCAAGGCCCGATGGGGTCAGCTTCATCCCGCGTTTGAACGTGCCCGAACACAGTCGCATAAAGGCGATCCGGTCGCGGTGTTGCGGATCCATATTGGCCTGCACTTTAAAGATAAAGCCTGTGACTTCGTTGTTATCAGGGTTGATCACACCAATGCTCGACGGCTGCGGACGCGGCTGAGGGGCGTGCGCAGCAATGGCGGTGATCATTTCGACTATGCCAAATTCTTTCAGCGCCGATCCGAAATAGACGGGCGTCAAGTCGCCAGCTTGATATGCCTCCAGATCAAAATCGGCATAGCCCGCCTGCGCCAGCTCCGCCTCTTCGCGGAATTTGTTGAGGCCGCGTTCGGACAAATGCTCGGCGAGCGAGGGATCATCCACGCCGGTATGCTGGCTGGATTTGCCTTCAAAGGCTTTGCTGTCGCCGCTGGGCTGCATCAATTGCCCGGTGGCAAAATCGAATATCCCCTCAAACTCGCCGCCCATGCCGACGGGCCAGCTCATCGGGCACACGTCGAGCGCCAATTTGTCGGCAACCTCGTCCAGAATTTCAAAGCACGGGCGCCCTTCGCGGTCGACTTTGTTGACGAACGTGATGATCGGCACGCTGCGCAGGCGGCAGACCTCGAACAGCTTCAGCGTCTGCGGCTCGATACCTTTGGCGGCGTCGATCACCATGATCGCGGAGTCAACGGCGGTTAGTGTGCGATACGTATCTTCGCTGAAATCCTCATGCCCCGGTGTATCGAGCAGGTTAAAGATGATGCCATTTTTCTCGAACGTCATCACCGAGGACGTGACCGAAATGCCGCGCTGTTGCTCAATCTTCATCCAGTCAGATCGCGCCCGCCGCGCTGCGCCGCGTGCTTTGACTTCGCCAGCCAAATGAATCGCGCCGCCCTGCAACAGCAATTTCTCGGTCAGCGTGGTCTTGCCCGCATCGGGGTGCGAAATAATCGCAAAGGTGCGGCGCTTGGCCCATGGTGCATTCGTCATAGGGCGGGCGCATAGCGGGGAAGTGCCGCACGGTCCAGCCTATCGACCCAGCGCCGCATAACGCCGCATTGCTTGTTTTTGCGGATCGGCAATCAAAGGCAATACTTCTGCGCTTTTTCATGCCGCAACAGGTTGACAGCCGGTGCCGCGTTCGCCATGGCGCTCCTTCCTTTGCAGGACGGCCTTTGAGTTCGCTCAAAACCTGTAAAGGCGTGGACAGGTGGCCGAGTGGTTAAAGGCAGCAGACTGTAAATCTGCCCGCGTAGCGTACGCTGGTTCGAATCCAGCCCTGTCCACCAATTTATTCTTCATACATAACCGCTATTTACCGCCAAAGACCGCGCTTTCCTGCGGTTCATGCGTTCATAGCCGTTCGCCCATATTCATTGCAAATCGCCGGTAATCGCGTTAATAAGTGGGGTAGAGTGTGGGGGAGCTTTTCGCGGTGTTCTGAATTTTCGGATTTACCCCCACACTGTCTCGAATGGCAGGAAGGGTGGCGGATATGGGCAAGCTGACAGCAATCAGCGTAAAGGCGGCGCAAGCGAATCCCGGAACCTATCAGGATGGCGACGGCCTATTCCTGAAAGTGGACAAACGCGGCGGGGCGAGTTGGAATGTGCGGGTCCAAAAGGACGGCAAACGCCGGGATATTGGGCTGGGCAGCGCGAAACTGGTCACGCTGGCAGAAGCAAGGGCAATGGCTGCACAGGCTCGCAAGGCAATTCATATCGATGGCCGCGACATATTGGCGGAACGCCGTGCCGAAAAGTCGGCGGCGGTCAACTTTCGCCAAGCAGCGGAAACCTATCATTCCGAAAACAAGGGGAGCTGGAAAAGCGAAGCCTATGAGCGGCAATGGATTTCCAGCCTTGAACGCCATGCCTTCCCCAAATTTGGCGACAAGCCAACGAATGACATTGTGGCAGCTGACATCATCGCGGCGCTAGCGGTCGTCTGGCAGGCAAAGCCCGAAACGGGGCGGCGGGTGCGCCACCGGATATGCCAAGTTCTCAACTATGCCCATGCGAAAGGCTGGCGGTTGAATGAAGCGCCATCGACCAGCGGAAGCCTGAAAGCCGGAAACGGTCTGCCCAAACAGGTTAAGGAAAGAGAGCATCGGCTGGCGATGCCTTACAAAAGCATTCCGGCTTTCATGGAGCGGCTGCGCGCCAAACCGTCATTCGGGCGGCTAGCATTGGAAATGACGATCCTGACAGCGGTGCGAAGCCAAGAGGTGCGGCTGGCGGCGTGGGATGAATTTGATTTGGAGGAAGGGCTTTGGACCGTGCCAGCCGTTCATATGAAGCGGGGCAAGGCGCATATCGTTCCACTCAGCACAGCGGCGCTATCGGTGCTGCGTCGCGCGGCGGCGTTCCGGCTGGCGGGAACGGATATCGTGTTTCCCGGCAATGGCGGCGCTGCCATGTCTGACATGACGCTACTAAAAGTTCTGCGTGATGCTGACGAGCCGTTTCACGTCCACGGTTTTCGCAGCAGCTTTACCGATTGGGCGGCTGACAAGACCAATTTCACCAATGAAGTTGTGGATGCGGCCAAAGCTCACAAGACACCCGATGCCACAGAAGCAGCTTACCGACGCACAACTCATCTGGAAAAGCGACGCGACCTTATGGAAGCATGGGGTGCTTATTGCGCAGATCGCAATAATGGGAAGGTTGTTCCTTTTCCCGGCAAAGTTGCATCACTGTGAGCAAGGCTGTCAACACCGCGAGGACGATTGCTCGATTGGGTGCAGATTACGTCAAGCAGACAAATCGCCAAGTAAGCGGCGGTGCGCTCATAGCCGATATGGCGAGAAGTTGGCCCCCAGAACGCCTGTTGGAATTGGCAATGGGGGGCGATTATATCGCTTGGTCCGCCGCGCAAACCCAAGTGCTTTACGCGCTAACTGCGGACGGGACACCGCATCCCGCAATCGTGGAATTTGCGCGATTTTGCGTTGGCAAAGTCCCGCCCGCAAAGACTCGGCCCGGAAAGCAGGCTTGCAAACCTGAGAAACATTTTGAGGCTCAGATAATTTACCACCTCGCCAATTGGATGCGTGATGAAGCGAAAGTGCCAATCTTTCCGGGCAGAAGTGATTCGGCACTAGATATAATTGCTGAGACATTTGGAATGACGCTCAAAACCGCAAAAAACCGTTATGCGGAAGGCAAAATGTGGATAAATTTGCCGCACAACTTTGACACCGCCGCATAAGCCCAAAACCAGCGTTGTTTTGGGATGTGACCGACACTTAAGTCGACGGTATTTCTCGCGTTACCGCCCGCATTCAGGCGGCAACATGAGGAACTGGATATGGAGCAAGTTTTATGCAGCGTCCGCCAAGCGGCGGGTGCTTTGGGCCTTGGTGTGACAAAGACATACGAATTGATTCGGACCGGGCGGCTGGAAACGGTCTCGATAGGTTCGCGGCGGCTCGTAAAGCTCGCCAGCGTGAAAGCCCTTGTGGATGGGAATGCTTAACCATGCACCGCAAAAGGAAAGGCCACCTGTTTGCGGGGGTGGCCTTTAACAGCGATTTCGACGGCGCTGAGAACTACAAAATCGAGGATTCATGCCCAGATGCAATGCGAATTCGTATAGCCACGCATTCTAGTCATGCACCACCGGAAGCTGTGATGAGGGCTGACCGACGCTGGTTTGCGAAGCATTCGACGCGCAATATTTATGTGCGTGATCCCCAGCCGGGCGAGGCATGGCCGCCAGACTTGGAGCTGTTCAAACTGGACGCAAACGTTGTCGTCATTATTACGCGCTTTAAGAAAAGCGTCGGGCGAATAAGACGGTTTTTCAACGCCAGCCCGAACGAACATGGATTTTCGGACAGCAGTTTGGCGACCTTCCTGCGCTCTCGTGGTATTGAGCCTTTCGAGTGGGAGTGCAGATGGTGAATGTCGTATTCAGCCGCCAAGACGCTTATACCCATTTGGAAATGCTCGCGGACCTTGGCCAAATCCACCTTGTTGCGATCACGCCAGACGGCCCCATCACCGGGCGAGATTTCGGGACTGACAGTGCCACCGCGCTCGCTTGGGCGGAGACGGAAAACGCCAAAGGTCGCAACCTACACTGGACCGTCAACAGGGTCCGTGCAGGCGTTCACGATAAACCGTCCAAGGCCGATGTTGTCGAGCCGCGTTTTTTGCACGTTGATAGTGACCCCCCAAAAGACGGCTCCCCTTGGGATAAGTCAGCGATCATTGCGGCGCTCCTTTGCGACCCTATAAGCCCTTCGCTGATCATCGATAGCGGGAATGGCATTCAGGCATTTTATCCGTTGTCAGAGCTGATAATCGATCATGCCCTAGTCGAGAGGGCAAACCGTGCGCTTGCTGCAAAATACAGCGGCGATAAATGTCACAGTATTGACCACCTGATGCGACTACCCGGCTCGATAAATTGGCCGAACAAAAAGAAGCAAGAGCTCGGTCGCATTCCCGCGCTTGCTTCAACCATTATACGTGAAACCGGCCGGTATTTGGATACGCAAACCGTCGCAAGCCTTGCCGCTTCATACGTTCCTCCAGCGGAATCAGAGCGTCCCGAAATCGATATAGGAGACTGCTTGCCACAGACAGTCCATAGCCTTGGGATAAATCCGTATTCGCCCCTTGCGCGCGCCATTAACCGGCCCGCTGGCGCGGATCGTAGTGCCGACGTCTATCACTGCGCGATGGCCGCTTTTGAGCGCGGCTATACTGCTTCCGAAATTGCGGGTCTGTTGCTCAATGCTGACAATCCGATTAGCGCCCATTGCCTCGCGCAAACCAGTCGCACCCCTCAAAACGCCGCCGCGCGCGTGATAGCCAAAGCAATGGCGGACACGCCACCGGACATTCTTGAGCGTGCGGCTCTGTTTCGGGCCGATTGTGATGGCGCTAATTCACTTTGGGATAAAATCTTTCCGCCCGGTGCGATAATGCCGCCTGTAAGTGCAACGTCGGTGCGAGCCGCCACGATCGGAGCAGGCGGTATTGCAAAGGTGAATGCCTGTGTCACCATGCTTGAAATGCTGGGCGTATCCGCTCGCTTCGACAAGCGGCACAACACTTTCGAGATTTGCGTCCCCGACGGCCTTAACTGGCCAGACCGGCCCGCTGGTTGCTTGCCACTTAGCGACGCGACCATACGCCAGCTATGCCTTGAGGTTGGGCGACGCATGAAAGTTTCCGCAGATGTCATGGACGCGGCCTTGCGGACGATTGGAGACCGTAGCCCATTCGATCCAGTAGTTGACTATCTCGAAGCCCTGCCCGCTTGGGATAACCAGCCGCGCCTTGGTCGTTTGCTTGCCGACTATTGCCGAGCCGACGATACGCCGCTTAACGCGGGCTTCGGACGCCATTTCATGCTTGGGGCCATCGCTCGCGCATGTTGGCCGGGTTGCTCTCACGACGAAGTGCTTGCATTGACCGGACTGCAAGGCAGTGGAAAATCCAGCTTTGCGAAAATCCTGGGGGGCGATTGGTATAGCGACGCGCCAATCCTCGGCCTCGAAACGCAAAAAATTATGGAGCGACTGGCGGGCGCATGGATTCACGAAATTGCAGAGGTGAAGCTAACGGGGAAAGACGGCAATGCGGTCAAGGCGTTCTTCACAACCACGCACCACAAGGCGCGGCTCGCCTATGGCCGCGTTGTCGATACCCTGCCCGCGCAATGGGTGCATGTCAGCACCGGTAATAATGATGCCTTCCTAACCGATACAACGGGCAATCGGCGCTGGCACGTTGTGCCGGTTGGCGATATCAATCTCGCTGCGCTCAAGCGCGACCGCGATCAACTTTGGGCGGAAGCTCTGCAAGCATTCAAGACAATGTTTCCAGAGTGGCAGGCTATGCCCCGCAATGATCGCCGTATTCCATTTCCAGAGACACTTTGGGAGGCAGCAGCAATCGCAGCCGACGGCGCGCGCTTGAAAGACCCTTGGGAGGAAGGTCTTGAAGCGATGATCGCCGATGGCAGGATTACCAGCATCCCAACGGCTGGATGGGCCGATTATCCGGTTGGCGGTTTTGTATCGAACGGCGACTTATTGAAGGCATTGCAGACAGCGGGACTGGCGCAAGGCAGCGACCGACGGAACGAAATGCGGTTAAGTGCCGTATGCATATCGCTCGGCTGGAAAGCACACCGTCAGCGTAATGCCGGAAATCCAAGGCGCGGCTATTTGATTCCCGAAATTAGCTCGAAAGAAAATGGGCTGATAATTGCTACAATTGTCGCTAATTAACTGTGCCGACGTGCCAACCCAGTGCCGTCTTCTTCCCGCGACGTTGGCACGGCGGGAAGGCTCAGAAAATCAACGCTTTTGCACCCTGTGCCGACTGTGCCAACCATCTATAATAGAGAGTAGAATGAAAGAAGAGTAATAAGAGAAGGCGTGTTTTTAGCCCTTATGGGAATTTGATGGCACTGGTTGGCACGTCGGCACAAACCCCAGAAATCTGCCATTTTTTTCTGTCGCTCCGTTGGCACGGTGTGCAGTGAATAAATACCGCAATTTAACTCAGCCCGCTTAGTCGTTACGCTACGTTGCGGACAGCAAATAGCAAAACGAATAGGTTCTGGGGGACCCCATACGCCCCCAAGACGGGTAACTCCCCGACCGTTCGCTCTCTGAATTTCCAGAAAAATAAATAATAAGGCCAACACTAAATTATCGGCACCTAATGGGCGTTGAGCTGGAGGAACTGCTCAGGTAAGCGGTTGAGATGAAATTCGTTCTTCTCGCATTGGCTGTTTTCGCTTTTTTAGCGGGGCTGCGGTCGGCGTGGCTTTGGTATAGAGCCAGCCGCGTCCAGATCATCCCAATGTGGGAGCAGAATGGCCGGATTGAGCCGGTCGATGTTCGCGCTTCGCAGCAGGAATGGATAATTGCCTTGCTCCAGACTGCGCAAAAGTCTGGCGACTTGAATCGTCGGGCTGCCCTTTGGACCGCCGCAACTGCGTTACTTAGTGCAATCTCTGCGCTTGTTTCAATTGCGCTTGCCTGACCATGATTGGCTCTTTCTCATTCCTCTTCGATTCCTCCCATTCTGACGCTCCAAGTTCATATGGCGCGCGCTTTAACCCGGCATTCATGCGGGCATTGAAGCGAGCGGACCCTGCTGGTGAAACCCATAGCTGGATATTGCTGGGCGACATGCTCACTCACAATCTTGCGATGAAAATCACCAAGGTTGAGCATGACGGCAACAGGTCTTCTCGCACGATGGGCTATGACAGGGATGTTCTGAAAACGGCAATTTTCGATTTTACGCAGTGGGTGGCTGAGCTGCCCAGCCGATTCGATCCAGAGCAACTTTTAGAGCGGCTGCTTCGATTGCACGTTTTTCACTGCGTAACGGTCCCTACCGTGAATACGGAAATTGCAATGCGTATCGACAGCGCGTTGCGGACAGAGCCGTTATATTTGGGCGTAGCAGCTATTGATCGCAGTAACCCCGTTCTGGTCACGCTGCTGATGGAATATCTTGTCCGAAGTGCGGGCGTTAGCCAAGGTAGGATTTGGTTGGAGGCCGATTATGATGGCGACGTGTTCAACCCATTCGAGACCGACGAGGGCGGGAATGGGGATATCGTCAGCATTCTTGATATGGGCGGCTTATCGGCCAAGTTTGGCCCTCTTCCGCAACTGGAGCTTTCCCAAAAGGGAGCAAAGATCGCAGAGCGATATCGGCGAAAAACGCGCTCCAGTCTTCAAGAACGCGTCTTACAGCTTTTAGCGGATCGATGGGATGAACGTGGAGGTAGCTTTCGTTTTGACGCGATAGGCGACGTGTCGCGTTTTGAGGCAATCGTGCCGCCACCCAAGCTGACACATTACGCCCTTGATCCAGCCCATCCGAAAGGTGGCAGTAAGGCAAAGTTCTTCAATGACGTGTTGGCGATAGGGCCGACCGACTGGAAATATCTGTATGCGCAAATTCTGTCGGGCGTGCTGGACGCTCCTCTTGCCGATGTGACCATGAAGCGTTGGGAAGGCGG
The DNA here is from genome assembly GCA_013297725.1 of Sphingomonadales bacterium. Taxonomy (GTDB): domain Bacteria; phylum Pseudomonadota; class Alphaproteobacteria; order Sphingomonadales; family Sphingomonadaceae; genus Sphingorhabdus_B. The sequence continues at coordinate 11,992 of JAAFIB010000011.1, forward strand.
CTATGGCGTCAGTTTCAATGCTAACCTTGGTATCACCGGCCTCAATGGTCGGGTGGCCAATGTATTCACAAACTGGATCATGGAACCAGACGGGTTGCCGCGCCTATCCACTATCATGCCGACCGACGAGAACAGTGAGGGCCACATCGCAACTGAACCACCGATTGTCGGCTCTGCATTAAAAGGCGATGCAAAATGGGAGCGCCTTTATGAGCTAGCGAACGAGGCAGGCACAAAGGCCCATGATGATGCCGTGCCAACCCCGATGTTCATTGAGGGTTTTGGGGGACAAGGAGACGGCGAGTGCGGATTCGGCTATGTCCATGTGCCTGACGCCAGAAGAGATTTCGCGCGCTGGCTATTGAAGAATGGTCACGCATACAAAGGCTATCGCGGTGGAGCTACAATAAGCTGTCCGCGTGATGGCCAGTCCGTTGATAGGGCGTTTGCATATGCAACGGCATTTGCCCGTGTATTGGAATTGAATGGGGTTGATTGCTCAACCGAGCGGCGATTGGATTAACTACAATTAACGAACGCCAGCAATTTTGCTTGCCAATCCAATACCTAAAATTCAAACATCGTGTCGCTTGTCGAAATAAGCGGCAGGCGGGGCATGGAAACCCCTCGTGAGACACCTCGGTCAGATTTCTGGCCGGGTGGCATGTGCGTATGTCCAGCCGGTTCGCCGGTAAAGGCACATGCGCTCGTTGTCTCAGCGGGTTTCCAACATCCGGCTTTTGGCCGTCGCCTCAATTTTAACTTGGGGGACGGCGGTGCGTCATCCCTGAAAAGGGGGAGATGCACGTTGTTCGCTATTAGCTTTGTATTCGCTATGGTCTTTTTGACCGTAATTGTGCTGGGCATTGTTGGGCTTTTCAAGCCGTTGGCCAAGATCAAAATGCCCAATCGGCTTGCAGCGGTCGGATGGATCGTAGCCGGATTTGTTGGATTCTTGGTGGTTATGATCAATGCGCCGTCAAAACCCAGCGCGATGCATGAGGTAGCAGAAAATAAGAGCAGAGAAGATAAAAAGGCACCTGAGCAAGAGAATAAGGCTCCAGTGGTCGCCAATGCCACGCCAGAAACAAACAAGGTAGAATCGCCGCCATCGGATTTTGAATTGGCGCAGCGGCTTGCCATCAACACCGGTGGCAACCAGTGGTCGCAAAAACTGTTGTCGATGAGTGAGAAGGATCGTGCCTATACGTTAGCAAATGTTGCTAGCTGCAAGTCATCGGGGCGAGCAATGTTCACTGGATCGAGTGATGGCACTGACCTGTGGTCTGTTGGCTGTGAAGAGGGTGACGTTCAAGTATCCTTCTCCGCTGACGGTAGCACTCGCATATTGGAGTGTAGCGTCTTGTCCCGGATGAAGCTGGAATGTTGGCGCATGCTGGACAATCCACACCGTTCAGGGTCGAGAAGCTGAGACCGTTTACCTTGTGCTCGGTGCGCCCAAGGCATCGCAGGGCGGAGCGCGAAGCTGGGCAGCAGGAACACCTAACATTTTCAACGTGGCGGTATCGCGCGCTAAGCAGAATTTATATGTGATAGGATCACTTGGCGCTTGGTCAGGCGTGGGGCATGCCCGCGCTATGGCTGAAAGGTTGGCCAGCGCGAAAACGAGCTGATACCTGCGCGGCGATTCCTGAGATCAGCGAGCGCCCAAAGCGGGTCACCTTCCACAATTGTGGGGTAAAATGTGGGGTTGATTTTCATGCTTTCAAAATAATTGAATAAATTCAAATTATTGCATCGATAGTTCTAATCAAGCCCTGCCACCAATTTTTCGGATTAAGGGAATATCCGGGGGATATTCTCCCGAAAAATTCCCAAGCGCCACCTTTGAAATTGGCATGCGGGTAGCGCCTCTTAGATTAGCGCCAGACTTGCAGTATCACGCACTCGCCCGTTCAAGCAGTTGCACCGGCACAGGCGACAAATCGGGGACTTCGTCCTTCATCACCGCGATCAGTGCGTTGACCAGCATTTCGCCCGCTAGCCTGTAATCCTGTTCAATCGTCGTCAATGGCGGCTGGGAATAGGCTCCGGTCGCGATGCCATCAAAGCCGACAACGCGCACATCTTTGCCGACTATCACGCCGTGATCGGCCAGAGCACGCATCGCCCCCAACGCAATAAAGTCGTTCGCTGCGAACAGCCCGTCAAACTTCACCTTGTCGCGCAGCAACGACACGGTTGCTTCATAGCCTTGGTTCTCGCGCACCGCATTTTCGGGCAAGGGCGGGCAGATCACGGGTAGCCCCTGTTCAGCCATCACTTGCAAATAGGTCGCCATGCGGTCCTGAAAGCTGGGCTGCTCACTATCGGTCGGGCCGACAAAAGCGATGGAGCGGCAACCTTTGGCTTGCAGATGCGATAACGCCAATCTTACGCCTTGGGGGTTGTCACTTTTGATCGACATCAGGTCTTCTTTGCTCGCACCCCAGCACAGCATTGGTGCCTTATGTTTTACCTGTTGGCCAAAGAACGACCAGCCGGCAACATTCTGCCCACTGCCGATCACGATCAGCCCGTCCGCCTGTCCGCTGCCGGTATAATTGGCAAAGAAATTCGCCTCGTTATCCTGAAACGATACGATCAGATTATAGCCATGGTCCGCCGCCGACGCTGCGATGCACCCGAGCAGCGACAAATAGAACGGGTTGATATTCGCGCGGTTTTCGCCCGGACGGCAAAGCAGCACCAACGCAATGGTATAGCTTTGCCGTGTGCGCAGGCGCAGCGCGTTGTGATCAACCGAATAATTCAGTTCTTTGGCCAGCTCCAACACGCGCAGCCGGGTTTGTTCATTGACCTTTTTATGCCCGCGCAGCGCCCGCGAAACGGTAGGCTGGGAAAGGCCCAGCATGGCCGCAAGCTGATGTCCGGTAACTCGGCTGTCGTTGATCATGCACCCTCTCTGGCGAAATCAACCAGCCAGAGCAACCTCGGGCTCAACAAATTTCAGGCTCAGGCTTTCGGCAACCGCTTGGCTGGTGACTTTGCCTTTATGGACGTTAAGCCCCGCGAGCAGACCGCGACCGATTTCGCTATGTGTATGCAGCGCCTCTAGCCCCTTGTCCGCTAGCGCAAGGCCATATGGCAATGTTGCGTTGTTTAACGCAGCGGCGCTGGTTTGCGGCACCGCGCCGGGCATGTTGGCGACGCAATAATGGATAATGCCATCAACAACATAGGTTGGCTCGGCATGGGTGGTAGCCTTTGAGGTTTCAAAACAGCCGCCCTGATCAATGGCAACATCAACGAGCACCGATCCAGGCTTCATATGCTTTAGCATTTTGCGCGTCACCAGCTTTGGAGCTGCGGCTCCGGGGATCAGCACTGCACCAATTACGGCATCGGCGATCGAAATTTCATGGTCGATGGTGTCGAGTGTGGAATACCGTGTGCGCACGCGGCCTTGGAACAGCTCGTCCAGTTGGCGCAAGCGGTGAAGCGAGCGATCTACGATAGTCACCTCTGCGCCAAGGCCCACCGCCATACGCGCCGCATGCGTGCCAACTACGCCGCCGCCGATTACGCAGACACGGCCAGCGGGAACACCCGGAACGCCGCCGAGCAGGATGCCCGCGCCGCCTTCGCTGCGCCGCATTGCTTCGCCAGCGGCTTCGATCGCTAAACGTCCGGCCACTTCGCTCATCGGTGCGAGCAAGGGCAATGTGCCTTTATCGTCAGTGACGGTTTCATAGGCGATGGCAGTGCAGCCCGATTTGATCAGGCCTTTGGCTTGCTTTGGATCAGGCGCGAGGTGCAGATAGGTGAACAGGATCTGGCCTTCGCGCAGCTGCACCCATTCGGATGGCTGAGGCTCCTTCACCTTTACGATCATGTCCGCCTTGGCGAAAATTTCTGCGGCAGTCTTTGCGATCTTTGCGCCTGCCTTTTTATAGGCCTCATCGCTGGCCATAATGCCCGCGCCTGCGCCCGATTGCACCGTCACCTTATGTCCGTGAGCCACATATTCGCGCACTGCGGACGGGGTCAGCCCGACGCGATATTCATGAACCTTAATCTCACTGGGGACGCCGACGTGCATTTTTGTTCTCCTCAAAACTCTGTGCACGAAGATTTAGCACGGTGTTTGCGCGGATGCTGCGCAAAGACTGGACAGTTACGGTGATTTTGCGCATAAATTCCGCGTGAAGTAATGCAATAACGGAAAATATATGCAGATAGACCGGATAGACCGCAAGATTTTGAGCGCGCTTGTCGCCAATGGCCGCGCGACTCAACAGGAACTGGGCGAGGCGGCAGGGCTATCCCCCAGCGCAGCGGCGCGGCGGCAAAAGGCATTGGAGGACGCGGGCATATTGCGCGGCTATCGCGCCGATGTGAATCTGCGCAAGATGGGCATGGGGGCAACGGTGATGGTAACAATCACGCTGGATAGCCAAAGCGAGGAGGCAATGGCCGCGTTTGAAGGCGCTGTGTCCGCCAGCCCCTCAATCTTGCGATGCCATTTGATGAGCGGGCGCAACGATTACCACCTGACCGTCCGCGCAGCCTCAATCGAAGACTACGAACGCGTCCACCGGCAGGAGATTGCGCGGCTCCCGAGAGTTGCGCGGATAGAGACCGCTTTTGCTTTGCGCGAAGTGGTGAATAGGGCAGTGCCGCCTAGGTTGTTGGGGTGAGCATAGGAAGTTTGACTTTCATACTCGGAACAAATAGCAAACAAATATGCCAGTCGACATTTTTCTCTCTTTATCAAATAGTGCATGTATTGCACTAGCCAGTATTTCATGGTAACGCTTTATCGCGGAGCGCGGTGGAAGATCGCAATCTATGCGGCTGACCACGGCATTCCGCATTACCATATCGAGGGGCCGGGTTATCGCTGCTCGATATCGATCGCATCGGGCGAGATAATTATCGGGTCCGTGCCAGCAAATGTGCTGCGTGAAGCACGGGACTGGGCAGAGCCGAGAAAGATGGAGTTGCAGGCCAAATGGCAGGAACTGAACGGATGAGTGTTGACCGGATTTCTGGCGGTGATGCCCTGCGCACGATAGAGGCAGTTTCGGTGCTTGAAGGGGGACTTCTCGACCTAAGCTGGTCGGATAAAACGAGGGCAACGGTAGACATGCGTCCTATGTTGGATCTACCGGCACTTGCCAGTTTGCGTGATCCAGTTTTGTTTGCGCAAGCCACAGTGGGTGATTGGGGCCACAGTATCATCTGGCCGGGCGAGATTGAAATCGGCGCAGACCGGCTCTGGGCGGAAACGTTAAGCGCAGCGCAGCGTGACGACACGCGGGTCTTTCTAGATTGGAGACGCCGCCATGGGCTTTCGCTTAGCAAGGCTGCGTCGGCGCTTGGGTTGTCGCGTCGGGCAGTGGCTTATTATTCGAACGGAGAAAAACGGGTGCCAAGGCCTGTGTTGCTGGCCTGTCGCGGCTGGGAGGTTGAGAAGGCGGAGGCGGCTTGATCGAGTCTCAATGAACGGGTTGGCCAATGCGTTTGGTGTCGGCGCTCCAATAGATTTTCGATACCCGACCAAGCACGTTGCCGGTCGGCACCATACCTATTCCCATGCCCTTCTCCTTGGGTTCGAATCGGCTATCCGCAGAACTGTCGCGGTTATCGCCAAGTAGAAACAGGTGATTTGCCGGAACTGTAACGGGGCCGAAGTTGTCAACCGGGCTGCGGATTGAGTCGTAAATCTGGTGCGGTGCAAGTTCGCCTGGCAATTGTTCGCTGAGCCTGTAGCGCTCGATTCCGGTGCCATATTCTGGGTTGTTTTCTGTGGCGATCTTGATCTGTGTGGCGGGCTGCCCGTTTATACGTACAATGCCATCCCAGAGTTCGACGGTCTCTCCGCCAAAACCTCCGAGACGTTTCAAGTATTTCACCGGTTTCGCGTCAGTCGTGACTGTCACAACCACGATATCACCCCGCTTCAACGAGCCTTCAAAGTTTGTTTCAACCAGAAAACGCTCGCCTTGACGCAAGGTCGGCTCCATCGAAATCGACGGCAGAACGAACGCCCTGTCACCTGCAAACAGAATGCCCAACACCGGCGCGCCAAAGAAATAGGCGAACGTCGCAGTTACTGGCGTGCCTATTAGCATCAGAAGCCAGAACAATCGTGGCCCGCTTCTACTCATCCAATCTGCGCCAACAAATCCCCGATCTTTCCAAACATTTCATCAATATGCGTTTTGTCTAAAATCAGTGGCGGTGACAGCGCGATGATGTCTCCGGTTGCGCGCACCAACAGTCCGTTGTCGAAACAGGCGTGGAACAGTTCGGTGGCGCGCTTGGTTGGGGCGCCTTCGCGGGGTTGCAATTCGATGCCTGCGATCAGGCCGATGGTGCGGATGTCGATGACATGGGGTTTGCCGCGCAGGCTGTGTGCCGCATCGGCCCAATAGGCGCCTAATTCATCGGCTTTGTCGAACAGTCCTTCGTCGCGGTATAGGTCTAGCGAAGCGATCCCGGCAGCACAGGCAAGCGGATGGCCGCTATAGGTATAGCCATGGAACAGCTCTATCCCGTCTGCAGAGTTGTTGACGATGTCATCGTGCAGTTCGCGCCGTACCGCGACTGCGCCCATCGGAACGGCGGCGTTGGTTAGGCCTTTTGCCATGCAAATAATGTCAGGCGTTACCCCCCATGTTTCACTCGCCGTTGCCCCGCCTACACGGCCGAAAGCGGAGATCACTTCGTCAAAGATCAGGATGATGCCATGCTTGGTGCACAATTCGCGTAAGCGTTTTAGATAGCCGATAGGCGGGATCAGCACGCCGGTTGACCCCGCCATTGGCTCGACAATCACCGCAGCAATCGTCTCTGCGCCATGCAGCGCGACCAGCCGCTCCAGATCATCTGCCAGTTCCGCGCCATGTTCGGGTTGTCCCTTTGAATAGGCATTATGGGCCAGATTGTGGGTGTGCGGCAAATGATCGACGCCGGGCAGCCCTTGCCACCAACGGCGGTTGTTGAGGATGCCGCCAACCGAAATCCCGCCAAAGCCGGTGCCATGATAGCCGCGTTCGCGCCCGATCAGACGTGTGCGCGTGGCTTGCCCGCGCGACCGCTGTGCCGCGAGGGCTATTTTCAGCGAGGTATCGACCGATTCGCTGCCCGAGTTAGTGAAAAATATCCGGTCCAACCCTGTTGGCATTAATTGCGCCACGCGGCTTGCAAGTTCGAATGCAAGCGGATGGCTCAGCTGGAACGTCGGGCCGAAATCCATCGTTGCTGCGGTCTTGGCAATCGCCTCGACAATCGTACTGCGGCAATGGCCCGCATTACTGCACCATAGGCCCGCTGTGCCATCAAGGACACGGTTCCCCGAAGTGTCCCAATAATGCATGTCCTTTGCCGACGCCAGTTGGCGCGGGTGCGTTTTATAGGCGCGGTTGGCGGTGAAGGGCATCCAGAATGCTGCGAGCGGATCATTTTCAAGTGTCATAACCGCTGTTTGCCGATGAAGAAGCGTCTCGGCAACTGTGTTCAATTTGTCACATATTCTAAAAACGACAGTCTCACTGTCACAAAATTGCTTGTCACCGCGCTTGCTTTGATGTTTTTGTGCAACTGCACAATAAATGCGTCGATAACCAAATAATAATATGGTGCGGCCTATTACTCACGGGACAGGAACAGCCATTATCGGCGAGGGGCAATGATAGCCTCTTGTCATGCTGATTTTGTAAGGAAAGGTATTTAGATGCGTAAACAGATTTTCTCTCTCGCCGCCGCTTGCGCTGCTTTTGGCAGCATGGCCGCAGCGACCCCTGCATTTGCAGCAGACGAAGAAGAGGCCGAAGAAGCTGAGGGCCCAATCACGGTCAGTGGCGGTATCACATTGGCTTCTGATTACCGGTTCCGCGGCGTTTCGCTGTCGGATAAGGATTTCGCTGTTCAGCCAACGATCACAATCAGCCACGAATCCGGCCTGTATGTAGGCGCATGGGCATCAAACATTGCCGACAATGCAGGCGATGACATCGAGCTTGATCTTTATGCAGGTTTTGCTGGCGGCGACACCGTAACCTATGACCTTGGCGTCACCTATTACGTTTATCCCGGGGCATCGGCACTGAACTATGTCGAGTTCATCGGTAAAACCGGAACCACTATTGGTCCTGTGACTTTGGGTGGCATTCTTGCGTATGCACCAAGCCAAGACGGCACTGGTAACACCGACAACGTGTATGTCGGCGGAAACGCGGCATTCGCTATCCCTAACACACCGCTGACTTTTAACAGCTCGCTGGGTCTTGAAGACGGTGCATTTGGTGATAACAAGCTGGATTGGTCGCTGGGTGTTACCGCATCCGTCGCTGGTTTCACGCTGGGTGCGTCTTATGTCGACACCAACCGGAACGTTCCCGGCACCCCGATTACCCGTAACCTGGGCGGTGCAGGCGCGGTTTTCTCCGTCGCCTATACGTTCTAAATTGCACATAAGGGTTCTGCCCCTAAAGGCGTTCAAACATGCCGGGCTTGACTGTTTAAGCCCGGCATGTCCTTATCCAGCTTACAGAAAGCTGGTGAGATCATGGCAATTAATCTGGCGAATTGGATCGCCGAACACAACATCGACGAAGTCGAATGTATTGTCCCCGATATTAACGGGGTTCAGCGCGGCAAAGTATTGCCGGCAAAAAAATTTCTCTCCTCGGTCCGCGACAAATCGCTGCGCATTCCGGGCAGTGTGTTTATCTGCACAATCGACGGGCATTATCCCGAAGATATCGCTGATATCTGGGACAAGGATCCCGATAAAATCCTGATCGCTGATGCTGAAACGATCTGCGTTGCGCCGGGTTTTAAATCGCCAACCGCCTTTGTTATCGCAGATGCATATAATGGCGATGGAACGCCTGTCGACATCGCGCCGCGTGAAATCCTGAAAAAAGTGCTTGGGCTATATGAGGCCAAGGGCTGGAAACCGATCATCGCACCAGAGGTAGAATTCTATCTCGTTTCGCAGAACGTCGACCCCGATTTCCCGCTTGTTCCGCCAACTGGTTCCAGCGGCAGAGCGGAAACCGCAAGCCAGCCTTATGGGTTAGAGGCGATGAACGAATATGAAGATATCATCGATCATATTTATGACGATTGCGAGTTGATGGGGCTCGATATCGATACGATGATCCACGAAATGGGCGCAGCGCAGCTAGAGGTGAATTTCATCCATGGCGATCCGTTGAAACTGGCGGATCAGGTGTTTCTGTTCAAACGGGCGGTTCGCGCTGTGGCGAAACAGCATGGTGTCTATGCAACCTTTATGGCGAACCCGATGGCGGGGCAGCCGGGCAGCGCGATGCACATCCACCAATCGGTGGTCGATGCCGAAACGGGCAAGAACCTGTTTTCCAACGCCAATGGCCGCGATAGCGCATTGTTCCGCAGCTATATCGCCGGGCTGATCAAATACATGCCGATGGTGTCACCGCTTTGGGCACCCAATGTGAACAGTTTCCGCCGGATGCGCCCCGATAGCGCCGCACCGATCAATGTCCAATGGGGTGAGGATAACCGGTCATGCGGCTTCCGCGTGCCGATATCCGATAAAGCCAACCGCCGTGTTGAAAACAGGCTACCGGGGGCGGATAGTAATCCCTATTTGGCAATGGCGGCGTCGCTTGTGTGCGGCTATATCGGTATGGCTGAACGGATGGTTCCTGCAAAGGCGATTACCGGCAGCGCCTATAACCGCGCCCGCACCTTGCCGCGTACCTTGGAGGCAGCACTGGACCGGTTTTCGACCTGTAAGCCTGTGCGCAATCTGTTGGGCGAAGACTTTTTCGAGATATTCTTTGCGGTGAAGGATTATGAGCTGTTCAATTACCAATCGGTTGTGAGCAGTTGGGAACGCGAGCATTTGTTGTTGCGGGTTTAGGGCTATGCCTGTTCACAGCTTCACTTTTGATAACATCGCGCCCGAAGCTTCCTCGCCCGCACCTGACCGCGTGTTGGCCGGTATCCCCAAAGGGGAGGTTCGTAATGGCTATGAATCCGCCGATGGCAACAAGCTGGCAGGGGAGTGGAGCTGCACTGAGGGAGTTTGGCGGGTCAGCTATTCCGAATGGGAGTATTGCTACATATTGGAGGGCGATGTCCGCCTGACCAGTGACAATGGCAGTGTCGTGGAAGTAAGCGCGGGCGGCAATCTGGTGATCGAGCCGGGCTTTGAAGGCGTGTGGCAGAATTTGACGCCAGTCAAAAAGCTCTATGTCATCGACTTGGCGGCGGAGGCCGGATCCGTCTAGATCCGTTTTGAGCCAGCATGACCGATCCCCTCAACAACAGCTATTACGCAGCAAGCGCCAATGCTTGGGAGACGCAGCCTAGGTTCGGCGGCGAAGGGACATATGATGTCGCGGTCATTGGCGGCGGCTTCACTGGATTGTCCGCAGCCTTGGCGTGTGCGGAAAAAGGCTTGAAGGTCGCCCTGTTTGAAAAAGAGACAATTGGTTTCGGCGCATCGGGGCGCAATGGCGGACAGCTGATCCCGGGCCTGCGCTGGTCAATGCGAGAGATTGACGCTGAGTTTGGCCGAGAGCGCGCACAGGCGATTTTTGATCTGGCCTATGGCGCGGTGGAGCGGGTCAAGGGCCGGATCGCCAAACATGGCATCGCTTGCGACCTGAAGGCCGGGCATCTGGAGGCAGCGTGTAAGCTCGTGCATTTCGACGCGTTGCAGCGTGATACGGAATATCTGGCGAAGGAATTTGGCTGGGAATCGGAGATTGTCCAGCCCAAGGACATGGGACGGCACATCAATGGCGGCGGCTATCATGGCGGGATTTATGATACACAAGGTGGGCATTTCCATCCGCTGAACTATGCTCTTGGGCTTGCGGCTGCCGCCAAAGCTGCTGGTGTTTCGATGTTTGAAAATAGTCCGGCACAGTTGGACAGCGTGAATGCCAAAGCCATAATTGTGGCAACAGATACATGGATGGCGGAACTCGATAGCGACCTTGGCCGCAACACCATTCCGATCATGAATTATAATGTCGCGACGCAGGTTCTGCCTGATGCTGACGCAATGTTCCCAAGCGATGCAGCCGTTGCCGATAGCCGGTTTGTTCTCAACTATTTTCGCCTGTCTGCCGACAAGCGCCTGATCTTTGGTGGCGGGGAAAAATATGTGCAGACGCCGCCTGCCGACATCGCAGGCTTTGTGCACAAGCATATCCTAGAGGTGTTTCCGCAGCTAAAGGATGTGATCATCCAATATGCTTGGGGTGGAGCAGTTGGGGTGACTATGAACAGGCTGCCGCATATCGGGCGTAAGGGGAATGTCTTCTACGCGCATGGTTTTTCGGGCCACGGCGCTCTTATCACCACATTAGCAGGCGAGTTGATGGCCGAGGCAGTGGTTGGCACGATGGAGCGGTTCGATGTGTTCGCTAACCTGCCGCACCGGCCCTTTCCCGGCGGCAAGATGTTCGCGCGTCCGCTCGCCACTTTGGGGCTGCTGTGGTATGCATTGAGGGACCGGCTATGATTACAGCCGCCGCCATCGACCGGATTGCAACCCGCGAGGCCGAAGCTTTCCGCAAAGCTAATCCGCACTCGCTGGCGCTTGCCACCAAAGCTCAGGCCAACTGGTTCCAAGGCGTGCCGTTCCACTGGATGCTCGATTGGCCCAGCCCGGTGCCATTGGTCGCCGCCAAAGCCGAAGGCGCGACGCTGACCACTGTGGATGGCCGCGTGCTTGACGATTTCTGTCTTGGCGATACGGCCAGCATGTTCGGCCATTCGCCAAAACCGCTTGCTGATGCGCTTGCACGGCAAGCCAGTGAAGGGCTTAGCTATATGCTGCCCACCGAGCGCGGTGTGGAGCTAGGCGAGATGCTGTCTGCGATGTTCCGCCTGCCACGCTGGCAAGTAACCACTACCGCCAGCGAAGCCAACCGCGCCGTCATCCGCTGGTGCCGGGGGATTACCGGTCGTGCCAAAATTCTGGTCTTTAATGGCTGCTATCACGGCGCGGTCGATGATGTGTTTGTTGACCTGAAACCCCATGCATCGGGCTGGGCACCCAAAGTCCGCGCCAGCGTCATCGGGCAGGTGCAGGATTTGCTGCCGACCACCACGGTGATTGAATTCAACGATGTTGCGGCACTCGAACGCGAATTGAAACGCGGCGATATCGCCTGTGTGCTGGCCGAACCTGTCATGACCAATGTCGGCATGGTCCGCGATGCGCCGGGCTATTTAGACGCGCTGCGGCGTCTATGCAGCGAGACTGGCACGATATTGGTCTTTGACGAAACGCATACGATATCATCGGGATATGGCGGGCATAGCAACGCTTATGGCCCGCAACCTGATATGATGGTGATCGGCAAATCCATCGGTGGCGGCGTGCCGTGTGCGGTCTATGGCTTCAGCCAAGAGATCGCCGAACGGATGGCCGCATTGAACGCTAGCCGCCCGCCCGGGCACAGCGGGATCGGCACGACTTTATCGGCAAATGCGCTGGCGATTTCAGCAATGCACGCGATGCTGGGGCAAGTGATTACGCACGATGCTTATCGCCATATGCTGGAACAGGCACAGCGCTTGGTAAAGGGTATCGAGGGTGTGATTGCTGCGCACCAGCTGCCATGGCATGTCGCCCAAGTCGGTGCGCGGGTGGAGTTTGTCTGCGCCGAAAAACCGCCGACCAATGGCAGCGAGGCCCGCGCCGCTATGAGCCATAGATTAGAGGCCGCAATCCATCTTGCGTTAGTCAATCGCGGCATTTTGCTTGCACCATTTCACAATATGATGTTGCTGTCGCCTGTGACAACTGACGGTCAAGTGGACCGGTTGGTTCATGAATTGAATACTGTGATCGGCGAGCTGCTGGAGTGAATATCTTGATTAAACGCGCAAAATCATCTGCAAATGTTGCACCACGCAGCGAGGCCGAGGCCTTTTTTGCGGCAAATCCGAACATTGATGCAGTGGACATGATCTACACCGATTTTGGCGGCGTGCCGCGCGGAAAGCGGCTGCGCCAACATGAAGTGATCGCCGTCTATGAAACCGGACGGATGTTCCCGGGATCAATTACTGTCGTCGATATCACCGGACAAGACACGGTCGAAACTGGTCTGGTCTGGGAAGATGGTGATGCTGATCGTTCGATGAAGCCGATCCCCGGAACGCTGGTCAAAACGCCTTGGGCTGGCGAGAATGCTGCGCAATTCCTTGTCGATTTTTACGAACTGGATGGCACCCCGCATGATCTGGATCCGCGCCATGTGCTGGGGCTGGTCAATGACCGCTTTGTTGCAGACGGCCTGACCCCTGCGGTTGCGGTTGAGCTGGAGTTCTATCTTGTCGATCCAAAACGCAGCCGCGACGGTATGATCCGCCCTGCGTCCCCCGACTATAGCAAAGACCGCCCGCGTAATGTGGAGGTTTATGGCTTGCGCGAACTTGAGGATTTCCGCCCCTTCCTTGATGATCTTTACGCCTTTTGCGATGTGCAGGGGCTTCCGCTGGAAAGCGCGATTTCCGAATTTGCACCCGGGCAGTTTGAACTGACGCTTTGCTATAAACCCGACGTACTGCGGGCTTGCGACGATGCCATCATGTATAAACGCGTGGTAAAGGCGGCGGCGCAGCGCAACGGGCTTGAGGCGACGTTCATGGCAAAGCCGTTTGCGGATCAGGCTGGATCGGGCATGCACATCCATGTTTCGGTTAACGATGCCGCTGGCAGCAACATCTTTGCGGACGAAAACCCCGAAGGAACCGATGCCTTGCGCCACGCAATCGGCGGCATGATCGCGCATGTGGGGGACAGCTTTGCGCTGTTTGCCCCCAACGCCAACAGCTATCGCCGGTTTAAAGCGAACAGCTATGCGCCGGTTGCGCCGACATGGGGCGTCAACAATCGCACTGTGTCTTTTCGAATTCCGGCAGGTGCCGCCAAAACCCGCCATGTCGAACACCGCGCCTGCGGGGCTGATGCTAATCCCTATCTGGCGGTCGCAGCTGTGCTGGCGGCGATGCATCACGGCATGACGAATGCGACCGAACCGGGGGCAGCTGTGGTCGGCAACGGCTATGATCGTGATGCCTCTGGTGATGATAAGCCGCCGAGCAACTGGTTCGCCGCTGTTGACCGTTTCCATGCCTCAGCCTTTGCCCGCGACTATCTGGGCGAACGGTTCGTCGATATGTTCAGCATCGTTAAACGGACCGAACAAGATCGCTATTTCAGCGAAGTGCCACGGCTGGATTATGACTGGTATTTGCGGAATGCGTGACCCCAAAAAATCGCTTTGAATTTAGACAGTTTTGCGTCAGCATTCGCAATAGGGACTCGCTATAAAAAACGGAGCAAAGCCATGGATATCAAGACACTGTTGGACAATGCAGCAAACCGCCGCTCGTTATTAAAGGGGATGGGCGTCGCCGCTGTCGGCTTAACGTTTACCGGTGCGCTTGCAGGCTGTGGTGAAAAGGCCGGGAAAAAGCTGGCCAATGGTGAGGAAGGCGCGCTGAACCTGTATAATTGGGATGATTATATGGGAGAAACAACGCTGGAGGATTTCAAAGGCGCATCGGGTGTCGATGTGAAAATGGACCTGTTTGAGAATAACGATACGTTGTTCGCCAAATTCCGCGCGGGCAATCCTGGCTATGACTTGATCGTGCCATCGAATGATTTTGTTGAGCGTATGGTGCAGGCCAACATGCTTGAGAAGCTCGATAAGGCTCAAATTCCAAATTGGAAGAATGTCGCTCCGGAATTTCAGGATGTGCCCTATGACAAAGGCCGCGAATATTCTGCACCCTATACGTGGCTTGCGCTTGGTATCGGGTATCGCAAATCAAAAGTGAACCCTGCGCCCGATAGCTGGAAAGTGCTGCTCGACAGTGACCAGTATAAAGGCCGTATCGCGGTGCTGTCTGAAGCGGGCGACATGTTCCGCCTCTATGCCAAATATATGGGCAAGTCAGTAAACGCGATCACGCCTGCCGACATCAAAACCATCGAAGCGATGATGATTAAGCAAAAGCCCAACATTGCCAAATTCCATGACGATGACGGGCAAGATTTGCTGGCCAAAGGCGAGGTCGATCTGGTGCTGGAATATAATGGCGATATAGCCCAGCTGGCAGCCGAAGATGACGATGTTGCTTTTGTGATTCCCAAAGAGGGCAGTCAGCTTAATTCGGACAATCTATGCATTCCAAAAGGCGCGAAGCACCCCAAAAATGCTCACGCATTTATCAATTTCATCCTTGATGCAGAGAACGGCAAGAAGCTAACGGAAACCATTAAATATCCAACACCCAATGCAGCGGCAAAGGCTTTGATGCCGGATAGTTATAAGACGAACCCGATTACATACCCCCCCGCTGATCTGCTGGCAAAATGCGAATATGCTAAGTTTAATGCAGAGCTGCAGCCGCTTTTTGAGGAGGCCTTTACCCGCGTCAAAGCGGCCTGATCGGCCCATTAGGGGAGAGGGACTATGGCAGAACAAGATTGGAAACAACAGAAGCGGCCGTTTGCGGCGGTTGCCACTGTGCCCTTATTTTGGACGCTGATCTTTTTCCTTATCCCGATGGGTTTTGTCTGGTTCTACAGCTTTGGCCGCAATGTCGGGCTGACCGAAATCGACATTGTCGGAACGCTGGACAATTATAAGCGCGCTACCGAATGGCTGTATCTGGGAATTTTCTTGAAAAGCCTTGCCGTTGCCGCGTTGGTGACGCTCATCTGCCTGATCGTCGGTTTTCCCGTGGCAATGGCGATCACCTTTGCCAGCGAGAAATGGCGGCCGTGGTTGCTGCTTGGCATCATGCTGCCGTTCTGGACCAACCTGTTGATCCGCACTTATGCGCTGATGATTGTGATGGGGCAACAGGGCTATGCCAATTCAGGCCTTGGTGCGTTGTGGAATGGAGCGAGCTGGTTGAAAACACTGGTCGGTCTGCAACCGCTATCGACATGGGAGCCGCTGCCGTTGTTGTATAACAACTTCGCGGTGGTTGTCGGCCTTGTTTATGTCCATCTGCCTTTCATGGTTTTGCCGCTCTATTCGGCGCTCGACCGGTTGGACAAAAGCCTGATCGAGGCGAGCCTTGATCTGGGGGCAGGGCATCTGAAGACGCTGTTTAAGGTCGTCGTGCCGCTTGCCGCACCGGGCATTATTGCTGGCGTTATGATCACACTAATCCCCGCGCTTGGTGCGTATTTGACGCCCGATTTGATGGGCGGAACCGATAGCCAGATGATTGCGAACGTAATCGAACGCCAGTTTAAGCGCGCCAATGATTGGCCATTTGGCGCGGCGCTCTCGTTCTTGCTGATCTATGTCATGTTCGCCCTGATCGCGATGCAGGGTCTGCGCAAGAAAACCGGGGAGGTTCGCTGATGGCTCTCTTCACCCGAACTGTGCGTGCGCCGCTGGAATATAGCAAATCTTTGTGGATGCGCGGCTGGGTCACGATGGTGATGCTGTTTCTCTATATCCCGCTGTTTGTCCTGATGGCGTTCAGTTTCAACGACAGCAAACGCAATGTCGTGTGGCGCGGGTTCACCACCAAATATTATGGCGTAGCGTGGGAGAACGACCAGCTGTGGAACGCGATGATGAACTCGCTAACCATCGCCTTTTTCGCCACGATTTTCAGTCTGGTTATCGGATCAATGGCGGCAGTGATGCTGTGGAGGTTTCGTTTCCCCCTGAAATCTGCGGTCGATGGCACGATGTCGCTGCCGATCATTGTTCCCGAAATCTGCTTGGGTGTGGCGTTTCTCGTCTTTTTTTCGACCGTCGGTTGGCCAACTGGCCTTGGTTGGCCATTCAATTTGGGCGCAATCATTATCGCGCACGTTACTTTCTGCTTTCCCTTTGTGACGATGGTCGTCCGCGCGCGGTTGGCGACGTTCAATCGCGAACAGGAAGAAGCGGCAAAGGATCTGGGCGCTGGTGAGTGGCAGGCGTTTCGCGATGTCCTGATCCCGCATATAAAGCCTGCGTTGGTGTCTGGGGCGTTGCTGGCGTTCACGCTCAGCCTTGATGATTTCGTCATCACATTTTTCACCAGCACGCCCGGAACCGACACCTTCCCGGTCTTGGTCTATTCCTTGGTCAAGCGCGGGGTTACGCCAGACGTTAATGCGGCCTCGACAATCCTTATTCTCTTTACCGTTCTCCTCACCGCCATCGCTCTGAAACTTCAGGGCGCGAAAGCCCTTGCGAGTACCCACTCATGACCGAACCCATCATCCAAATCCGCAACGTCACCAAACGCTTTGGCAAAGTCGCGGCGGTGGATAATGTCTCGCTCGACATCATGGCGGGCGAGTTCTTCGTTTTGCTAGGGCCATCGGGCTGCGGCAAAACCACATTGCTGCGCATGATCGCGGGTTTTGAAGTGCCGACCGAGGGCCAAATCCTGATCGACGGACAGGATATGAGCCGCGTTCCGCCGAACAAGCGCCCGGTCAATATGGTGTTCCAAAGCTATGCCGTGTTCCCGCATATGTCGGTGGCGGATAACGTTGCTTATGGGCTGAAAATCGCAGGCGTTGGTCGCGGTGAGCGTGAGGATCGCGTGCGTGAGGCGCTTGATCTGGTGAAGCTGGGCGGTTTTGAAGACCGGATGCCCGATCAGATGTCGGGTGGTCAGCGGCAACGTGTGGCACTGGCGCGCAGTCTGGTGATGCGGCCCAAAGTTTTGTTGCTGGATGAGCCGCTGTCGGCGCTTGACGCAAAACTACGCGCGCAGATGCAGTTTGAACTCGCCGATTTGCAGGATGAAGTCGGCATCACCTTTGTCACCGTCACGCACGACCAGGATGAGGCGCTTTCGATGGCCAGCCGCATTGCGGTGATTAACAAGGGCGAAGTCGCGCAATTGGCGACGCCGTCTGACCTTTATGAATATCCGGCCAACCGCTTTGTCGCCGATTTCGTCGGGTCAGTGAATATCTTTGAAGGTAAGCTGATCATCGATGAGCCCGACAAGGCCGCTGTCGATTGCCCGGGCCTTGGTAAAGTCTATCTGAACCACGGCGTCACAGGGCCGCATGGTGCCGATGTCTGGGTCGCGTTGCGGCCAGAGAAGATGTATCTGCATGTGCAGGGTAAAGGCAAAGCGGTTGAGGCCGCCGCCAAAGATGCACCAGAGGGGCATAATTTCGCCCGTGGGCAGATTAAAGGGATGAGCTATCTGGGCGATATCACCCTGTTTGAAATCAAGCTGGATTCTGGTGCGATGATCCGCGTTTCGCGGCCCAACCTGTCACGGCATGATCAGGAAGATTTCACTTGGGATGATAAGGTTTCGATGCACTGGCGCGCGGATAGTCCGGTTGTGTTGTTGGGCTAGGGCTTACAGTTGATAACCCAATCGTCGCCCCTTGCTTGACACGGGGCTTGGCATTTATCGGCGGCTATAGCCTAACCCCGTATCAAGCACGGGGTGACGAGAGAAGCTTGGGAAATATCCGCAAAAACGTCCGTCGTGTAGAAGCGTTAGATATTACGCGCTTTCAATCTTCCACCACCGGCAGTGTCCGAACGTCAATCAAATCCACAACAACATTCAATGCCGGAACCTGCTGCCCGTCTTGCCCCTCAGTTGCCGGGAAGCAAAAACGATAGGATGCACCGGGCTGCATCAGCTTTAGCCCCTCGGCAAATTGCGGTGCTGCGCGCGGCATGGGAATTTTCTCCCAATCTTCGCGGGCAAAAATCTCTCCAGTGCGCGGATCAAAGGTGACGATATCGACCAAAGCCATATCGGCATCGGTCGGTTTGCGCCCTGCACCTTGCCGCGCCACAGCATAGGATAGACCAGAAGGCGACGTCAGATCACAGGCGCGCGCCTCGGCAGCAATGCTGGGCTTGGGCGGAATGGCGGCAAACGATAACAGATCGACCTCGAACACCAGATCTGCATTTGCGGGGATCGGCCCCGTGCCCTCGGCGCCGTAACCAAGCGCTGCCGGAATACACAGCCGGTATTTGCCGCCTGCTTGCATCAGCTTTAGTCCTTGGGAGAATCCCGGGACCACGCCGGTCACTTTGAATTTCGCATCTTTTCCGGTGTCAAATTCGCTGCTGTCATTTTTCAACACGCCGCGATAATTCACGATCACGCGGTCATTATCCGTCGGCATTGCGCCTTTGCCCGCCTTGATAACGGTATAGGACAACCCGTCCGCCGCCTTCACTTTGCAGGTGAGCACCGGCTTAGCCGGAGCCTTTGGCTTTGCAGCCATCACAGGGGCGGAGGGAAGCGCGAGCGCAGCTGCGGCGGACAATGCCCCGATACGGTGTAAGATTATCATC
This sequence comes from Sphingomonadales bacterium, assembly GCA_013297725.1. Classification (GTDB taxonomy): domain Bacteria; phylum Pseudomonadota; class Alphaproteobacteria; order Sphingomonadales; family Sphingomonadaceae; genus Sphingorhabdus_B. The sequence goes on from JAAFIB010000011.1 coordinate 31,299, forward strand.
GGCGATGCGTTAAGCGATGGACAGGAAATGTCCAGCGTCTCAATCATCCTTCTTTCGCGCTTTGCTGGCATAGATCAGCGCGGCGGCCAAAGCTGCTGAGCCTATGCCGATGCCAGCGGCGGTTTTCCAGCCTAGGCCGGTTTTGTCCTCGGCGGCCTCTTTGCGGGCTTTGGCGCGTTTTACTTCGCGCATGGTTTCATTGTCGGGCGGTGTGTCATCATTTTCATTCATGCGGCTAAGATGAATCAGGGGGACGCGAAGGTCAACCGCTTAAAAATCACAAAATTCTGTCGGGAAAACTGACAGGTTGAAATTCGTTAACGCGCGCGTAACCAGTTAAGTCTATGAAAAATAACGCCGCTGTAAAACTGGCACGGGGTCTGCATTATGATAGATGTTCAACACCCCACGAAAGTCATGGACGGGTTGGTTGCTTATCTGGTCTCGCACCGCCCGTCCTGACTTGCCCCCCCACACAAATCGCCAAACACAAAAAAGGGCCGGAACCCGTTTCGGATTCCAGCCCCTTTCTGCGACCCTTTAGGGTTTATGGTTTAGTTGCCGCCGAAATTGATCTTTGCGGTGATGCCGAAATAGCGGTCAGCTTCGCGCGGGATGATATAGCGGAATGATCCGCCGGGTCCGCCCGACACGATCGACGATGCAAAGCTTTGGTCGAACAGGTTCTTGACCAAGAACGCGACGCGCCATGCCTCATTGGGATCAGTCAGAGCGATGCTGGCATCAAAGGTTGCATAGCCATCCACGGTCGAACCCAGACGGTTGGCAAGGTTTGATGTCAATTCATAGGTCTGATCGGATTGCATCGCGACGCTGGCGTTAAATTGCACATCGGCAAAACCGCCTGTCTGCCAATCATACTGCGCACCGACGGTCATCTTATACTTCGGCGCATTGGCAAGCGGCGTTCCCTTTGCAATCAGCGCGGATGCAGGGGCACCCACAGGCAGACGGAAATTGTCGACCTGAGCATCAGTATAGGCAAAGCCGCCGTTGACGGTGAAGTTGTCTGATGGTTTCAACAAGAAGTCGAGTTCAAGACCCTTTGTTGAAACATCGCCCGCATTGGTTAGACGCGCAACAACTTGTCCTGCGACAATATCGGGGTTGTTCGCTTGGTAGTTTTTGTACTTGGCATAGAACACCGCGAGGTTGACCGTAGCCGCACCGTCAAGGAAGCTGGTTTTCAATCCACCTTCATATGAGTTTACGGTTTCCGGAGCGATCCGGTTAGCGCCCGATCCCATCAGGTTGAAAAAGATGTTATAGGCTGGGCCTTTGTATCCGCGGGTGTAGCTGACATAGGCCATCACGTCTTCGCTAAGGTCATATTGCAGCGCGGCTTTACCGGAGACGTTGCTGGCCGATGATCTGGTGCGGAACGGCACTTTATTGGCGAGTAGCGAAGCTGCCCGTTGCAGCTGGTCAATCGTCAGCGGGGTTGCAAGCGATGGGTTCAGCGCAAGTAAACGGAGATATTCGTTAAACGTGCCTTGATCGAAAGTAGGCTGAATACCCGGGGCCGAATTGGGCCGGCCAGCGCCATCCAATGTCAGGCCGGTCGCAACACGGCGCAGATTCACTGATAGTTTATCATTGGTGTAACGCAACCCGCCGATGAACCGGAAGCTATCGGAGAAGTTGAGCGTTGCTTGGCCGAACGCCGCCATGTTTTTGAACACCGAACCAAATGCCGCTGTGCCGGTTGGCGTTGTAATTGTCGATACGCCGGGTGTCGTCGAACAGGGCGTAAGGCCAGGGACGACAGCGGGCAGCGTAGAGGCCGAGCAGGTCACAACCGAGCGCGAGAAAACACGGTCGGAATCCGCCTTGGAATAATATCCGCCGATGACATATTCCAAAAACTGTCCGGTTGGTGACGAGATACGGATTTCCTGCGTCAATGTCTTTGACGTTTGAGGGCCGCGATCATGCAGCTGGTTTAAGCCGATATAGGGCCGGTCCAACCAGTCACCGTCGCGGATTTCCAGATTGTCCCATCCGCGATAGGATGTGATTGATGTCAGCGTGTGCGAGCCAAGCTCGATATCCGCCTGCATCGATACGCCCCAGCTTTTTTCCTCTGTGGCAGTGACAAGGTTTTGCGCAATGCGGCGGGTTTCGTCGCGGGCGATACGTGTGCCGCTAAGCGCAAGAGCCGCAGCGTTGCTTGGCGTGGTGCCAATGATTTCGGCGCAGCAATCATCCTTTGCTTTGCGCCAGTCGCCGCGGAATGTCAGCTGGACAGTCTCGCCCAAATCAGCCTCAAGTACGCCGCGCACGCCGTAATGTTTGAAACCGTTGACCTTGTTTCCGGTGGTCAGGTTGCTGATGTTGCCATCATAATTGCTATAAAAACCGGTAACGCGCGAACGGATATTTTCACCCAGTGGCACGTTGAATGTCGCGCGACCGCGATATTCAGACTTGGTGAAATACGATGCTTCGACCTCAGCTTCGAATTCATTGGTTGGGCGCTTTGTCACGATGCTGACGACACCGGCGGATGCGTTTTTGCCGAACAGCGTGCCTTGAGGGCCGCGCAACACTTCGATCCGCTCAACATCGAACAGGTCGGTAAAGCCTTCGCCAGCGCGGCTTAGGACAACGCCGTCAAGCACCGTTGCAACCGATGGTTCTGCGGCGATTGAAAAGTTGATTGTGCCAACACCGCGCAAGAACAGCGCTTGGTTCAGCGTCGTTCCCGATTTGCGGAAATTCAGCGACGGAACCAGATATTGGGCGTTCTCTAGCGTGATGCCGCCGCTGTTGGCGATGGCTTCGCCGCCGATAACCGATACGGCAAGGGGAATGTCTTGCAGGTTCTCTTCGCGTTTTTGCGCGGTAACAATGATCTCGTTGCTATCAACAGTTTCCTCGGCACCATCTTGTGCAAACGCAGGAACGGATAGGCCAAATGCAAGGGCGGTTGCGCCAAGAAGTGCGGCGCGCGCAATGCGGTTGGGGGCTGTCATGTGATATTCTCCCGTTAGTATTGGCCGCGTTTTCGCTGACCTTTTGTGTCCTTGACGTGGCGGCAGAAAATTATCGCACCCCACTATCCGCCCAATGATGTGCCGAACGACCCTTGAATTGTCAAGCGGTGTCATATACGTTCAAAGCTGATTGGCGCAGACTGTTGCAAGGATGCAATAGGTCAGCTTGATGGGAGAAGAGGCGCAGTGACGCTCGCTTTTGCAGCGACTGAAAACGGCTTTGAGTTGCGTATTGGCGCGACTGTTTTGTTGCGCCATGATGCTGTTGCGCCTGTGATTGAGCTGGGTCTGGGCGCTGCCGATGTCGATATGCATCGCGGCAATTTCCGGATGGAGGATCATCTTGCGGAACGCTTGCCGCTTGATCGCTATGCGGTTGAGGGCGCGGTGGTGCAGCTTTGGTCATCACAAAAGCCTGAGTTTGCAGCGACTGCCAAAATCCGCATCGATGGCGCGAAGGCGTGGCTGGAGATCAATAGCAAGCATAGCGAAGCAAACCGCATCTGGGTGCATTTCCCGCGCGATCCGTCAGAATCCATCTGGGGCGGGGGCGAGCAAATGTCTTATCTGCGCCTTAACGGCAGGCGTTTTCCGTTTTGGACATCCGAACCCGGGGTTGGCCGCGACAAGTCAACCGCGCTGACCAAGATCATGGACGAAAGCGGCAATGCGGGCGGCGATTACTGGACGACCAATTATCCGCAACCAACATGGCTAAGCTCGGCCCATTATGCAGTGCACAGCAATTGCACGCATTGGTCTGCACTGGACCTAAGCACGGACGGCGTATCGACTTACGAATGTTGGACGAACCAGCTGTCGTTGGAATTCTTCGCCAGCGATACTCTGCCCGAATTGGTCGGTGCACTTTCGGACCGTTTCGGCAAACCTGCACCGCTTCCCGATTGGGCAATCGGCGGCGCGATTGTGGGCCTAAAAGAGGGTGAGGCAAGCTTTGCGCGGCTGGAAAAATACGCAGACGCGGGTGTCGCGATCAGCGGCCTGTGGTGCGAAGACTGGGTCGGCATCCGCCAGACCAGCTTTGGCCGCCGCCTGTTCTGGGACTGGCAGTGGAATGCTGCGCGCTATCCCGATTTGCCAGCGCAGATCGCGTCTTTGGCTGAACGCGGCATTCGCTTTTTGGGCTATGTGAACCCCTATATCGCCAATGACGCCGCGATGTTTGCGGAAGGGTCAGCGGCTGGCTATTTCGCGTTGAAACTTGACAGCGACGATGTTGCACTTGTCGACTTTGGAGAATTCGACTGCGGCGTTGTCGATTTCACTAACCCTGCTGCGTGCGACTGGTTTGCTGACCGCGTGATCGGACGCGAGATGCTCGATTTTGGTCTTTCCGGATGGATGGCCGATTTCGGCGAATATCTGCCCACCGATATCCGCCTGCTCGATGGCAGCGACCCGATGGAGGCGCATAACCGCTGGCCAGTATTATGGGCCAAGGTCAATGCCGATGCCATTGCGCGGCGGGGAAAAACCGGCGAGACTGTGTTCTTTATGCGCGCTGGATTTTCCGGTGTTCAGGCGCATTGCCCGCTGTTGTGGGCGGGCGACCAATGTGTCGATTTCAGCCGTCATGATGGCATCGGCACGACGATCACCGCTGCGCTTTCCTCTGGCCTCCTCGGCAATCTGGTCAGTCACCACGATGTCGGCGGTTATACCAGCCTGCACGGCAATATCCGCACAGAGGAATTGCTGCACCGCTGGATCGACCTCGGCGCCTTCACGCCGGTGATGCGCAGTCATGAGGGCAACCGGCCCGATGATAATCTACAGATCGATTCAACTCCCGAACTGCTTGCCCATTTTGCGCGGATGAGCCAAATCCATGCGCGTCTAGCGCCCTATGTGCGGCATGTGCTGGATCAGGGGCAAGCAACTGGCCTGCCTGCACAGCGGCCGTTGTTTCTGCACTATGACGCGCCTGAGTATCATGCGGTGCAGGACCAGTATCTCTATGGTGCTGACCTGATGGTCGCTCCAGTAATCGAGGCGGGCGTAATGGGCCGCGATGTTATCATCCCCGACGAAGGCTGGGCTGATCTATGGAGCGGCAAACCGCTGAGCCCGGGGACGACATGGTTTGACGCCCCGCATGGCAAACCCCCTGTGGCGTATCGCCTTGACAGCAGCTTCGCTTGGCTGTTCGCTGAACTGCAAAGGGAGTTTGGCTGATGGGGGAAAGGGCGAATATCCGTGATGTCGCGGCGCTGGCCGGAGTTGCGGTCAAAACTGTCAGCCGCGTGCTGAACGATCATCCCTATGTCAGCACTAAGATGCGCGAAAAAGTTGAGGCGGCGATGACCGAGCTTAACTTTCATCCCAGCGTTGCCGCACGGGTTTTGGCAGGAACGAAATCGGGGCAAGTCGCGCTGATTTATGACAATCACTCGCCGCATTATATGCATCAGATTATGATGGGCTGTTGGGATCGGTGTAATGCCGAGGGGTTGCGGCTGATCGCGCAGCCGGTGGATGTGGCTGACCCTAAAATCGGCGAACAGGTGCGCGGCATGGTGCGCGAAACGCATGTTGACGGTGTGATCCTGTCGTCGCCCGTTACCGATTGCGCCGCGGTGCTCAACACGCTGGAGGCGCTGAACATGCCGTTCGTTCGCATTTCGCCGGGCACAAACCATGCGCTGACCAGTTCGGTGTTCATGGACGATGTGCAGGCGGCGGATGACATGACGACGCATATGATCAATGCCGGGCATCGCCGGATCGGCTTTATCATTGGTCATGAAAACCATCTGGCCAGTAAAGACCGGCTCTCTGGATACTGCCGCGCGTTGGAACGGGCCGGCATCGCCTATGCCGCAGACCTTGTTGAACCGGGCGAGTTTGATTTTGACAGTGGCAAAGCTGCGGCGGAGAAATTCCTGAACCTGCCTAATCCGCCAACTGCGATTTTTGCCTCGAACGACGATATGGCATCGGGTGTGCTCGCCGTTGCGCATCGCTATCATGTGCCGGTTCCCGAAATGCTTTCGGTGGCAGGCTTTGATGATACGACCCTTGCGCAAGTCGTCTGGCCGCCGCTGACCACCATCCGCCAACCGGTCCGCGATCTGGCCGACACTGCCACGCAATTACTGCTTGGCGATGGCGGGCTAGAACATCGCCGTTTGCCGCATGAATTGATCACCCGCGAATCCATCGCGGCCCCCCGAACCAAAATGCTTACCCTCAGAAAGAAGACAGAAAACCAATGAGCAACCTCCCCAATACACCCGCTACCCGCCAACTTGGCAGCAGCGGCATTGAAATTTCCAGTCTCGCCTGGGGCATGTGGCGCTTTGCCGGACAAGATGTGGCGGCAGCGACAGAGCTGGTGCATGCGGCGCTGGATGCCGGGATCACTTTGTTCGACACCGCCGATATCTATGGTTTTGGTGAACAGGGTTTTGGCGCGGCGGAGGAACTGCTGGGTGAAGTGTTCAACGAAAATCCCGACCTGCGCGGGCGGATGGTGCTGGCGACTAAGGGCGGAATTACCCCGCCGGTGCCCTATGACAGCAGTGCCGAATATCTGACCAAAGCCATCGATAACAGCCTGCGCCGGTTGCGGGTCGATCAGGTCGATCTGTGGCAGATTCACCGCCCCGATATCCTGACGCATCCATCGGAAATTGCGCGGACGATTGAGAATGTGGTTAAGGCCGGCAAAGTGCGCACCTTTGGCGTGTCGAACTTTACGACGGCACAGATTGCAACTTTGGCGCAGCTTTGCCCTGTGCCGATTGTTTCGACACAGCCCGAATTGTCGCCCTTGTGTATTGACACGGTCGAGAATGGTGAGCTTGATCAAGCGATGGCGATGGACATGGCGGTGCTGGCATGGTCGCCATTGGGTGGCGGGCGGATTGCTGATCCAAAAGATCAGCGTGAGCAAGCCGTGGCAGCCGCGCTTTCGGGTGTTGCAGCGGCGCACGGTGTGTCGCGGACAGCGGCGGCGTACAGCTGGATCATGGCGCATCCAGCCCGGCCAGTGCCAATTGTCGGCTCGCAAAATCCGGCGCGGATTGCCGAGGCGGCGGATGCGTTCAAAATCCAGTGGACCCGTGCCGATTGGTATGCGGTGCTGGTCGCTGCTCGCGGAGTGCCGCTGCCATGAGTGATGGGGCCATGACTGGTAAGCTTGAGATCAGCTGGTTCTCTGCGCTTTGCGACGATGACTATGAATTTCTGGGGCAACCCGATCCGATGCTGGCGTCCAGCTGGGAGCATTGCCGCAACATCGTGCTGAATGCGGAAAAAGGTGGGTTTGACAATATCCTACTGCCATCGGGCTATGCGCTGGGTCTTGATACTACCGCCTTTGCCAGCGCGATTGCTGTGCTAACGTCGCGTATCAAACTGCTGATGGCGGTGCGTATTGGCGAGGCTTGGCCGCCGCAATTGGCGCGGCAGATCGCGACGCTTGATCAGATTGCAGGGGGACGCCTGAACATCAATATCATCTCCTCCGACTTGCCGGGGGACAAGATGGATAGCGAACCCCGCTATCGCCGCACTGTCGAGGCGATGCTGATCCTGAAGACTTTGCTGAACGGCGAACATCTGAACCATCAGGGCGAGCATTATCAGATCGACATTGACCCGCCGCGGATGAAAACAGTCAGCGGCAAATGCCCGCCGCTGTATTTTGGCGGCCTATCGCCAGCAGCGCGGGCCGCGGCAGCAGAGGGTTGCGACGTATACCTGATGTGGCCAGAAACGTTGCAGGGCGCGAGGGATCTGATCGCCGATATGACCGCGCGTGCTGCGACATTTGGTCGGACCCTGAAATACGGGTTCCGCGCGCATGTGATTGTGCGGGAAACCGAAGCCGAGGCGCGCGACTATGCCAATCGCTTGCTGTCGAAATTGGATGCCGAACAGGGTGAGGCGATCAGGCAGAAGTCACTCGACACCGCGACCTATGGCGTCGCGCGCCAAACCGAGTTGCGCGAAGCATCGGCGGCGAATGACGGCTATATAGAGGACAATCTGTGGACTGGCATTGGCCGTGCGCGGTCAGGCTGCGGCGCGGCGATTGTTGGCGACCCCGATCAGGTGCTGGCCAAGTTGAAAGCGTATCAGGCGCTGGGGATCGAAGCGTTTATCCTGTCGGGCTATCCGCATATCAATGAGTGCGACATGTTTGCGCGCTATGTGCTGCCTAGGTTGGATCATGAGGGGTTAAAACTCTAAACCCTCTCCCCTTGCGGGAGAGGGACAGCCTGCGCAGCAGGCAGGGAGAGGGGGTGTGGCGGCACCCAACCCCTCTCCAACTTCCCGTAGCCAGCAAGCTGGCAACGCTTCGTATCCTCTCCCGCAAGGGGAGAGGAATTAGCCAGCCAACCCAGCCAGCCGCTCAGCCTGATCTTCACTGATCAGCGCGTTGACCATCTCCGCCAACCCCGGCCCTTCCAGTATCTCCGGCAGCTTGTGCAGCGTCAGGTTGATCCGGTGGTCGGTCACGCGGCCTTGCGGGAAGTTATAGGTGCGGATGCGTTCGCTGCGGTCGCCCGATCCCACCATCGCTTTGCGCGCTTCGGCCTCGGCACCGTCTAGTTCGTCGCGCTGTTTTTCATAGATGCGGGCGCGCAGGACTTGCATCGCCTTTTCCTTATTCTTGTGCTGGCTGCGGCCATCTTGGCATGTGACGACGATGCCGGTCGGCGCATGGGTAATCCGCACGGCGGAGTCCGTGGTGTTAACATGCTGCCCGCCTGCTCCCGATGCGCGGTACACGTCGATCTTCAAGTCGCGATCTTCGATATGGACGTCGACCTCGGTTGGCTCGGGTAGCACCGCGACGGTCGCTGCGCTGGTGTGGATACGCCCGCCGCTTTCTGTGACAGGAACGCGCTGCACCCGGTGGACGCCGCTTTCAAACTTTAACCGCGCAAAAACGCCTGCACCCGAAACCGACGCGACCACTTCTTTGAAACCGCCGACGTCGGACGCGCTCATAGAGATTGCTTCGACTTTCCAGCCCTGTGACTGGGCATAGCGTTCGTACATGCGGAACAGGTCGCCTGCGAACAATGCGGCTTCATCGCCGCCAGTGCCAGCGCGGATTTCCAGCATCGCGCTGCGTTCGTCTGCAACGTCTTTGGGGAGCAGCAGGATAGCGAGATCGTGTTCGGCGAGTTGCTTGGCGTGCGCAACTTCCTGCAATTCCTCGATTGCCATCTCGCGTAGCTCGGTGTCGGCGGACGGGTCTTTGGCCATCGTATCGAGCGTTTCCATCTCGGCGCGCAGACGGCGGACCTCCTTTGCCATTTTGGCAACAGGTTCGATCTCGGCATATTCCTTGGAGGCAGTAACAAACGCGTCACCCTCCATCGTGCCAGACGCCATCCGCGCCTCCAGCTCAGCAAACCGTGCCTCGATTTGGGCGATACGTTGGGGGGATATTTGGGTCATGTGCCAAAGTCCGAAGAATGACTCGCACGAAGCCACGAAGCCACGAAGGCACTAAGTCCAATACTCAGAACTTCGTCATGCTGAACTTGTTTCAGCATCCATCGTGCAACCGAAACCGATGGTATGAGAGGCAAAATGGACCCTGAAACAAGTTCAGGGTGACAGTGTTCGGGGATATTGATTGCTAGCCCAGTCACTGGAAGTCTTCCAGAACTTCGCTTAGCTTTTTGGCAAGTGGTTGCCCCTCGTCCGCCCTAACTTTCATTAACGCAGTGCCTTCAATTGGGCCACGATCAAAGGCGACGATACCCTCCGCACCAGATTTTGTCGCACGGTCAAAACGCTTTCGCGGAGATCCGGTCGCAAAGAAATCTACAGCGATGTTGTTGCTGCGGAGTATTTTTGCTGCCTTTAGTGCTGAGGCCATCGCCACCTCGTGCTCAACAACCACAGCTACCTTTACGACATCGGTCTCCGGCGCATCAATCAACATCGCCAACCGCTCTATCCCAGCAGCCCAGCCCACAGCTGGCGTTGCAGGTCCACCCAAATTCTCGATCAACCCGTCATAGCGACCGCCGCCCAGCACAGTGCCTTGCGCGCCCAATCGGTCGGTGGTGAATTCAAACGCGGTGTGGCGGTAGTAATCCAGGCCGCGAACCAACTTTGCGTTGCGCGTCCATGCGACTCCTGCCGCGTCCAATCCGGCGGTAACAGCGCCAAAGAAATCCTGTCCTTCACCGCTCAGATACACATCGATCAATGGTGCAGCTTCGCAAATGGCGCGGTCGCCCATATCCTTGCTATCAAGAATACGCAGCGGATTTTTCTCTAACCTTGCAATGCTGTCTTCGGATAACGCAGCTTTATGGTCGTTGAAATAAGCAACCAACGCCGCGCGCCATGCATCGCGGCTGGCAACGTCGCCCAGCGTATTCAGCTCCAGCGTAACTGCCCCAGAGTCATTGGCATTGATGCCCAGTTCGTGCAACAACTGGTCCGCCATCACCAACAACTCAACATCGGCCTGCGGTTCGGCTGCACCAATAATCTCGGCGTCAATCTGGTGAAACTGCCGATAGCGCCCCTTTTGCGGGCGTTCGTACCGGAACAACGGCCCGTGCGTCGTCACTTTCATCGGGGCGTGCTGTTGCCAACCATTGGTCAGATACGCGCGCGCAATTCCGGCGGTAAATTCTGGCCGCAACGTAATGCTGTCGCCGCCGCGATCCTCAAACGTGTACATTTCTTTTGAAACAACATCGGTCGCCTCACCCAGTGAGCGGGAGAACACAGCGGTCGGTTCGATCACCGGCAGTTGCAGCCCCTTAAACCCGTACAAACGCCGCACCCGTTCAAACGTCGATATGACATGTGCGAACCGCTCCTCGGTTTCGCCGAACATATCTTGCGTGCCGCGCACTGCTTGGGGGGTCTGAATTTTAGCCATATTGCGAGTGGTCCTAGCGGGTTTTTCGGGGGTGGGGAATAGGGCTAGACGTATCGAATATTGCGCGGCAAAGATTGATGATGTCGTCACGCATTACACTCGCCGCCATTGCGGCACTTTCGCTCGCCTTTCCCGCCGCTGCGCAGAACAGCCGCCCGCAACCTGTATCGGTCGCCGATACCGTTCCTAAGCCGGTGGATGCGCCTTATGCGCCGGGCGCGATGACGCTGGAAGTTGATACAACCGATATTGAACGCGCCATTTTTCAGGTGCGGCAAACAATCCCTGTGGAACCCGGCAAGAAACTGACGCTGCTTTATCCGCAATGGTTGCCAGGCAAGCATGGCCCGCGCGGCGCGCTGGCGGAATTAGCCGGGCTGAAATTCAGCGCAAACGGCGCACCTGTTGCATGGGAACGCGATCCGACACAGGTTTATGCGTTTCACCTCAACATCCCCGAGGGCGCAAAAACGCTGGAGGCAAGCTATCAATTCCTGTCGCCAGTGCGCGATAGCGAGGGCCGCATCGTGGTTACGCCAGAAATGATGAATGTGCAGTGGGAACAAGTGTCGCTGTATCCCGCAGGACATTTCACGCGGCAAATTCGCATCCGTCCGTCGGTGATTTTGCCGCAGGGTTGGACCGGTGTTGCCGCTTTGGACGGTGCCAAGGTCAGCGGCAATCGCATTGACTATGCCGAAACCGATTATGAAACCTTTATCGACAGTCCGCTGTTCGCCGGATTGCATTACCGCAAATGGGATTTGGGCAACAAAGTCACCCTGAACGTCTGGGCCGATGCGGCAAAGTTTCTGGAGGCAAAGCCTGAACAGATTGCGGTGCATAAGGCGCTGGTGGACGAGACTATCCAGCTGTTTGGTTCCAAACATTTCGACCGGTACGAATTTTTGCTCGCGCTGACCGAGAAATTGGGCGGCGTCGGCCTTGAACATCATCGCAGTTCCGAAAACAGCCGCGAGACAGATTACTTCGTTGAATGGGCCGATAATGGCAGCGAGCGCGGCCTGTTGCCGCATGAATTGGTGCACAGCTGGAACGGCAAATTCCGCCGTCCCGCCGCAGTGTGGACCCCCGATTACAGCACACCGATGCGCGACAATCTGCTGTGGGTGTATGAAGGGCAGACGAGTTACTGGGATCTGGTGCTCGCGGCACGATCCGGCATGCAGACGCCCGAAATGGTGCTGGGCGAATGGGCGCGGCAGGCGGGTTATTACAGTGAACAGCCGGGCCGCGAATGGCGCAGCGTCGAAGATACCACGCACGATCCGATCTTTGCCGCACGCAAGGCTAAACCGAACAGCAGCTGGGCACGCGGCGAAGATTATTACAATGAAGGGTCATTGGTCTGGCTTGATGCGGACATGACGATCCGGCAATTGTCGAAAGGCAAACGCTCGCTCGATGATTTTGCCCGCGGCTTTTTTGGCGTCCGCGATGGCGACTGGGGTGTGCAGACCTATACGTTTGAAACTGTTGTCGCCGAACTGAACAAGGTTCAGCCCTATGACTGGGCAAAGTTTCTGGATGAACGCATGCGCCAATCTGGCCAGCCCGCGCCATTGGGCGGTGTTGAAAAGGGCGGCTATCGGCTGGTCTGGAAAGCAGAACCCAATGTTTATGACAAGGAACGGATGAAGGAAGGGTCGAACCTTGACCTAACGCATTCCTTGGGGTTGGTGATTGATAAAGAAGCCAAAATTGGTTCGGTTATGTGGAATAGCCCGGCGTTTATGGCAGGGATCGTTAACGGAACAAAGCTGTTGGCGGTCAATGGCATCGGTTACACCAAAGACGGGCTGAGCGATGCGATCAAAGCGGCAAAAGGTGGGACCAAGCCGATCCAATTGATCGTCCAGCGCGGCGACCGGTTTGAAACCGTCGACATCCTGTATGCGGGCGGTATGCGCTATCCGCATTTGGAACGTGTTGGCACGGCTGCCGCGCCCATTGATCAGCTGATGATGGCAAAGCGGAAGTAAGGCGCCGGGTTCTGACTTGAACCCTAAATCGCCTCAAATCCGTCGGCATAGACGTGCCATGTAAAGATCGCCGCGGCTCCGCGATGGGGTCGCCAGCCTTCTGACATCTCGCGGATCGCCTTTTCAGATGGGCGTTCGGCAAGGCACAATATTCGCTTTACGCCCTCTTGAACCGCCAGATCACCCGCTGGCCAAATGTCGCCGCGTCCCTCGGCAAACAACAGATAGATTTCGGCTGACCAGCGGCCAATGCCCTTAACCTGCGTCAGATACGTGATCGCTTCTTCGTCGTCCGCCGGCAGCGCATCAAGCGGCAGCGCGCCCGATATTACCAGCTCTGCAAGGCTGCGAGCATAGCCCTGTTTCTGGCGGCTAAGTCCGCAAGCGCGCAACGCATCAAAGTCTTGCTCGATTAGTTTTTCGGGTGCGCAGCCTTCGCCAATCAACGCCTCCAGCTTGTTCCAGACAGAGGCCGCCGCTGCGACGCTGACCTGTTGACCAACGATAGTGCGCAACAGGGTCGCATAGCCGGGCTCCCGCACGCGCGGTTCCGGATAGCCGGTGGCTTTCAATGCGGCGGCAAAGCGTTTTTCACGCTTCGCCAATGCATCAAGGGATGCGTTCAGTTGCTCCGCAGTCAGGCCCACCGGTTTACTTAACCAGTTTCAACAAAGCCATTGGCGGACCGAATGTGCGCGGACCAATATCCCATGTCAGCACTTGCAGGCCGCCACTATCGCTTGGTCCTTCTTCGCTGTTATTGGCCAAGATGTTGCTGTCGGTGCGGATTGTGAAGGTGCCTTTCACCTCCAACGGATCAACATTTTTGCCCTTCATGCCCATTCCCGGCATCATCCCGCCAGCACCCATCAGCGCCGCCATCGACATGTCGGGGTCATTGTGGAACGTCGGCGCCTCTATCCGTACCCGGCCATTATCCCAGCGGCTGATATGGATCATCGGATTGCCCAAAGCATAGCGCGGGATCACGGGGAATGCGAAGTCATCGGCCAGACGGCCTTTGGTCGAATAATCGATTTTGAACACGCCATTGCCGATATGTTCAACCTTGTTCCACGCCGCAAGCCGTTCGACTTCTTTGGTGAAGCGATCAATGCTTTTTGGATCATCGGGATCTACGCCGCCAAGCAATGCTGCGAACATTTTCTTGGCTTGCTCTTTTTCCTTTTTGCGGCGGACCTGTCCATCGTCCCACTCTTTTTTCTGCTCAGCGATTTCCAGCTCGGTGCAGTCGCGTTCTTCGAACTCGTCCTCAAGCTCGGCCTCTACATCTTCGGCGGCTTCTGCTGCTGCGGCTCCAGCTGCAGCGACTGCGTCACCAGCGGATTCTTCAGGAATTTCTTCGGTTCCTTCGCCTGCCTCTTTATCTTGGTTCAGCGAGAAATCTTCTTGCGAAGTGCGCGATGCTGCGGTTGATCCTTGCTGTCCCGTTATTGTGCCAAGGGCCGCTTCGGTGGCATAGGAATCGCTTTGGGCCTTTTGCTTAGCGGCCTCTTTCTTCTTTTCTTTTGCAGCTTCTTCTTTGGTGGTTGCGTCCGGCGCTTTACCGTAACAGGTCGCTTCGAACTCGGCTGTTTCCACGGCTTCGCCTTCCAATTCGTTTTTCAACAAATTGGCAAGGCCGACCAATTGGATTTCGCCTTTATACGAAAAGCTGAATTCGCCTGATTTCAGGATCGTCATATCCGACACAAATTCGCCGGGAAGCAGTAAGCAGCCCGAAAGGCTCATCGGTGCGACAAAGGCAAGACCAAGAGCGGCGTAGTGTTTAAACTTCATTCAGGCATCCTTCCTTGTTGCGGCAGCATAAAGCGCAACCGCTGCGGCGTTGGAAACATTCAGACTTTCCATTCTGTCACTGATTGGCAGCTTTGCGATCTGGTCGCAATGCTCCTCTATATTCCGGCGCATACCCTCGCCCTCTGCCCCCAGCACAAGCGCGTTGCGGGTTGGTGCAAGTGCTTCGTCCAAAGTGACTGTGGCGTGGCCTGCAAGGCCGATGCGCCAATATTGATGCTCGGCAATTTCCTCTAGCGCGCGGGCCAGATTGACAACGCGAACCCACGGCACAACCTCTAATGCGCCAGAGGCCGACTTTGCCAGCGCACCTGATTCGGGTGGAGCATGCCGGTCTTGCGTCACGACAGCGATGGCATCAAAGGCAGCAGCGGACCGGAAAATCGCGCCGACATTATGCGGGTCGGTAACTTGATCAAGGATCAGGATCGGGCGCGGATCGCCTTCATGTTCCTCTAATATATCGCCCAGCCATACGTCCTCTAGCGGCGCGATTTCGGCCACGATCCCCTGATGCGGCGCGTCTTTGGGAACAAAGCGCGCAAGGTCGGTGGGCTGGCAATAGATAACCGGCAGGTCCGATGGCAGGTCGTACGCGGCAAGCGTTTCCCTGACACCCCAGACTTTGATGATGCGTCGTTCGGGATTTTCAATAGCTGCCATAACGGCGTGGCGGCCCCAGAATTTGGGATTGCCGCTGGTTTGCGCCGCACCCCGACGGCGTTGGGATTTATGTCCAGACATGCTCGCTCTTTCGCTTTAAATTCAGGCTATGTCGAGCATGTCCGGTGATTTTGTTTAATTCTGCTGATTTTTGGTCAGCTCGCGATAGACAAAATGGTAAAATCATGTTCCGTTCAGGGACAATGCAGGCTTTTGCTGCTAACTGCGCAAACGTTTTCCGGGTCGAGAGGATAATATGATAAAGTTTGCACTGCTCGCGTTACCGCTTTTGCTTGGTGGCTGTGTGACCTCTGTCATCAAAGAGGTCGTGACGTTGCCTGTTAAGGTCGTGTCGAAAACTGCCGATGTCATGACGACCAGCCAGTCGGAAGCCGATGAAAAACGCGGTCGCGATATTCGCAAACGCGAAGAAAGCCTAGGCAAGCTATCGCGCAAACGTGACAAAGCGCGCGAAGAGTGCGCAGATGGCGATGATAAGGCGTGTGATGATTACACGCGGCTAGAGGGCGAGATTGAGGCGATAAAGGACCAGCCTAGCTGACGCTATTTGTCGAACGATATCGACCTGAAAACGAAAGCAGCTTTGTAACCCGACCGCAGCACAGCCATTCTTCCTGCATTTATCGGGGAGTCGAACATGCAGAAAATCTCACGCCGCCTGATGCTTGCGGGAAGTCTGGCCGGAGGTCTGGCCGCAACGATGGCCCGCCCATCCTTTGCCGCCGACGCACCTGTTTGGAAGAAACTTCCGACAGTTCCCTATAAAGGCAAGCAGGACGATATCAGCTTCGTCAATGCGATGACCGGCTGGTACGGAAATGGAGAGGGCAAGCTGTATCGCACGATTGATGCTGGCGAGAGCTGGACCAAGATATGGGATCAGCCCGGAACCTTCATCCGCGCATTGGGTTTTCTCGATGACAAGGTTGGCTATCTCGGCAATGTCGGCACCGATTATTATCCCGGCGTAACGGACAAAAACCCGCTGTATAAAACGATAGATGGCGGCGTCACATGGGCTGCTATCACCGCGCCGGGCATTGAAAAAGTGGCGGGTATTTGCGGCATTGATATCCTGCCCGTCAAACGCATCTATCAGGGCGAAATGCGGACCAGCCATATTGTCACCGCTGCGGGCCGTGTTGGCGGCAATGCCATGATGTTACGATCAGAGGATGATGGCAACAGCTGGAAAGTCATCGACTTGACGGCGTACGCCGGAATGATCCTGGACGTTGAATTCCACGATGCAAAAACCGGTTTTGTTTGCGCCTCGGGCCTGTCAGACACCGGCGAGGGTGACGCGCTGATCCTGATGACCAATGATGCGGGCAAAAGCTGGAAGCCGGTGTGGCGATCGAACCGTAAAATGGAAAACGCCTGGAAGATGAACTGGCCGTCGCGCAAAGTTGGCTATGCAACGGTGCAAAGCTATGACGAGGCAGCAGGCAATAAACGTGTGATCGTTAAAACCATGGATGGCGGCAAAAGCTGGAAAGAGCTACCGCTAGTTGACGAGGCTGGCATTCGCGAATTCGGCATTGGCTTTACCGATGAGAAACGCGGCTGGGTTGGCACAACCAAAGGCGGATTTGAAACGGCGGATGGCGGCAAAAGCTGGAAACGCATCGAATTTGGAAAAGCGGTCAACAAGATCCGCCTCATTCCAAAGTCAGGCGGGGGCAAAGCGGTCTATGCCATTGGTGTCGATCTGCACCGGTTGGACTTGGCCTGATGGTTTAACCCCGCTATCGCTCTGAAAAGCATATTGGGGATTATCAATGGAATTTGACGACGTAATCATGGGGCGGCGGAGCATACGCGGCTATAAACCCGATCCCGTGCCGCAAAAACTGATCGAGGAAATTCTTACGCTGGCCATGCGCGCGCCTTCGTCGATGAATACGCAGCCATGGAATTTCTATGTGATTACTGGCGAGCCACTGGATCGCATTCGCAAAGGTAATACCGAACGCATGGTTGCGGGTGTGCCGCAATCGCGCGAGTTCCGCACTGGTAACGCGTTTGAAGGACAGCACCGTGAACGGCAAATCGGTGTCGCCAAGCAATTGTTCGCCGCAATGGGCATCGCTCGCGATAACGCGGAACAACGTCAAGATTGGGTGCTACGCGGTTTCCGCCAGTTTGATGCACCGGTGTGCGTGATCATCACCTATGACAAGGTTTGCGATGGCAGCGACGATACACCGTTTGATTGCGGCGCGGTTGCAACTGCGTTGGTCAACGCCGCATGGTCACGCGGGCTGGGTGCTGTGATCAACAGCCAAGGCATCATGCAATCGCCGGTGGTACGCGAACATGCCGGCATTGCGGACGATCAGATAATTATGAAAAGCATCGCGCTTGGCTGGCCCGAGGAAAGTTTTCCAGCGAATGCAGTGGTTTCGGAACGGAAGTCGGTTGAGGAAGCGGCGGTGTTTGTCGGGTTTTGATCGACGTTAGCTCTTCACCGCCCACACCAGAAATTCGACATTGCCCTTTGGTCCGGTAATCGGGCTTTCAGTTAAGCCCTGCACTGACCAGCCAATGCTTTCTAGCCAGCCCTGAACTTCGTCGCAGACCCGTTTATGGACCACTGCATCGCGGATAACTCCGCCTTTGCCAACTTCGGCCTTCCCGGCCTCGAATTGCGGCTTGATAAGTGCCACCAACTGCGCGCCGTTTTTGGCAAAGGACAGTGGCCGTTCAAGCACTTTGGACAGGCTGATAAAGCTTGCGTCGCACACGATCATGTCAACGGGTTCGGTGATATGCTGCTCAGTCAATATCCGCGCGCTAGTTTGTTCATGCACAATGACGCGATCATCGGCGCGCAGCTTCCACGCCAGCTGGTTAGTGCCACTGTCGACGGCGAATACTTTGGCGGCGCCTTTGCTCAATAGCACATCGGTAAAGCCACCGGTTGACGACCCGACATCAATGGCCACCGTGCCGGCCACATCAATCGCAAATGTCTCCAACGCATGCGCCAGCTTTACCCCGCCGCGCGAAACCCATGGATGATCCTGCCCCTTGACGGTAATTTCGGCGTCCTCGGCGACTTGCTGGCCGGGCTTTTCCGCGCGCTTGTCGCCCAACATGACTAAGCCAGCCATAATCAACGCCTGCGCGCGGGTTCGGCTGTCGGCAAGCCCTTGTTCGACAAGCAATTGGTCTATCCGGATTTTTGCGGGCTTCATAGCTGTTGGCCCTAGCGCGGCGCTTCGCATTTGGCCATAAGGTGCACATGCGACTCCTGATCCTTTGTGCGGCCTCTGCTTTTTCGCTGACGACCTGTGTCGCGCCGCAAGCTGCGCCGCGCCCTCCCGTTGCGCCGCCGGTTAAAGCGACAATATTGGTTCCGCCGCCGCCGATTTCTAAACCGGCGGTTACGCAACCCGCGGGCCATTGGACAGATTGGACGATGGCCGACGGCAGCTGGAGCTATGCGAAAGACGACCGTGGTTCGATTGCGCGTTTTGGCGCGCCGGGGAAAGATGCGATTGTCATGCTGCGCTGCGATAAAGGCCGTGCACGGGTTTATCTGTCGCGTGCTGGAACAGCGGGCGGCAGCATGACTGTGCGGACAAGTTCTACATCAAAGGCCGTGGCTATGCAGCCAACGGGCACCCAGCCATCCTATGTGGTCAGCGAAATCGGTGTCAGCGATTCTGTGCTTGATGCCATGGCATTCAGCCGCGGGCGGATAGCGTTGGAGCTTGCAGGGGCGCAGAACATCGCCATCCCTGTCTGGTCAGAAATTGGCCGCGTAACCGAGGATTGCCGAGCTTAGCTTTAGGCACAAAAAAGGGGCCAGATGGCCCCAAACAAGAGGCGGGATAATTGCCGCAAAAAAATTAAAATTCAAGTCTTGTTTTGCGATGGTGTTTGATTCACTTTCCGATTCGCGGAGGTTAATCTGATGCAACACGCAATCCATTTTCAACTATCGAAAGGAGGTGATCCGATGTCTCATGGTTCAGTTAAGGGGTCGGGCATTTCCGTTCGGGAGAGCGGCTGCTGGTAACAGCAGGAATTCCACTCCCGGCAGCGGCTGCCTTGGCTGCTGACCCATGTAAGAAAGGGGTCGTTCCAATAGGATCGGCCCCTTTCGCTTCTTCGTTTTGTATAGCTGTGATGCAGCTTGATCGAATTGCCGCTGGAAAGCTGCGCGCGCTGCCCTACATAGGGCGTGTATCGAAAGGCAAAGCAGCATGGCATTTATGAAAAGCGTTTGGCGGTTCCTTGTGGTGATCAAGGATGGATTGGCGCTGCTGTTTTTGCTGATCTTTTTCTTTGCGCTTTATGCATTTCTGTCCAGCGGACCCAATCCCGGTGTGGTGCGCGATGGCGCTTTGTATTTGCAATTTGACGGTGTGGTGTCGGAACAACCTGCGGCGCTTGATCCAGTAGATGCGCTGATTTCTCAACGCGTGCCGGTGCGCGAGTTTCGTCAGCGCGACATTATTCGTTCGCTTGATTTGGCAGCGCGTGATGACCGGATAAAGGCTGTCGTGCTTGACCTTGACCGCTTTATGGGCGGCGGACAGACCAGTCTTGCCGCGATTGGCGACCGGCTGGATGCTGTAAAAAAAGCGGGAAAGCCGGTCTATGCTTTCGCCACCGGCTATAGCGATGATGGCTATCAACTTGCCGCGCATGCCAGCGAAATCTGGGTTGATCCATTGGGCGGTGTTATGCCGACTGGCCCCGGCGGGTCGCGGCTGTATTACAAAGGCTTGCTCGACCAATTGGGTGTGAAGGCGAACGTCTATCGCGTCGGCACCTATAAATCTGCGGTCGAGCCTTTCCTGCGCAGTGATCAATCGCCCGAAGCCAAAGAGGCAACGCAAGCCTTTTACGACGAAATCTGGGGCCAGTGGCGCGCCGATGTTGCCAAGGCCCGGCCAAAGGCAAAGCTTGATGCGTTGTTGACTGACCCTGCCGGGCAAGCCGAGGCGGCGAAGGGCGATCTTGCGCAGTTGGCGATAACAAACGGCTTGGTTGATAAGCTTGGCGACCGCGTTGCGTTTGGAACCTATATCGCGTCGAAAGTGGGCAAGGACCGCGCAGAGACCATCGGCGGTTTTGCGGCCACCAAATCCGATGCTTTGCTTGCCGCGCACAGCCCCGACGATGATGGTGCACCGATTGGTGTCATAACCGTTGCGGGTGAAATCGTCGATGGCAAGGCGGGGCCAGGGACAGCAGCGGGCGACACAATCGCTGAGCTGATTTATCAGGCGCTGGAAGACGACGAACTAAAGGCAATCGTCCTGCGCGTGGATTCACCAGGCGGATCTGTAACAGCGTCAGAAAAAATCCGGTTGGCGTTGGAGGCAGCAAAGAAGAAAAAGCTGCCTGTGGTGGTATCAATGGCGAACCTTGCAGCGAGCGGCGGTTATTGGGTATCGACGCCTGCGACCACAATTTTTGCCGAACCGTCCACGATCACCGGCTCCATCGGTATTTTCGGTGTGATCCCCTCGGGCCGTGATGCGCTCGCCAAATGGGGTGTTACCTCCGATGGCGTCAAAACTACACCGCTTGCGGGTGAGCCGGATGTGTTCGGCGGCGTCAGCCCCGTGTTTGATCGCATGGCGCAAAGTGTGATCGAAAAAGGCTATCGCGATTTCCTGACCCGCGTTGCCACATCGCGCAAAAAGACAGTCGAGCAGGTCGATGCTATCGGCCAAGGCCGTGTCTGGGCCGGCGGCACAGCACGGCAATTGGGCTTGGTTGACCGCATGGGCGATCTTGACGATGCGCTGGCCGAGGCGGCTAAGTTGGCAAAGCTTGATAAGGGTGATTGGCATCCCCGCTACATCGATCCGCAAGCCGATTTTGCCAGCGGATTGCTGGGCGCTTTTCTGCCGCAACCTGCACAATCGCAAGCACCAGCCGACCTATTCGCACATGCCGCGTGGCAACAGCAGCTGATGTTTGACCGGATGGCCGCCGACTTGCAGATGTTGGCAACGGCCAAAGGCGCGCAAGTGCGGTGTTTGGAATGTGCGGGAGTCGCTGGAGTTCCGGTTAGGAAGGAACAGAATCGGTCTGATGGCTGGTTTGCCGCTTTACTTCGCACATTATCCTAACCTCTCCTCCCTAAACTTCGTCACCCCCGCGAAGGCGGGGGTCCAACACCAGATGCACAAATTTAGACCGCGAGAGTTGGATTCCCGCCTCCGCGGGAATGACGAAATTTGGGTTTGGAGGAAGCAGGATTGTTCACCCACTCCGAAATGCGTTGGTGATGGGATAGCGCCGGTCGCGACCGAAATTGCGTGTTCCAAGCTTCACCCCGGGGGGGGCTTGGCGGCGTTTGTATTCCGCAATGTAGAGCAGTCGCTCGATCCGCTCGACGACTTCGCGTGGATGGCCGCGTGCGGTAACTTCATCGACCGATAGTTCCTGTTCAACCAGCCCAAGCAAGATGTCATCCAGCACCGGATAGGCCGGCAGGCTGTCGCTGTCTTTTTGATCGGGGCGCAGTTCGGCGCTGGGCGGACGGGTAATGATCGCCTCTGGGATGACCGGACCATCGGGGCCAAGGCCAATGCGGCAGCGATTGGTATTGCGCCAGCGCGAGATCGCAAATACCGTCATCTTATACGCATCTTTCAGCGGATTATAGCCACCCGCCATATCGCCGTAGATGGTCGCATAGCCGACGCTCATCTCGCTTTTGTTGCCGGTTGTCAGCAGCATGTGGCCAAATTTGTTCGACAGCGCCATCAGAGTCACACCGCGGATACGCGACTGGACATTCTCTTCGGTGATATCAACCTCGACGTCGGCAAAGCTGCCCGACAGCATCTCGTCAAAGGCGTCAACGGCGGGGGAAATCGGGATTGTGTCAAGGCGGCAGCCGATCATTTTGGCGCACTCACTGGCAAGATCGAGGCTCAACTGTCCGGTGAAGCGGCTGGGCAGCATCACGCACCACACGCGGTCCGGCCCCAAAGCATCGGCGGCAATCGCGGCGCAGATCGCGCTATCGATCCCGCCCGATAACCCCAGCACAACAC
>JAAFIB010000110.1 GCA_013297725.1 Sphingomonadales bacterium
CGGCGGCGGGGTAGGATAAGTTGGCTCATTCTGCGACCTCCTTCTCGGTTGGCAGCCGGTACCAGCCGGTAATGATTGAACGCAGTTCGTTAAACGGCCCAGCAAGCAGCACCATCGCCATATGGATAAAGAAAAAACCCAGCAGCAAAAACGCACAGATGAAATGGACAGAGCGCGCAGATTGTCGCCCGCCGAACAATTCTGGCAACCACGGCACTCCGGCGTTCATACCCGGCGACATGGAAAGCCCGGTCGCGATCATCAGTGGCAGCAGCACAAAGATTACGCCGATGTAGCTAAGCTTTTGCAGGATGTTATAGTTCAGCGCCGCAGCGCCGGTTGGAAATCGCAAGCGGGCATGATCCTTGATATCATGCCAAATATGCCGCGGCGACCATTCCGCGCGGTGGATATGCAGGTCTTTGCGGACATGGCCGTTAAACAATGATCGCAGCATATACAGCGTCAGCACGAGTGATAGCACCCAGGCAAAAGCCAGATGCCAGTTGCGCGCCACCGGCAGCGAAAAGCGTGACGGGATCGTCGTCCAGTAAGGAAACGCCCGGTTGCGCAACTCCCCCTCGGCATTGCGCCAATGGCCGAGCACACCTGTAGTGGGAATCTCGCTATCACCCAGTTTTAGATAACCGCGCGTTTTATCACCGCCGATTTCCAGCCAAGCGGGATCATGGATCGAGCCTTTGTCTCCCCAATGCAAACGCGGATACGCGTTGAAGATCATCAGCCCGCTCATAAACAGCACCAGCAATGACAACGCATTGGTCCAGTGCCAAAGCCGTGTCGAAATCCGGTGCCGTTTGACCAACGCGCCGCCTGCGGGGGGCTCAGTCTCCTGAATGACAACTGGCTTTGCATCCTCCACGCCGAACTCCCTTGCTACGCGCACACATCCTATTCGGGATATTCGCATTGTAACACAGGATTGTTACCGCTTACCGGAAACTTTCGATGCATCACCCTCGGCAATCCGCGTCGCATCACGCACAACCACTTGGCCAAGATCAACGGTGGCCAGTTTGGAATTCAGCTCTGCGCGCGCAGTGATTTCTGGATTCACACGAATAACATTGGCGGCCAATGCGCCAATACGCAGCTGATATGTTCCATAAGGCACGCTTTCAAACAGGAAGAACCCGTCATATTCAGTGCGCGTTGCCTTCACCACCAGGCCGCTTTTATTGAGCAGCTCGATATCAACGCCGCTTAACGTTCGCCCGCCGTCGCGTATCAAAGTTCCCGAAATCTCGCCTGCCGATACCAAAGGCAGTTCAACCACTGCCGGCACACCCGGGCGCGGCGTGACCACCATGCCAGTTGTTGCAGGCTGCACAAACGGATCGGGCAGGCTTTCTGCATCAATCCCGATCAGGATCGGCATATACGGCTCAAGCGCACCAATGACGGTTTGCCCGTTTTCATCAGTCGCCTTACCCCGCCCCCTTGTACCGGCGGTAATTTCTACACCTTTTTCAACAGGTTCATCCTTTTGCCGGATGCCATCGGCGTTGAGATCCTGATATACCAGCACCGCTGCCTGACCGCTTGATGCCAGCTTGTCCGACGACATGTGGAAACCCTTGCGATGCGGATTGGGGCCAAGGCTAAACGAAAGGCTCAGCTGCGCCGCAACTGCACCATCAGTTCCAGCCGTTCCTTGGCCAGTAAGCGCGAACTTTTCGAACTGGCGCGTATAGCCGAAACTTGCGCGCGTGCGGCTGTTCTTGGCGTCATAGCCAAGCTCTGCCCGCCAGTTTGCCTTTTCATCCGCGCGCCATTCTCCGGTAATGCGCGACTCCTTAAAGCCGGTATCGATGCCCGCTAGGCCAAATTGAGCCTCACCGCGTAGGCGAAGACCACCTACACGCCCGCTCAAACGCAGCAGTGCATCAAGTTTTTGTGGCGGATCGCTGCCAAGCGCAGCTTTGGTCTGCTCCCAAATCACATCGGTCGATGCTGTTATATTCTTGATATTAAACGATAAACGGCTCTTTGCCGAGATTGAGCTGCCGCCGTTTTGCCAGCTACGATAGGTCACATCAAACCCATAAGGTATTGATTTTGTTCCGATCTTTAGGCTGTGATTCAGCGATAGCGAATGTTCGGAACGCAGACCCGCTGGATTTTGCTCACTGCGGAACCCGCCAAATTGCCAAAGCGATTCTGCGCCGACAACTGCACTGCCGAATTGGCCCAACATCTGCCCGCGTACAGCATAGCCGCCAGTGATATTCGCCGCTGCGGCAATTTCAACCAGAGTTGGACCAATTGTGCGGCGGACCATCCCTTCGACATAGCTGCTGCGGCGGCCTTCATAGACCGAACTGATTGCTGCTGCACCGATCGAGGTTTTCGCGTCCAGCCCGCGTTCAAAGCCAAAGCCACCGCGCAGGCCATTATAGGGCTGCACATCGCTGTCGCCAAAGTTGAACAGGTCGCGTCCTGCATCCTGAACACCGGCCCAGTAATAGGTTTCGCGCGGCGGGATAGAATTGGCGCCGACCGGGATCATCCGCACATCACGCTTGATTTGCCCTTGCGGACCATAAAGCACGATCTCCATCCGGTTCTGTCCATAAAGCAGCGCTACATCCAGGAATTCATACCGGCCATCACCGCGACTTTGAAAATAACCGATCAGCAAGTCATTGCGATACAGCTCGGCATCCCACCCATCGGGTAGTTCCCCGCGGAAACTGGTCCGGTCGAAATTATCAGGGCGTGACAAGGGGCGATTGGTGACAAATAGACCGCGACCCGATGTCGACTGACTGCCAAGAAAGGACGATGGCAGCGAAACGTCGCCAATCCCGAAGTGCGTTGCATCTAGCGGCCCGAGTAAGCCGCCCTCCGCGTTGGTGCGATAGGCACGGATGCGTAGGCTTTCAGGCGTGCCTTTGTCATTCGACGACAGTCGCGCTTCAAACGAAGCACGGGCGATCTCGCCGCTCGCAAAAAGGTCATAGCTTGTGCTGGATTTAGTCTGCCCACCGTTTTGGCGAGAAAATCCGGTTGACGCCACAACGTCAACTGACGGCGTGCGCCAAAAGCGATAGGGATCCTTTGCCTGTGGCAGATTTTTCAGATCGAAGGTTACAGCAGGCCGCACTTTCGCCGCACGTTCCTTGCGCTCTTCGGCCATTTCAAAGGGCAGCTTACGGTCAGCCTTTACCACTAACATTGCATCATTAAGCTCAGCCGTCAGCGAGACATTCAGCCATCGCGCAAGCACATCGGTATCAACACACCAGCCTTCGGGCGTGTCGTATATGTCGGATGCGGCAACCGCCGAACTTTTGTTCATGATTTGTACTGTTCCGGCTTCACGATCGAGGGTGAGGGTGCGGCTTTCTTCGAATAGCCAGCCAGTTGCGCGGCGCGACTTTTTGTCGAGCCTGACGGGTAGATCAAATGCCATGATGACATCGCCGAAATCGACGCAAATGCCGCTACTCGTTTGATAGCCGCGAACGCCGTCGCCCACACGATAACGGCCGACACTAACGTCTAGAAGCAACTGGTCGTCATCATTGGCTTTCCACGAACCTTGCGAACCTGCCGCAAACGCAGGCGCCACCGGGGCCGTTATGGCTCCGGTGGCGAGTGCCAAAGCCATAAGGCTCTGGTGAATAGTGGAAAATAATGATTTCATCGCCGTCGCCTTCTGGCGCTAGCTCTGCTTGCTTAGCGAACGACCGTGCGCAGTTCGGTGATCATGCCGCCGCCATTTTCTGGCGTTTCATGGTAAGCGATGATCACTTCGTTACCGCGGATCGCCGCTTCTTCCTCGGCATTCAGCTGCAGCTCGACAATGCGGCGTTCGATCTCTGGATAGATCGCGAGACCCTTTTGCACCAAAATTGGTTTGTCTTGGCCAGGCTTCATCACGCGAAACTCGCCATAGACCGAACGGTTGCCATTTCGCGTTGCATCGAATTGCAGCACTGGCCCTACCTCGTCGCGGCCCATGCGCGCATTTGCCAATGCTGCGGTGGCGCTCAATTGGCCTTTGCGGATAATAACCGGGATAGCGATGCCGTAAAGCGGGGTTAGTTCGATTTTCACACCCTCAGTTTCAGGTGTATCAACAACGGGCTTAGTCTTCGGAATCGAACGAAAGAGCATGTGCACGCGATATTCACCGTCAGGTAGATTTTCGACTGGGTTAAGCCCGATACGAATCGACTGCGGCTGATTGGGCGGCAAAGTCACGCGTCGCGGTGCAAAGCGCACCAACGACAATGCGGTTTTTTCGGCATCCGTTGTTGCAGCTGCATCGATCTCGTCAAGTTCACCCGCTGGTGTCATCCGTTTGATTTCAAGTGAAATTCTATACGTAGTTTCTTCGGAACCGATATTGCTGAGAATCACCTGTGTGCCGCGCGCACCATCAAGGATCACACGCGTTGGTGCGACCAACAAATCGCCTGCTGCATGCGCCGGCACAGCGATTGCCAAGGACAGCGTTGCCAATCCAGCAGACGCCAATGTCGAAACTTTTCGTATAAAATTCATGTTTTTAACTCACCCGATCTGGTCCATTCCGGCGTGAGGATGCCGGTTTTGCTCCATTACGGACTAACAGCACATGGTTACTAACCCCCTAACGACTCGCTGGCGGTCCACTAACACTGTGTTCGGCACATGGAAAAACCCCGAACAGCTCTAGGCCATCCGGGGTTGTTCCTTTCAGACTTGCGGCGGGGTGCGCCGCAAAGAAAGACTTACTGGTAATCGGCAGTTACGTCGAACGAACCTGTATAGGTGCCACCAACTTGGTTGGTGCCGAGCGAGATCGTGCCGCCAACATAGATCGCAGGCTGCGAAGCCAGCGCGAGCGTTGAGTTGTAGGTCAAAGTCGACTGCGAAAGCGTCAAACCTGACAATGGAATATCTGCGCCAGCGCCGGTCAATGCATTGATATTGCCGGTCGAGAATTTAATCACTTCGCCATTGCTTGCTTGCGACACTTTAAAGCTGGCCGCAGCGCCGCCACGGATGTAGGTTACGCCGGAAGCGGAGGGTACTGCAGCAGAAGAAGCGCCGATAGTAACTGTGCCGCCACCGGTCGAAGCCGCAACAACACCAAAGTCCAGATTGCTAACTGCGGTAATCGAGACAACTTTCAGTACCTCTACGGTAGCAGTCGCAGTTTCTGTGTCTGCATAAGCAGCCGAAGAAGACATAGCGGCTACAGCAGCTGCACCGGCAAGAACGATTTTCATTTTATTCAACATCAGTCTGGTCCCTTACGTGACGAATAATTCATGGAATGCCCCACTGCATTCTTCGTCCTATTTGCCAGTGATGTGATAAGCTTTTGCTTCTGCGCTTGGTTAACAAATTACTCTATGTCATTTTTATGACATTATAAATCAGTAGCTTAGCGTTTTTTTGGCGATTAATTTGCGCGAAACAGTGTTCAGAATTGTTCGCCGGTAAGCCGCTGGCACAGCATATCCAGCTGGTCTAGGCTGCGATATTCAAAGGTGACGGCACCTGCGCCACCCGCACTTTGCTGAACGATTCGCACCTTTAATCCCAACAGGTCGCCCAGATGCGTTTCAACGGCGCGGATATCGGCATCATTGGTTGCAGCTGCGTTGCCCGATTGTGCGCGCGTCCCAGCGTTGTTCTTTTTGACAAGCGCCTCTGTCTGGCGAACCGATAGCTTTTGTTTAACGACAACAGCCGCCAAGCGGACTGCATCCTCGCTGCCCAATAGAGCGCGCGCATGGCCCATGCTTAGCTTGCCCTCGATGACCAGTTCGCGCACCAAAGTCGGTAATTCCAGCAACCGCATCATATTGGCGACATGGCTGCGTGATTTTTCAACGATCGCGGCCAGCTCGTTCTGACTATGGCCGAAATCGGTGCACAGTTTCCGGTAAGCCTCGGCTTCTTCAATAGGATTCAGATCCTGCCGCTGGATGTTTTCGATCAGCGCGATTTCCAGCGTTTCTTCATCGGACAGATCGCGGATGATCGCTTTAACCTGATGCATTTGCGCCCGTTGCGCAGCACGCCAGCGTCGTTCCCCTGCGACAATCTGATACCCCTGCGCGTGCGGACGGACCAAGATCGGCTGGATCAAGCCATGGCGTTTTAGACTTAGGGCCAATT
>JAAFIB010000111.1 GCA_013297725.1 Sphingomonadales bacterium
CAGAAGTCGGCAAAGTCTATGACGGTAAAGTCGTCAACATCGTTGATTTCGGCGCATTCGTAAACTTCATGGGCGGCAAAGACGGCCTCGTCCACGTTTCCGAAATGAAGAATGAGCGCGTTGAAAAACCAACCGATGTTGTCAGCGAAGGCATGGACGTAAAGGTCAAGGTTCTGGAAATCGACCCACGCGGCAAGGTTCGCCTGTCGATGCGTTTGGTCGATCAAGAAACCGGCGCCGAAATCGAAGACACACGCCCACCACGTGAACCCCGCGAAGGCGGAGATCGTCCCCGTGGTGATCGCGGCCCCCGCCGTGATGGTGGTGGAGACCGTGGTCGTGGCCCGCGTCGTGATGGCGGCGGACGTGACCGTGGCCCACGTCGTGACGGTGGCGGTGAAGGTGGCGAGGGCGGAAACCCCAACCATGTTCCTGATTTCTTAAAGGATTAAGCAAAACACCGTTCGGGCTGAGCTTGTCGAAGCCTACTTGCGAACGACCAAATAGAAAGGGGCTGCTTCGGCGGCCCTTTTTTTGACTCACCATTGACAAATGATATCACATGCAATATTGCTGCAACGATGAGGCTGGTGCTTGACACCGATGTTATGGTTGCGGCGATCCGAAGCGATAGTGGCGCATCGCGGAAACTCTTGAACGCTGCGCTCGATGGGCGCTTTGAACTGGTTGTGTCGACCAATTTATTGATCGAATATGAAGCGGTAATGACGCGGCCCATGCATCTAGAAGCATCCGGATTGAATGCGGCCGAAATTGGTGTGTTGTTGGACGCAGTCGCCGCAATTTGCCATCCTGTACGGCTTGCCTTTCACTGGCGGCCTCAATTGCGTGATTCGGATGATGACATGGTGTTGGAAACAGCGATTAACGGAAGTGCGGCGGCGTTGGTGACATTCAACACAAAAGATTTTGCATCAGCGATGAATAAGTTTGAGATCGAAATTTGGAAGCCGGGACATGCAGTCCACATGCTGGAGTTATAAACGATGAGGAAAAGCAATTTTGCCCTGAGGCTGCAGCCTTCGCTCTTTGAGGAAATCCGCAAGGTTGCGGAGGCCGAAGGCGTTGCGCTGAACCAGCTGATCAATGTTGCAGTTGCAGAAAAGCTGTCTGCTTTGCGCACGGCCGACTATTTTGCCGAACGCGCGGCGCGTGCAGATATCCCAGCTGCGCGAAAGATTTTGGCAAAGGCCGGGAAAGGTGAGCTGCCGATGAAGGGGGATGAGCTATAGGGGCTGCCTCGGCGGTTCCTTTTTTTGATTCACACGAAGCCACGAAGCCACGAAGAATGGCGATACTACAACACCGTTCGTGCTGAGCTTGTCGAAGCACAGTCTTTAAAGCGCAGGAAAATCATACTCACGATTGCGGTTTGCACAGCTACTTCGTGCCTTCGTGGCTTCGTGTGAAACAATCTGGTATCAAGCAGGCAGCCCGAAAAGCCCTATTCAGGCAAGCCGATGTTCCGCGTCTCGCCAGAACTGCACGCACAGGCGGCGATTGCGGCAAAGCTGGCGGGCAAGATTTTGAACAGTTGGGCGCAGGAGGCGCTGGGGAAGGCGGCGGGGGGCTTAGACTAATTGGTATTGTGTCCCCAGATTTTCATATTGGGAGGCAGCCAAGATTTGCCAGTCCCAGTCTTAACCTCGCTTCAAAATTTAAAAAGGATTGGGATTGCCTCAACAAGTTAATAGACTGCCTTTGAGCAATGGCAGGGTAAAGCTGGTCCATCCTATCAGGTGATCGTCGGCCTCGAATTTCTTGAATGGCTTGTATAAGCGTTGCCTTGGGATCTACTAGCCGCTCAGCTTGTTGAGGATTAGCGGGTAATCCCAAAGTTTCGGGCCTGCCTTTGAATCCATAAGCGTCAGTGATTGCCGAGGGATCAGCCAGTGCCCATGCTTCCATCTCGTGTGATGGTGTCATAACTATACAGCGCACCTGCGGCCATGCGCAGCATTCATGCATTGCTTCACAGTAACTAACCGATCTATTTGCAATGCCAGCCTCTTGAGCTCGCCCACCGGTATCTGCATGAATTATGACAAAATGGAATGCATCTTGAGCAGCGCAAGCTTCAGCGACCACCTTTTCAATTGCCCTACCATTGGCTCCCAACTCAACGGTGGGTGCAGTCATAACCGACGAATTTCGAATTCCTTCAGTTATCAATAGATTCTCTATAACCCGAGGTATCAGGACATTGAAGTACGCCCGGTCAGAGTTTCCCTCATACAATGCGGCCCAGCAAACGTAAGTCACACCATCGCCGCACTGTCTTGCAGAAGACGATCAATCTCAAAGCGAGTGAGATTGCGTTCAGGATCAAACATGTCTTTCGTTTGAGTCAGTCCCGACCTCATTCGGGTTCGCATTTCCCGACTTCGAGTTGAAGTATCAATGTCCACAACCATGTCAGCAGCGATGATTTCCGAGTCGTTCAGACAGTGCATAACCTTTGGTGAGTGCGTATTAATAATGACTTGGAACGAATTCATTTCGGAATCATCAAGCCAAAAATTTGCAGCTGACCTAAGTAACTCAACGAGCATCGGAATTCTGCCTTCATGGACGCCGTTTTCAGGTTCTTCAAAGCACAAGCTTCCCTTGCGTTCTGGATCATTCAAGACAGTCAACAAAGCAAGTAATCGAAGAGTGCCATCAGAAATTACACGTGAGCTGAATGATAAATCTCCGGCAAACCCAACTGAAAATGCATATTGTTTCTCGGATAGATCATTTTGAACTTTCAGCGTTGCAACCGCCGGGAT
Organism: Sphingomonadales bacterium; assembly: GCA_013297725.1. Classification (GTDB taxonomy): domain Bacteria; phylum Pseudomonadota; class Alphaproteobacteria; order Sphingomonadales; family Sphingomonadaceae; genus Sphingorhabdus_B. Next base: position 2,793 of record JAAFIB010000111.1, read on the forward strand.
TAACGCGGACAAGTCAGCAGAAATATCAGACAATACGCCTTCCGGACGATCCCTCGTCCCGGTTTCCTCTTTTAACCTAGCAAGCACCGCAGAAAGATTCGATGCATCGGATTTCAAATATCGTTCTGCAAAAATATCATTTGAGCGACGCGCTGCTTGGGGGTTTATCTCCAAGAACCGAATGTTCCCCAAATATTCTCGAAGCGCGTAAAGGTGAGGAAATTCGGCTGTCGTAATAGTTGACAGCGCCGACCTTTTTGCTTCTGCCATTGAAAATTTCATCGGTTTGCCGTGCTTCTGGCGTCCGTCTTGCCTCACTTCAATCGCTGCCCTATCTTCGCTAAGCCGGATGAAAGGAGACACATTGGCGTTATAACTTATTTTTTTTGACCGCAAATATTGTGCACGGTCATCAGATTTTTTTATTGGGCCGCATGATTCATGAACAACTACAATGCTTCTTGCATGTCCTTCAGAACTACGCTGCAATCCGAGATGAAGTTCGTATCTCAAACGCTGAGCTTTAACTTCGTAGCTGTTTCCGAAAGCGTCTTTGCCTTTGGGGTCTAAATAGACCTCCACTGCAAACTTCATTATTTGGCTAGTGCCGGCAGAAGTTTGCCGAAACAGCTCCTCTGGCTGACCTCGCAACTCAGTCATTGCTGAACCAATGTCAGATTGAGCTAGCCTGGATAAAAAACGAACGGCATCAAACAGATTTGACTTTCCGCTCGCGTTAGGACCGACGATCGCTGACAGTGGTTCAAAATCCAAAGCAAAGTCTTTGAATGTCTTGAAGCCGTCGATTTCGAACCGAGTTATCATTGATCCCTGCTAAGGCGAGAACCGAAAAGATGCAATCCCGTTACGGCGCGATCCTAGGAGTAAAGCGACAGCCACTTACCAAAAACCTCTGTCCTACAACCTCCAAACATCCCTAATCCGCAAGTCCTCTGATTCTCCCGCAGAAGGACAAAGCATGACAGCCAAAACCAGCCAGAAACGCGCCAACGCCTTCTTCAAAGCCCTGTCCGAAACCGGCAACCAGACCATCTCTGCTGAACGGGCGTGTGTTTCGCGCAGTTGGGTTTCTCAGCATCGGCAAAATGATGCGGCGTTTCGCGCGCGGATGGAGGAGTGTGTTGCGGCGGCTCGGGCGCGGCTTTCGGGGGCGGGTGGGGTGGCCTCCGATCCGGTGGTCGGGGCGAAATGGGGGTGTATTGCCGGGGAAGAGCTGGTCTTGCGCGGCACGGGTGGTAGCGGGGGCGGGCGGCGGGCGCAGGTCGCTCGGGCGCGGATCGGGCAGATTACGCCGCGGGTAGAGGCGCGGTTTCTTTCGGTGTTGCGCCGGACGTGCAATGTGAAAATGGCGTGTGTGGCGGTCGGGATATCGGCGGCGGCGGCGTATAAGCACCGCGATCGCTGGGCCGAATTTGGCCGGGCGTGGGATGTGGCGGTTCAGGATGGCTATTTTGCGCTGGAAATGGCGCTGTTGGAAAATGGCATTCGCGCGCTTGATCCCGATGCCGACGGGCTGGCGGAGGAGCCTGCTTTGCCGATGCTGCCGATCAGCGCGGATGATGCGATGCGCATATTGGGCCAGCGCCGTTTCTATGTATCCGGATTTGGCAAGCGTGCGGGCTATAAACGGCCGATGCCGACCGAGGAGGAGACGAATGCAGAGCTGATCAAAAGGCTGCGCGTGCTGGCGATGCGAAACGCGCGGGAGCGGGACGGGGGGTAGCTGCGGGTTTTTTGTGCTGGCATTTTGGTGCGCGTGATTTTGGGGTTCGACCCGTGTCGCGGGGTATGATAGCCTTTGTTGACAAAGGGGGCTGATATGCTGCGCAAATATCTGTTGTTACCGGTTGTGATTGGGCTGGCATTCCTTTTTGCGATGATGTCGCGGCAACCGCCCGCAGGCGATGCGGGGACGGGATTCTCGCTGAGCAAAGCGACGGCGACTTTGAACGCGATTGCGCGTGAACCGCGGCCAGTTGGATCGCCCGCACATGATCGCGCGCGGGATTGGTTGATCGCTAATTTATCGGGGCTTGGCCTGAACGTGACCACGCAGAAAGACGTCGGCATCCGGCAAGCCAATTTTGATCCGCGTCGGGCAGGCTCGGTCAGCGTGTCGCCTTATGAAAACATCATTGCGGTGTTGCCCGGGACCAATCCGTCGGCGCAGGCGGTGTTGCTAATGGCGCATTATGACAGCGTTCCTTATGCCGATGGTGCGTCCGATGACGCCGCCGGTATCGCGTCACTATTGGAGACGGCGAGGGTGCTTTCAACTGGTGAGCGGCCATTGCGCGATACGATTTTTCTGCTGACCGATGCAGAGGAAGTCGGGCTGATCGGCGCGCAGGAGTTTTTTGACCGGCATCCGTTGGCGCCGCGTGTAGGCGTTGTGATTAACGCAGAGGCGCGCGGGTCAAAGGGGCGGGCGCTGATGTTTCAAACGTCAAAGGGTAACGGCGGCATATTGGAACATTGGGCGGCGAATGCGGTTGCGCCTGCGGGGAACAGCCTTGCGAATGCAGTCTATCAGCAATTGCCGAATGATACCGATCTATCCGTGCCGCTGGCCAAGGGGATTGTGGGGATAAACGCTGCGTACATTGATGGCCTGCACGATTATCATATGCCCACCGACAGCATCGCGAATATCGCGCCGGGATCGTTGCAGCATCTGGGCAATTTTGTGCTGACGACAACGCAGAGCCTGTCCAACGCATCAGCATTGCCGACTGTTTCGGGTGCAGAGAATGCCTATTTCGATGTGCTGGGACTGTTCGTGATGCGCTATCCAGCATGGCTCGGTTGGGTGTTGATCGGGCTATCAGGGGTAGGGATAGCTTTTGTAGCGACGCGCCTTAGCGTGCGCCCCGTGCAGATATTGCTTGGAACACTTGGCACAGCAGCATTGGTGGCCGTGGCGGGTGCAATCAGCCACTACCTCGGCCAGTGGATATACGGCGATGGCATGGTCGAGATCCGCGACCGGATCAATGAAATGGACCCCGCATTGTGGCTGTTCGTTGCGCTTTGCCTGGGGCTGATGCTGGTATTTCGGCCCAAGAAGTCTATGTGGATCGGTGCGCTATCTGTCCTGTTATTGGCCGCCATTGCTGCGCAGATATGGCTGCCCGGTGCCAACTGGATATTCGTCTGGCCCGCAGCAATCGGGGCCGGGATTGCAGTTCTTGCATCGCGGAAGGGGCTAGCCGCCACCGTAACCCTAGCGGCGAGCGCTGTTGCAACGATAGTGGTCGGCGCGGTTTTA
>JAAFIB010000112.1 GCA_013297725.1 Sphingomonadales bacterium
GGACGGGTCTTGCGGCCTTTGGTCGTGGCGATTTCGATCAGCTGACCGACGCCTTCGATATCCAGCGACACAAACGGGTCGCGGGCATAGATGCCCTTATCGACATAATGCGTCAGGAACCGTGCTGCATCGTCGCGGGAAACGCCCAAAGTGGTTTGCGTCAGGTCGTTGGTGCCAAAGCTGAAGAAGCTGCCTACCTCAGCAATTTCATCAGCCATCAATGCGGCGCGGGGCAGCTCGATCATTGTGCCGACCAGATATTCAATGCGCTTGCCCTGTTCGGCAAAGACGGCTTCGGCGGCTTTATCGACAACGTCTTTCATAAGCTCCAGCTCGCGGCGAGTGCCGACCAGCGGGATCATGATTTCGGGGACAGGCGCGACCGCTAATGAACAGGCCGCTTCAAAAATTGCCCGCGCCTGCATCTCGTAGATTTCGGGATAAGTCACACCCAGCCGGCAGCCGCGATGGCCCAGCATCGGGTTAAACTCGTGCAACTCCGCCGCGCGCTGTTTCAGCGTCTCGATGCCAACGCCTGCGGCGTCCGCAACCTCGGCAAATTCGCTTTCCTGATGCGGCAAAAATTCGTGCAAAGGCGGGTCGAGCAGGCGGATGGTCACGGGCAAGCCCGCCATCACCTCAAAAATGCCGATGAAGTCCTTGCGCTGTTCGGGCAGCAACTTATCGAGCGCGACGCGGCGGCCCTTTTCATCCTCGGCCAAGATCATCTGGCGCACAGCGGTGATGCGGCTGGCGTCAAAGAACATATGCTCGGTACGGCACAGCCCGATACCCTCTGCGCCAAAATCGCGCGCGACCTGCGCGTCATGCGGGGTTTCGGCATTGGCGCGGACTTTCATCCGGCGGCCAGCATCGGCCCAGACCATCAACGTGCCAAAATCACCGACCAGTTCAGGCTGCAATGTCGGCACAGCGCCCGCCATCACTTCACCGGTCGAACCATCGATGGTGATGATATCGCCTTCGCTCAAAGTCCGCCCCGAAACGCGCAGCACACGGGCCGTCAAGTCGATGGCGATGCTGCCCGCGCCGGACACGCAAGGCCGCCCCATGCCGCGTGCAACAACGGCGGCGTGGCTGGTCATCCCGCCGCGTGCGGTCAGGATGCCGGTGGCCGCATGCATGCCGTGAATGTCTTCTGGCGAAGTTTCGGAGCGGACAAGGATTACACTTTCGCCCATATCGTTGCGGCGTTCGGCGGTGTCAGCGTCAAAGACGATCTGGCCAGAGGCAGCTCCCGGTGAAGCAGGCAGCCCCTTCGTCAGCACATCGCGCGGCGCGTCTGGATCAAGCGTTGGGTGCAGCAACTGGTCAAGCGCCATCGGATCGACGCGGCACACCGCCTCATCCTGCGTGATCAGCCCTTCCGCTGCCATATCAACCGCGATCTTGAGCGCGGCTTTGGCGGTGCGTTTGCCGCTGCGGGTTTGCAGCATCCATAATTGTCCGCGCTCGACTGTAAACTCGATGTCCTGCATGTCGCGGTAATGGCGTTCCAGAATGTCGAACACACGCGCCAGTTCGGCATAAGCCTCTGGCATCGCCTCTTCCATACTCAGCGGCTTCGCCCCTGCCGCCTCGCGTGCCGCAGTGGTCAGATATTGCGGCGTGCGGATGCCCGCGACTACGTCCTCGCCCTGGGCGTTGATCAGGTATTCGCCATAGTACGCATTCTCGCCGGTCGCCGGATTGCGGGTAAAAGCAACGCCGGTCGCGGATGTTTCGCCCATATTGCCGAACACCATCGCTTGCACATTGACAGCGGTTCCCCAATCACCAGGGATATTGTTCAGGCGGCGATAGACTTTGGCGCGGTCTGATTCCCAGCTAGAAAAGACTGCACCGACTGCGCCCCAAAGCTGTTCGTGCACATCCTGCGGAAAGGGCTTGCCCCATTCGGCCTCAACCAGCCTTTTGTATTCGGCGACCAGCTCGATCAGGTCGCCTGCTTCCAGTTCGGTATCGAGGAAATAGCCGCGATCTTCCTTGGCAATTTCCAACGCGTCTTCAAACGCGTGGTGGTTCAGGCCAAGGACAACGTCAGCATACATCTGAATAAAACGGCGATAGCTATCCCACGCAAAGCGGGCATCGCCAGAGGAAGCCGCAAGCCCTTCCACAGTTGCATCGTTCAGGCCAAGGTTGAGGACAGTATCCATCATTCCCGGCATCGACACCCGCGCGCCAGAGCGGACCGAGACGAGCAGCGGATTTGCAGGATCGCCAAAAATGCGGTGCGTTGTAGCTTCGATATGCGCAATACCAGCGGCAACTTGGGCGGTCAGGCCATCGGGAAATGCTTCGCCACCCGCATAATAGGCGGTGCAAACCTCGGTGGTAATCGTGAACCCGGGAGGCACCGGCAAGCCAATCGCCGCCATCCCGTCAAGGTTCGCCCCTTTGCCGCCCAGCAGGTTCTTGGAAAGCCCACTGCCATCTGAAACTCCGCCGCCAAAACGGTAAACATATTGGGTCATTGTCTTGTCACCTGAACGCTTGGGAGATTTGAGCAAGAAAGAATTATTTCACACGAAGCCACGAAGGCACAAAGAAGATTTTACTTGGCGAAGCCGGTTTAACATTTCAGTCTCGTGGCTGAACACAATGGCGCAATTTTGAACTACGCTTCGCGCCAATCTTGTTTTGTGGCTTCGTGGCTTCGTGTGAGTCATATGTCCCTATCCATCTGGCGCCGAGATTGAGGCTGGATCTTTACCCCTCAATCCTCGAAAAATCTGCGACGCGGTGCACTGCATCACGGAACCTTGTCAGTAATCCTATTCTGAACGCCCGTTTTTCCGGGTCTGGGTCGTTGACCATCACGCCGTCAAAAAACGCGTCGATGGGCGCGCGCAAGCTGGCGAGGGCGGCCATGGCGTCTTCAAAACGCTCGGCCTCAATGGCAGCGGCAGCGAGGGGTTCTGCGGTGTTGAGTGCGGATTGCAGGTTGCGCGACTCAAGCCCCTCCCCTTCAGGGGAGGGGTTGGGGTGGGGCTTGTCGTCTGAGGTTGAGCTGTCATTGACAGCCTCCACCCCTAGCTCCTCCCCTGAAGGGGAGGGGGACTTGCCATCGCCCTTCAATATATTCGCCGCGCGTTTATACCCGGCCAACAAATCCGCACCCTCTTGGGTCGCAACAAAGCCCTGTAAAGCCTTCACCCGCGCGAGGAGCCGGACAAGATCATCCTCACCGCCAAGCGCAAACACCGCATCAATCAGGTCATGCCGGACACCAGCCTCGCGTTGCTGGACTTTGAGGCGGTCGGCGAAGAAGTCGAGGAGTTCGAATTTTTGCTCGCCCAACCACTTTGCGATTGCCAAAGAACTGCCGCTTAACCGGCGTGCAACGGGATTGATGTCCGATCTAATGTTTAGGCTTGTTGACGAAGCTAGTTTCCTAATTTCCTCAAAGGCTGGAATTGTTCCATCTTTCCCGCGTGTCTGACTAATTTCTATCATTGAAATAACTGATCGATCAACGACGGCAGCGGAGACCATCAACTCGCCGATCAGTCCTAGCGCCGCCTTCTCTACGAAGAAACCTAAGCCAATACTAAGGTTAGAATTTTCAATTTGCCGGACAATGGAAATTGTCGCCCTTCGAAGTGCAAAGGGATCCTTTGAACCTGTCGGTTTTTCTCCAACACCAAAAAACCCAACCAACGTGTCCAGCTTATCCGCCAAACTCACTGCCACCGTCACCGGAGCCGAGGGCACATCGTCGCCTTGGCCGACGGGTTTGTAATGGTCGCGCACGGCGTCGGCGACGGCGTCGGGTTCGCCTTGGGCGCGGGCGTAATAGCCGCCCATGATGCCTTGTAGTTCGGGGAATTCACCGACCATGCCGGTGACGAGATCAGCTTTGCAAAGCCGCGCTGCGCGTTCGGCCATGGCGGCGAGCTGCTCCCTCTCCCCTTCAGGGGGGAGGGCTGGGGAGGGGGGGCTGTCGGAAAGTGTGGCGCTTGAATTGATAGCCCCCTCTCCCAACCCTCTCCCCTTAAGGGGAGAGGGCTTTATGATCCCCTCTTCAACCAACCACCGCGCAAGCTTCGCAACCCGCTCAACCTTATCAGCCACCGTGCCCAGCTTCTCATGAAAGGTAATCTGCGCCAGCTTCTCACGCTGGACATCCAGCGGAACCTTCAAATCCTGTTCCCAGAAAAACTTCGCGTCGCTCAACCGCGCCGCCAGCACTTTTTCATTACCCGCAACAATCGCCGCGCCGCCATCGTTCGCCACGATGTTGGCGGTGCAGACAAAGGCGTTGGCAAGCTTGCCGCCCGCGTCATGGCAGACAAAATATTTCTGGTTCACCCGCGCGGTCAGCTGGATGACTTCCTTTGGTACTTCCAAAAACGCCGCATCAAACCGCCCAAGCATCGGCACCGGCCATTCGGTCAGGCCCGCGTTTTCAGTCACCAGCCCCTCGTCGGGGACAAGCACTAAGCCAGCCGCCTTTGCCGCTGCCTCTGCACCATTGCGGATGATATCGGTGCGTTCGCTGAAATGGACAATCACATGCGCGGCGCGCAGTGCCCCGATATAGCCGTTCGCATTGGCGATCTCGACCGGGCCGGTCGAATGGAACCGGTGGCCCATTGTCGTGCGACCACTCACAATTCCCTCAATCTCGCACGGCACAACATCATCGCCAAGCAACGCAATGATGCCCTGCAAAGGCCGCACCCAGCGAAGGCTTTCTGTGCTCGCCGATGCCGCGCCCCAGCGTTGCGATTTCGGCCAAGGAAAGGCGCGAATAATGGCGGGGATGGCCTCGGCCAATACTTCCGCTGTTTGCCGTCCCGGCTTTTCCGCAATCGCAAAATACACGCCGTCGCGTTCGATCAACTGGTCTTGGGTCAGGCCGGTTTTGCGAAGGAAGCCCTCCATCGCTTGCGGCGGCGCACCAACCTTTGGTCCCTTAGTCTCTTCCGTCGCCACAGCTGTTTCCAGCGGCAGGCCTTTGGCGATCAAGGCCAAGCGGCGCGGCGTTGCAAAAGGTTCAATGCTATCGGCGGCAAGCCCAGCCTTGGACAGCGCGTCGGTTAACAGCCGGACCAGATCATCCTTAGCCTTAAGCTGCATCCGCGCCGGGATTTCTTCGGAGAGGAGTTCTAGGAGGAAGTCGGTCATTCCGCCCACCCGTTCTTTTCCATCCACGCCTGACAGCTGCCTTTGGCCAGATCGCGCACCCGGCCCATATAGCTGGCGCGTTCCTGCACTGAAATCACACCGCGTGCTTGCAACAGGTTGAACAAATGGCTGGCCTCAATCGCTTGATCATATGCGGCCAGGGGCACGTTCGCTTCGATGCATCTTTTGCATTCGGCCTCGGCATTTTTAAAACCTTGGAACAGCTGATCGGTATCGGCGACTTCGAAATTGTAAGTCGAAAACTCGACCTCATTTTTGTGGAAAACGTCGCCGTATGTGACGCCAGCGTTATTGAACGCCAGATCGTAAACGCTATCCACACCCTGAATATACATGGCCAGCCGTTCCAGCCCGTACGTCAACTCACCCGCCACCGGCTTGCAATCAAAACCGCCCATTTGCTGAAAATAGGTGAACTGCGTGACTTCCATCCCGTCGCACCACACTTCCCAGCCAAGCCCCCATGCGCCGAGCGTCGGGCTTTCCCAGTCATCCTCGACAAAGCGGATGTCATGTTTCAGCGGGTCGATACCGATGGCGTCCAGCGATCCCAGATACAGCTCCTGCAGGTTCGCGGGGCTGGGCTTCATGATCACTTGATACTGGTAATAATGCTGCAGCCGGTTGGGGTTTTCGCCATAGCGGCCATCGGTTGGGCGGCGGCTGGGCTGCACATAGGCAGCGTTCCAGTGATCGGGGCCAAGCGCGCGCAGAGTGGTGGCGGGATGGAATGTCCCTGCGCCCACGCGCATATCATAAGGTTGCAATATGACGCAGCCCTGC
>JAAFIB010000113.1 GCA_013297725.1 Sphingomonadales bacterium
CGCCGCGGATCACTTCGTTCAGCCGAACGACGAACCAGCCTCGATCGCCGGGCGCCTGGATAGATTTGGCGGTGCCCTTTTTCATGGCAAACATCAGCGAGAGCGGAGGCGGAACTTGACCCTGCTTGGCCGCAGCGTTCAATTCCGCGCGCGTATTGGAAATCGCCTCGATCTTTGCGCCAGTTGCACCTGCCGCAGTCAGTGCCGCACTTAGGCTTTGCCCGGCAAGCACAGCTTTACGGACCTGTTCGGCAATCGTCTTGGCTTTCTTATTACCTTCCGACATTGCCCATTGCTGCAGAACGATGTTCTTAATCTCGGCAAGGGGCGCAGGAGCGGCTTCGTCAAAATCGGCTACAGAAACCAAAGCGTAACGCTTGCCTTCTTCAACTTCGATCAACTGCGCACTGCCGTCGGTTTCCATCTGGAATGCGCCGGGGATAATCTGCTGCATCTCTGGAATTGGTTTGTACCCAGGATTGGCCGGGTTCTGGCCATTGGCGAGCAGCTTTGGTGTCGTTTCAACCTTTAGCCCCTGCGCTTTGGCAATATCACCAATGGTGGAGCCACCATCAAATGCATTTTCAATTTCCGAGGTTAGATCACCAAGCAATTCCTGCTTTTTCTGTTCTTTCAGCGCCGTACCGATTTCCGCACTTACGGACGCAAGCGGGCGGGCAGCGATGTTTTTGATCGCCGAAACGCTGACAACATAATAGCCCAGCTGCCCGCGCGCTGGCGCAGATACGCCGCCCTGTGCTGTCGCAAAAACCGCATCGGCAACCGCTTTCGACGCCGATTTGGTCAACGCTTCTTTGGTGATACCGCTGCTGCTTGTGGCACTTAGGCCCAGTTCCTGCGCCACAGCTGCGATAGATTTGCCACCAGTGACTTTATCAGACGCAGCCTTTGCCGCCGCCTGTGTCGGGAACACCAGCTGCGTAATGTCACGCGCCTGTGTCGCTGCATATTTGGCGGCGTTTTCTCTGTAATTGGCTACAATCTCTTCGGCCGATGGCGTCGCCTCGGCATCAACCACGCTTGCGTCAAACAAAGCGTAAGAAATGGCCCGCTTTTCTGGAACCGTATAGCGCACCGAGTTGGCTGTGTAATATTGGTTCAGCACAGCATCCGACGGCGGGTTTTCGGGAATAAATGCCGAAGCTGAGATAACCGCAACTTCGCCCGAACGCTTTTCCAGATCGAGCGATGCATAGGGCAATGCCATGCCCTTGGGTGCCATTGCACCGGGGGCCGCCGTCGAAAGCAACTGGCGTGCATAGAAATTCTGGCGGAAATCATCACGAACCATTTTTTCGGAAATGTTCAGGTTTTGCAGGAACGCCGTAAACGCTGCCTGATTAAACTTGCCATCTGTGCCAACAGCACCGGGAATTTTCAGGATCTCCTGATTGACCAGCTTTTCACTAACGGACACGCCATATTCGCTACCAAACAATGCCAGGGCATAGCGATTAACCAGCTGTTCCAGAGTATTATCAAGCCCGCCGCTTTCCACAAAGCGCGGGCGATCCAGCGTGGGGTTCTCTCGCTGTTCGGCGCGCAACCGGTTTTCAACCGAATCCTGCAATTCGCCAAGGCCGATCTTTTGATTGCCGACCTGCGCGACATGCCCCTGACTAAGCCCGCCAAAGCTGCCTGAACCCGTGACATCGCCCAAAGCAAAGGCCAACCCAATCATTGCCACAAAGATAAGCGCAAAAATCGCGCCGACGCGTGAGTTGAAAAGCCTGCGGAAGAAAGTGATCATAAATGGTCCGGTGCAATGAAGTTTGCCAGCCTTTAGGCGGCTAGCCGCCAGCGATCAAGCAGGCCGCGATAATTTATGATAATCGTTCGGGAATACGAATGGTTGGTCCGTGGGGCTTGCTAATGAAACTGTGCGCGATATGGACGCGGCAAATAACAGGAGCAGAATTGAATGTCGGCAAATTGGGGCAACCAAGCTTTGGAGGCTTTAAGCAAAATCTTGTCGCCCAACGGCCCTGCTGTTGAAGCAATGGCCAATAGCTACACGCCGACTGATTTCAGTGTCCATTTCTTCCTGCAACTCGCCCTGATCCTTATTGCGTGCCGCGTTGTTGGCTGGATTGGCCGCAAGTTCTTGGGTCAACCGCAAGTGGTTGGTGAAATGATTGCCGGTGTTGTGCTGGGGCCATCTTTATTCGGATTATTGTTTCCAGACCTGCAATCGGCAATATTCCCGCAAGCTACAAAGAATGTGCTGTATTCTGGCGCGCAGCTTGGCGTCGGGCTTTATATGTTTCTGGTCGGCACGACATTGCGGCTCGACCATTTTCAATCCAAAGCGAAAAGCGCGATTGCGGTGTCCGCCGCCGGGATCATCGTGCCGTTTCTGATGGCGATAGCAATCACGCCATTATTGCTGACTGTCCCCGGACTTTTTGCTGACGGAATATCAACCGCGAACGCAACATTGTTTATGGGTGCCTGCATCGCCTTGACGGCTTTTCCTATGCTCGCCCGCATTATCAACGAGCGCGGGCTGGCGAACAGTTCGCTTGGCACATTGTCGCTGACCGCCGGAGCATTTGACGATGCAGTGTCTTGGTGTGTGCTGGCAGTGGTGCTGGCGACATTCGGGGCAGGGCCGGGGGTTGCTGTCCTCGCGATCGGCGGAGGCCTTGGCTATACTCTATTGATTATGCTGTTTGGAAAGCGATTGCTGGCCCCGCTTGGCCGTATGGTCGAACGCGAAGGCGAGATGAGCACTACTGTTTTGGGGATTACGCTGGCATTGTTCTGCACATCGGCGTTTATTATGGACGCGGTTGGCATCCATGCAATCTTTGGCGGCTTCATCCTGGGCACAGTGATGCCGCGCGGTTTGTTTGCCGAGGAATTGAAACGCAAAGTTGAGCCGCTGGCGGTGGTGTTGCTGCTGCCGATGTTCTTTACCTATTCGGGCCTGAACACGCGGATGGATATGGTCAACACGCTGCCATTGCTGATGATTGCGCTTGGCATATTGGTGGTATCAATCCTTGCAAAATTTGGCGCATGCTGGGCAGCGGCGCGCATATCGGGGGAAGATAACCGCACTGCCCTAGGCATTGGCGCGCTTATGAACTCGCGCGGTTTGATGGAATTGATCATCATCAACATTGGCCTGCAAAAAGGGATTATCGAGCCAACATTGTTTTCGATGATGGTATTGATGGCGATTGTGACCACGATGATGGCGGGGCCGTTGTTTGAGCTGGTCTATGGCCGCAAAGCCCGTGAGAGTGGCGAGTTGGAGACGCTGAACGGCAAAAGCGCGACAACAACTTGACGCTGTTTGGATTCCTTACGCTAATTTGCTAGCGGACCTGCGAACGAACATGCGGAGCCATCATGCAAAAATTTATCGCCGGTAATTGGAAAATGAATGGTCAGCTCCCCGATATTGCGTCGGTGAAGGCGATTGCGGCAGCAGCCCAGAATTATCCATCGGTTGATACTGCACTCTGTTTGCCAGCGACACTAATAGCCCCAGCGGCATCGGCGCTTCCCGATTATCCGATTGGTGCACAGGATTGCCACTCCGCCGTTTCGGGCGCGCATACAGGCTGTATATCTGCTGTAATGTTGAAAGAGGCAGGAGCAAGTCTGAGCATCGTTGGACATAGCGAGCGCCGTGCAGCGCAACATGAAAGCGACGCTGAAGTGCGCGCAAAGGCGCTGGCGGCCAAATCGGCGGGACTGTCCGTCATCGTCTGTGTTGGTGAAACAGAGGCGGAGCGCGATGCAAATATGGCGGTTGCCGTTGTGCTGCGGCAGCTAGACCATAGCCTGCCCGATGAAGCAGCGAGCGACTGGTTATCGGTCGCTTATGAACCTGTATGGGCCATTGGAACCGGCCGTATTCCCTCGGCGGGTGATGTCGAACAGATACACGGGGCGATCAGAGCTGATCTTGAAGCACGGTTTGGTGCCGATGGCGCCAAGATCCGGATTCTTTATGGCGGGTCAATGAATGGTGATAATGCCGCAAGCCTGCTTGCCATTCCCAATGTCGACGGCGGGCTGATTGGAGGGGCCAGCCTGAGTGCGGATAAATTCATGCCAATCGTGGCTGCTGCTGCCGCCGTTTGATTATAATTGAACTTTGCCCTTCGCATCCTTATGTGGGCGGCAACAGGCGCACAGCCATTTCGTAATTCATCATAGGCAGTTTATCTCATGGGTCTTTTTCACTTCTTGATCGTCGTTCAAGGAATTATCGCAGCGTCATTGGTTGGCGTTATCCTGATGCAGCGGTCAGAAGGCGGCGGCTTGGGCGGCGGCAGCCCTGCTGGCCTTATGTCAGCACGCGGTGCAGCAGACTTTTTGACACGCACGACTGCGATTTTGGCATCAGCTTTCGTTCTGTTATCAATCAGTTTGGCGTTCGTTGCGGCCCGTGAAGGTGGCCCGACTGTGATCAACGAAACGTTGAAAACAACGGCCCCTGCAAATGGAGGGATTGCTCCTGCAATCGCACCGCCAGCGGGCGCTCCTGCTGCGGCAGACAAGACTGCGGCCCCTGCGACAAAGGCTCCGGAAGTTCCGCTGGACAAATAATCCTAGGCCGATTGTTCGAAAATAAATCTGTGCAAACCGGATTCTGCCCCTTGCCGAATCTGTAAAAGGGGCTTTAAGCCTTTTCTCCCATGGCGCGGTTCATTTTCATCACCGGCGGCGTGGTCTCCTCGCTTGGCAAAGGTCTTATGGCAGCATCTCTTGCTGCCCTTTTGCAGGCGCGTGGCTATAAAGTCCGCATTCGTAAGTTCGATCCTTATCTTAATGTCGATCCTGGCACGATGTCGCCGTATCAGCATGGCGAAGTCTATGTGACCGATGACGGGGCCGAAACGGACCTTGACCTTGGCCATTATGAACGCTTTACCGGTGTTTCTGCTAAGCAATCCGACAATGTGACCTCTGGCCGCATCTACCGCGATATTATCGCAAAGGAACGGCGTGGCGACTATCTGGGGGCAACGGTGCAGGTTATTCCGCACGTCACCAACCAGATTAAAGAGTTTGCCCAAACCGACGTCGATGGCCTTGATTTTGTTTTGTGCGAAATCGGCGGAACGGTTGGCGATATCGAATCGCTGCCGTTTGTTGAGGCGATCCGCCAGATGCGCAACGATTTGGGGCGTGAACAGACAGTTTTCGTCCACGTCACTCTGGTGCCCTATATCGCGGCAGCGGGTGAGCTAAAGACGAAACCGACACAGCACAGCGTCAAAGAGCTGACCGCGCTTGGCGTGCAGCCAGACATCCTGCTATGCCGGTGCGAACATCCGCTGCCAGAGGCGGAGCGGGCAAAGATCGCAGCGTTTTGTAACGTGCGTAAAGAAGCTGTGATCCCGGCGCTTGACGCAAAATCGATCTATGCGGTGCCATTGCAATATCATGCCGAGGGGCTGGATTACGAAGTGCTGCGCGCCTTTGGCATTACCCCGGGCGTCGCGCCCGATCTGCGCCGCTGGGAAGACATTCTTGACCGTCAGCAAAACCCCGAAGGCGAAGTCACCATTGGCGTTGTCGGCAAATATGTAGGCCTTGCCGATGCGTATAAGTCGCTGAACGAAGCGCTGGCGCATGGCGGCTTTGCCAATCGGGTAAAGGTCAACATCAAATGGATCGATGCCGAACTGTTTGAAAAAGGCGATAGCGACATCGCAGCCGCGCTTGAGCCGATGCACGCGATCCTTGTTCCCGGCGGATTTGGTGAACGCGGGTCAGAGGGTAAAATCGCCGCTGTCCGCTTTGCTCGCGAACGCAAAGTGCCGTTTTTTGGCATATGTCTGGGCATGCAGATGGCGTGTATCGAAGGTGCGCGGAATACCGCGGGCATCGCCGATGCATC
>JAAFIB010000114.1 GCA_013297725.1 Sphingomonadales bacterium
GACAAAAACGCCGTGAGCCTCCCAGCCGTCGCCACATAAGCCCGCACGCTGTGCACCGAACGGCGACGGTTGTTGGTTAGGTAGGTGCGATATTCAAGGATCAACGCATCGGACATTCAGCGATGCTATCAGGCGGCGGGCACAGGCTCAATCGCAACTATCTTTGGCAAGATCGCATCGAGCAATGGGAAGCCGTCAAGCGTGACCGAAATCCGGCTCCCCACCCTGTTGATAAATCCAAGGGCACTCAATTTGTCCACAGCCCCAAAATCAATCATGTCGCTGGAGTCGATTGCAAAACGGTCGCTGAGTGCAGAGATATCCACACCCTCGCGTAACCGCAGTCCCATCAGCAGTGCCTCCATCGCTTGCGTAGGCGCGTCCAAACTATCCTCTATTTGCAGGCCAGAACCATGTCGCGAAACCGCGTTCAAAAAGTTTTCGGGCTTTTTATGCCGCGTTGTTGCCATGCCTCCGCGCCGCCCGTGTGCGCCGGGGCCAATGCCGACATAATCTTGATACCGCCAATATGTCAGATTGTGACGGCTTTCTTGTTCGGGCGCTGCGTGGTTGCTGATCTCATAGGCGGGAAGGCCAGCCGAGCCCATTTGCGCTTGCGTTGCGGCATACAGATCCGCCGCACTGTCATCATCCAGCGGCGCCCATTGGCGCTTGGCAACATCGGTCGCAAATCGTGTGCCGGGTTCAATGGTCAGCTGATATAGCGACATATGCGTTGTGCCAAAGCCAATGGCGCGGGCGAGCTCTGCCTGCCATTGCGCGACTGTCTGATCTGGGCGGGCATAGATCAGGTCGATGCTGACGCGGTCAAAAAGGCGTTGCGCGGTTTCCAGCGCGGACAGGCTTTCATCCACCTGATGCGCGCGGCCCAGAAACTGCAGCGTGTCGTTATCCAGCGCTTGTAAACCCAGCGACACACGGTTCACGCCCGCCGCTGCCAATTCGGCAAAGCGCGCCGCCTCGACTGATGAGGGGTTAGCTTCCAGCGTAATTTCAATGTCGGGCGTAAAGCCCCAATGCCGCTCTGCCGCCGCGATCAAAGCAGCGGCAGTCGCAGGCGGCATCAACGAGGGTGTGCCACCGCCAAAGAAGATCGAAGCAAGCGGGCGTCCTGCCGTTAGCTGCGCCTCATGCGCCATGTCAGCCAGCAGCGCGCTCAGCCATGCAGCTTGGTCCACGCTATCGCGCACATGGCTGTTAAAGTCGCAGTAAGGGCATTTTGATATGCAGAACGGCCAATGGATATATAGGGCAAGTGCCATGTCATTTTCTCAGTCGGTCTTTTACACGCAAGTCAAGCTATCTGTGCTGGCTGCATTTTTTGCAGGGCAAGTTGCCTATGCTCAGGATGTTGCTGTTCAGCCCGCTACGCGCGACGATTTTGTGGACGCTATGCTGACGGAGCACAATGTAGAGCGCGCAAAATTAAAGCTGAACCCGCTTGTTTGGGATGTGCAGCTTTCAAAGGATGCCAATGCTTGGGCCGAAAAACTGGCGGCTGAAAATCGGTTCGAACATGCCGTTGAAGAATTGCCCCGAAAAAAGCAGGGCGAGAATTTGTGGATGGGTAGCGCCGATGCCTACAGCTATGCAGAAATGACCGGACTATGGCTCAATGAACGGGAATTTTCGAAATCGGGCGTTTTTCCGAATGTGTCCAAGACCGGGAACTGGACTGATGTTGGGCATTATTCCCAAATGATCTGGCCAGATACGCAAAAGCTGGGCTGTGCCGTTGCGCGTAATGTGGAAAACGAATTTCTGGTTTGCCGATACTTCCCGGCGGGCAATCGTATCGGTGATCGGTTGGATGTATTATTGCGTAAATAGCTGGCCTGATTAGTAAAATTTTGTGCGGCCCTTGTTTTTAGATTCAAGATGTGGTTAACATAACGCTGTTTTGATAATTAGGGACGTGTGGAATGTTTTTCTCTGCTTGGTCGAAAACGGCTAAAATAGTGGGTGCTAGTGCTGCTTTTGCAGTTGCTGCAGTGCCTGTCGCGGTACTTGCGGATGCATCGAATCCGATTTTCGTGCCAAAGAAAAAAGCTAAGCCAAAGGCGAAACCACGCAAAGCTGTCGTAAAGCCGCGCGCTGCGGCAAAGCCAGTGGCTCAGCCTGCTCCGGTCAAAGAAACTGTTTACACGCCGCCACCAGCGCCTGTGTACACACCACCACCGGCTCCTGTTTACACGCCGCCGCCAGCACCAGTTCCTGTTGCAGCGCCCACTCCGGCACCTGTTTCAGCGGCTCCGGTTGCAGCGGAAAAGGGCGGTAACGGGTTATTGCTTGCTGCATTAGGTGCAGCTGCTGTGATCGGCGGAATTCTTCTGCTGGCCGGTGGGGACGACGCACCAACCAGCCCGTAATGACGGGTTAAAATACGAATTTATGAAACGGAGCGGCTAGCGATTGTCGCTCCGTTTTTGTTTAAGCACGGGCTTTCAAAACTCGGCTTCAACCAGTTTTCGAAACGCGTTGGCACGGTGATCGACGCGTTGTTTCTCTTCCCACTCGATTTCGCCAAAGGTTGCCTCACTTCCGGCAGGAACGAACACCGGATCATAGCCAAAACCCTTTGATCCGCGCGGCGGCCATGTGAGATGTCCGTCCACAGACCCTGCGTAGATAGCATATTCTCCGCCGGGCCAAACCAATGCCAAGGTGCTGTTGAACGAACCGTTGCGATCGACATCGGGGCCATGCTGCGCCAGCATTCCCTCGACTTTGCCCATCGCCATGTACCAGTCGCGTCCAGGCTCGCCTTCGAAACTCTGCCGCTCGGCCCAATCTGCGGTGTAAACCCCCGGCCGCCCGCCAAGTGCATTAACGCAAAGTCCTGAATCATCGGCCAGCGCAGGCAGATTTGCCGCCTCTGCCGCAGCGCGTCCTTTGATCAGCGCATTTTCTTCAAAGCTGGTTCCGGTTTCGTCTGGCTCTGGCAGACCAAGCTCTCCAGCAGATACGCAATCTATGCCATATGGTGCCAACAAGGATCGCATCTCGCGAAGCTTGCCTGCATTATGCGTGGCGATGACTAGCTTGCCCGAATAGTCGCCCAGCTTCATTTTACCGCGTCGGCTTGTGCAGCAAAAATCCGGTCGCAACCCATGCGCGACAAGCGCAGCAAGCGTAGCAACGCTTCCTCGTCATAAGTCGCACCCTCGGCTGTGGCTTGCACTTCGGCAATCTGACCGCCCTCGATCAGGACGAAATTAGCATCGGCATCGGCGGATGAGTCTTCGATATAATCAAGGTCCAGTACCGGCGTGCCATCGCAAATCCCGCAGCTAACCGCGGCGACCCGGCCAATGATCGGGTCTTCCTTAACCTTACCCTCGGCCATCAGCTTATTAACCGCAAGACGCAACGCAACCCATGCGCCGGAAATCGCCGCAGTGCGCGTGCCGCCATCGGCTTGCAAAACATCGCAATCGAGCGTGATCTGGAACTCGCCGAGTTTCTTCATATCAACGACAGCGCGCAAAGACCGCCCGATCAATCGTTGAATTTCTTGCGTGCGGCCCGACTGCTTGCCTTTGGCCGCTTCACGATTTCCGCGCGTATGCGTGGCGCGGGGCAGCATCGAATATTCCGCCGTCACCCAGCCTTCGCCTTTACCGCGCAACCAAGGCGGCAGTCGGTCTTCGACACTGGCCGTTACCAGAACACGGGTATCGCCAAAGCTGATCAGGCACGATCCTTCTGCATGTTTGGTAAAACCGGTTTCGATTTGAATGACGCGCATTTCGTCTGGCGCACGACCTGAAGGACGCATAAGAAATCTCCTGAGAATGGGAGCGGCAGCCATAGCTACATGCACTTGCTTTGCAAGGCCTGTTGCTTTGCAAGGGATGCGCGCTAACAGTTGCAACTGTGAACACACCCATCACCGAATTGAATGACCGCACGCGATCGATTTTTAAGGTCGTGGTTGAAAGCTATCTGGAATCGGGGGCGCCCGTTGGCTCGCGAACGCTGTCTAAAATCGGCGGGCTGAACTTGTCACCCGCCTCGATCCGCAATGTGATGCAGGATTTGGAGGAGGCCGGATTGCTTGCTTCGCCGCATACTAGCGCGGGGCGTATGCCCACGGATCAGGGGCTGCGGCTGTTTGTCGATGGCATGATGCAAGCGGCGGAACCGACCGCCGAAGAACGCCGCGTGATCGAGTCGCAACTGGACGGCAGCGGACCTATCGAAAATGCGCTGGCGGCGGCGACCTCGGCTTTATCGGGGCTATCGGCCTGTGCGGGTGTGGTGATGGTGGCAAAGCGTGAGGCGGTGCTGAAGCAATTCAGCTTTGCGCGGCTTTCACCGACACAGGCGCTTGCGATTATGGTTGGTGCAGATGGCTCGGTTGAAAACCGGCTGGTCGAAATCGCGCCGTCGGTAAGCGACAGTGCGCTGGTTGAGGCCAGCAATTACATCAGCGCGACCCTATCCGGGCTGACCTTGTCAGAGGCGCTGGCGCGAATTGATGCAGAGATACGCGGGCAAAAGGCAGAGCTTGATAAGGTCAGCGCGCAGCTGGTGCGCAAGGGGCTGGCGTTGTGGTCGCTCGATGCCAATGACCGGCCAGTGTTGATTGTGCGCGGGCAGTCGCATTTGCTGGATGATGCAGCAGCGGATGATCTGGAACGTGTGCGGCAGTTGCTTGACGAGTTGGAGAATACCGAAGAAATCGCCCGCCTGATCGACAATGCGCGCGAGGCGCAAGCGACACGGATATTTATCGGTGCGGAGAACAATCTGTTCTCGCTGTCGGGATCCTCGGTGATCGCGGCGCCGTATCGTGAGGCGGGCGGCAAGATCGTCGGTGTCGTCGGCGTGATCGGCCCCACACGGCTGAACTATGCGCGGATTGTGCCGATGGTTGATTTTACAGCACAGGCGTTATCGCGGCTTATGAAATAGAATGATCTCACCCAAAGCACCAAAGAACCCAAAGATGGATGTGCTGGGGGCTTGAGCACTCATTTTTATCTGGTTGGCGGACATGATTTTTCGTTTTCGTAGAAGTCTCGCGTGTCAAACCCAACTCCTTTGGGTCTTTGGTCCTTTGGGTGACATTAACAATCCGGCGCTTGATGAAATGACGCCAGCGCCTATATGCGCCTGCAACACACTCATTCGGGGCAGTTATGAACGACCAAGATAAATCGGACGCGGCGGTGGAGCAGGAGCTGGACGGCGTGCCTGAACATATGATCGCGGGCGACGAGGCGGATAGCGCGGCGGCAGAGCTGAATAAGCTGGCAGCGGAGCTGGAATCTGCGCGGCAGGATATCCTCTATGCACAGGCCGAGGTGCAGAATGTGCGCCGCCGGATGGAAAAAGAGGCGGTGGATGCGCGCGCCTATGCCGCGACCAACTTTGCCCGTGATATCCTGTCGGTATCGGACAATTTGTCGCGCGCGCTGGATGCTATTTCGGCTGAGTTGCGAGAGGATGACAAGTTCAAAGGGCTGGTCGTTGGGCTGGAGGCAACCGGCCGCGAGCTGGACAGCGTGTTTTCAAAACACGGCATCACCCGCATTGCGGCCATGGGCCTGCCGCTTGATCCAAACCAGCATCAGGCGATGGTTGAAATCCCCAGTGCAGATGCAGCACCCGGCACCATCGTTGCCGAAATGCAAGCTGGCTATATGATCAAAGACCGCTTGCTGCGTCCCGCAATGGTTGGGGTTGCGAAGGCGGCCGATTGACCGCATAGATTGCGCATGTTGCGCAATTTTCTGGCTCTTATCGCTCTCGCTTTTTGCTCTGTGCCTTTTGCCGCCGCGCAGGAGC
>JAAFIB010000115.1 GCA_013297725.1 Sphingomonadales bacterium
CGTTCACAATATCGATGATACCGCGCGCCGCCGCCATCAGGTCGATACCCAGCGCATCGGCGATGGTCTGCACCGCTTTCTTCGCACCTTCGCGGTCAAGTTTGAAACTTCCGCCGAGCAGGTTTTCGGGAAGATAGCCCAATACCACATTGGCGTCGGTAACCGTTGGTGCTTCACCGCCTTTTCCGTACGCCACCGGTCCGGGCACCGCGCCCGCCGACTGTGGGCCAACGCGCAGCGCTTTGGTCAGGTCGGGCACATAGGCAATCGAGCCACCGCCCGCGCCCACCGTTTTCACGTCAAGTGAGGAAGCGCGCACCGACAAATGGCCGACTTCGGTTGTCCGAACCCGACGCGGCTCCAGATTTTCAATCAGCGCGACGTCGGTCGAGGTGCCGCCGACATCCAGGGTCAGGATATTCTTGATTCCAGAATTCTTCCCGACCCAAAGCGCGCCGGTGACGCCACCTGCGGGGCCGGACATCAGGATGTTGACCGGATGCTCCTCGGCCTTCAGCGCCGACATCAGCCCGCCATCAGACCGGAGCAGCGAGAGTTTCCCCGCCATACCGGCAACGCCCAGCTTTTCCCGCAGGTTAGCGACATATTTGCCAACCACAGGCCGCACTGCAGCGTTCGCCACAGTCGTCAGCGTGCGCTCATATTCCTGCATTTCGGGCAATACTTCATGGGAGAGCGAGATGGGCACATCCTGCATAATCTCCCGCGCCATCGCGCCGACGCGCTTTTCATGCTCGCCATTCACATAGGCGTTGATGAAGCTAATGGTGATTGCCTCGACCCCTTGCTCCTTCAGCTGGGTGAGCGCCGCGCGCGCTCCTGCTTCGTCGAGCGGCCGCACTTCCTCACCCGCCGCGTTGATCCGGCCTTTGACAGTTACGGTGTCTTCAAGCGCCGCGAGCGGCGTCGGTTTGGGCCAGATGATCCACGCTGCCAATCCACCGGGTACAAAGCTGCGTGCGATCTGCATGACGTGGCGATAGCCCTCAGTTGTAATCAACCCAACCCGCGCACCTTTACCCTCCAGCACTGCGTTGGTGGCAACGGTTGTCCCGTGCAATAGGTAGTCGATCTCGCTTGCGGCAACCCCTGCATCTCCGCAAATCGCGTCAACGCCGTTCAATATGCCTTCGCTGCTGTCATGTGGCGTCGATGGCGTCTTGTGCCGCCAAAAGCCTCCGGTGTCGGTATTGAACAGCAGCAGGTCGGTGAAGGTTCCCCCCACATCGACGCCCAAGCGATAACCCATATAGTTTTCTCCTCTAACCTGCTTTGGGAAATGGCGGCGCTTGTGCGACCATTCCCGGCAGTTTTCGTTCCATGATTTCTGATAGCCAAGTGCTGGTTTCGACTAGCTTGTTCAAATTCATACCAGTGTCGATGGCAGCGCGGTTCAGCATGTAGATCACATCTTCGCTGCACACATTGCCTGCGGCTCCTGGCGCAAAGGGGCATCCGCCAAGGCCGCCAATCGCTGCATCAACGCGTGAAGCGCCCGCTTCAATTGCAGCCCAAACATTGGCGATTCCAGTGCCACGCGTGTTGTGAAAATGCACACGAACCGGAATCGGTGCGATCGCCTCTATTGTCCGGCTCACAAGCCGCGTTACCTGCGCTGGATTGCCAACGCCAATTGTGTCGGCAAGAGCGATTTCCAGCGGTTCTGCCTCGGCAAGTTTCTTGCATAGCTCAACAACGTGATCCTCGCTGACTTCGCCTTCATAGGGACAGCCAAAGGAAGCGGAGAGGGTTATCTGACCAGTCAACCCAGCGGCTTTGGCCATGGCGACAATCGACTTTGCCGCCTGAACCGATTCCTCGCTACTTTGCCCCTGATTGGCGATTGCGAACTGATCGGTCGCAACACTGACTGCGCCTAATTGATCGATGCGGCCTGTTGCAATCGCCCGCTCTGCTCCACGTTCATTCAAAACTAAGCCGATATAAGTGACATCGTCGCGTGCAGGCAGCGCTGCGCAAACCTCTTCCGCATCGGCCATTTGTGGCACGCGTTTCGGATTGACGAAGCTCGTCACTTCAATCCGCCGTACGCCCGCATCAATGCTTCGCTTGATTAGCGACAATTTGTTCGCAGTCGAGATCAACGCCTTTTCATTCTGCAGGCCGTCACGCGGGCCGACTTCGATGAATTCTATTTGATGAGGAAATGGCACAGTGTTTCTCTTTATTGTATACAAATTTAGGCCGCAAGACCATCGCGGCCATCTTCGCTGCCGCGCTTGTGCGCATCAGCATAGGCGTGGAAAGCGCGACGAATATGACTGGTCATAACTGCCTCTGCCCAATCGCCATCACGGCGGGCAAAAGCGGCCAGAAGTTCTTCATGTTCATGATGCGAACGGAGCAGGTTTTCACGATCATATTGTAACGCTGTACGGAGCACGACCGGTTGTTCGATAAGTTTGGTAAGCATGTTAGCCAGCCGGTCAGATTTCGATGCGGTGAGTATAATTGCATGAAATTGCCTGTTAAGATCAAGGAACAACGGTATGTCGGGGGTTTCTTTGGAAATCGCTTGAAAAATCGACTTATTGATGGATTTCAGGCGCTCCAGCTGATCCCAACTGATCCGCGCCGCTGTGCGCTTTGCCGCATGTGCCTCAAGCATGGCGCGCAACAGGAAGGCCTCTTCCATCTCATCAAGCGACCAGTCGGCCACATAGCTGCGCTGCGACTCGTTGCGCCGGACGAAAGACTCCGCCTCTAGCCGCCGAAGCGCATCGCGAACGGGTGTTCTGGAAACCTCGCAACTTTCTGCCAATTGTTCTTCACGCAAAGGTGCACCTGGGGCGAGCTCCCCCGAAAGGATCATCCCCCTTATCTGTGTGTAGGCCCGGTCGGACGCGCGCGACATAACAGTCCTTTGTAGTGTTGACGAAACCCATTTGTATACAATAAGGATGGAGCAAAGCAAGATCAGGGAGAAAAGTCATGTCGTTTTCCAAGTCCGCCTTGTTCGCGTCTGTTGCCGTCGCTGTCACCGCCTTCCCTGTCTATGCACAGGATGCTGTAGATGGCGCCAGCGAGGGCGAGGAAATTATCGTTACTGCCCGCCGCCAGAATGAACGGCTTGAGGATGTGCCCGCGTCTGTTTCGGTACTGACCGCCGATGCTTTGGAGAAAACGGGTGCTCGGACTGCAGAGGATTTCACTCAACTGACTCCGGGCGTTACGATTGTTACTGGAACTGCAGAAGCTGGCGATACCCAGATCAACATTCGCGGCATAAATGGCGCACGGGATGCGGAAAGCTCTGTTGCGCTGGTTGTCGACGGCATATTGAAAACCAACACTGCGCAGCTAAACCAGAATCAGGGTACGCTGCGCCAGATCGAAATATTGAAAGGGCCACAGGGCGCTATCTATGGCCGCAACGCCGCAGCCGGCGCGATTGTTGTTTCAACGCTCAAGCCCGGCGATACATTTGAGGGCGGGGTCCGTGCCTCTTATGCAAATGAGAAAACCATCGACGGCAGCGCCTATATCTCGACGCCCATTGGCGACAATGCTGGATTTTTGCTCTCAGCTGCATATCGCAGCACCGATGGGTTTTATCGCAACATCTTCCTTAATAACCGCAAGGTTGTGGACGATCAGAAAACTTGGGCCATTGACGGACGTTTTGTCGCGCAACTGGGCGATAACACCGAACTGGACCTGAAGGCACGCTATGCTGACCTTTCAGGTGCATCGATCAATTTCAATGCGGCCTTCCACCTGCCAGCATTGGGCGGAGCGTTTAACGAAGATGTCGATGACCATCCGTTCCGCTATTACGGCAACATCCGTCCCACCAATGACCAAAAAAGCTTTGATGCATCAATCAAGCTTGAGCATGATTTTGGCGCGACGAAGCTGACAGCTTGGGCGCTGTATTCCGATGTGAAGCAGAGCCTGACTGCTGATGGCACATCAGCCGATTTTACGCGTTATATCTCGCCAGCATTCGGTGCGCCTGCAAATCCTACGAACCTTGCGGTGCAAAATGCCTGTTTTGCCTCAACAGCAGCCAACACCGGATTTCCGGTTAATCCACCTGGCGTGATCGGAACTATCCCTATCCCGTTCATCTTCAACTTCTCTGGGTCAACATTTGGTCCATACAGCCCGACGACCTGTGACGGGACGCAGTTACAGATCCGCAACCAAAAGGATATCAGTGGGGAAATCCGGCTTGCATCAAATGGCGATGGGCCGCTTAACTGGCAAGTTGGTGCCTATGCGCTGCACATTGACCGTTCGGTTGGCGTTAGCCTTGGGGCTGATCTTGGATCAGGCGTGCTCCGCACGCTGTATAATGCGCCGGGTACTACAAATCCTACGTCGCAGCTGTATTCGGATAAATTCAAAACTGATGTCTATGCGGTATTTGGTTCCGCGGACTACGAGGTGTCGGACAGCTTCAAAATCGGCACCGCGCTGCGCTATGATGTAGAAGACCGCAACGTTTCCAACCGAGTTCCCAATGTTAGCGACCCGATCACTGGTGCGAAAATCAATCCCGGTCTGCCCGCGGTAGGTTTAATTCCTGATCAAAACCAGACTTTTAAACAGCTACAGCCCAAAATTACTATTAGCTATAAGCCAATGGATAACATGAATCTTTACGCCAACTGGGGTATCGGATTCAAATCGGGCGGGTTCAACAATCAGGGCGCTTCAGCCACAATCAATCAGTTCTTTAACAACACGACAGGTGCATTCGGCACAATTGACGCGGATGTTGCGATAAACGATAATTACCGCAAGGAACGGTCAAGCTCGTTCGAGGCAGGGATCAAAGGATCAATCCTGGATGGCCGGATTACTTATGATCTGGCTGGCTATTATACGCGCATTACGGACATGCAGTTCTTTGAGTTTTTCGTTGGCTCATTCGGTCTGCTCCGCGTGGTCTCCAACATTGACCGCGTTGATGTGAAGGGCGTTGAATTCAACACCAGCGCACAAATTGTTGATGGCTGGAAAGTCTTTGGATCGGTCAATCTGACCGACAGCGAGATCAAGAAAAACAGCTCACGCGTTTACACTGTGGGCAATAAGTCCCCCTATACGGCAGACTATACGATAAACCTTGGTACGCAGATTGATGCTCCGCTTAGCGACAGTCTCGATCTTGTCCTTCGGGCGGATTACCGGATAACCGGCGATACGTGGTTTCATACCGTTCAGGATCAAAGCCGCCCGACGGTATTCAGCGCGTTGCTTCCCGTCTCGCTGTTTGCTGCCCCGCCGATTGCCGGAAACGGCGACTATGGGGTGGCGAAGCGCGATCCGTTTGGTGTGCTTAATCTGCGTTTCGGCGTGGAGGCTGACACTTGGAACCTCTCCGTCTTTGCGGATAATCTGCTGGACCGAAAATATATCAATGAGGCGATCCCCGCGATCGAGTTTGGCGGATCGTTCATCTCACCGGGAGCGCGAAGGTTGATTGGTGTAGAGGCTGGAATAAAATTCTAGCCGACATCGGGACGTTATGGTCCAACTTCATTCAGAAACTGTCGGAAAAGCTGGAGTGTTCCAAATTCGACTGCCCAACGTTATGCTGGATTAGACACGGTAGCCCTTAAGCTGGCAGAAGGCAGGGTCAGCGTAAAGCTTGCCGCCGCGCTGACCTTGGCATGAAACTGCGTTTAAGAAAACAGACCATGGACCCATTGCAAAGCGATGGGCCCGGTCAACTCGGCCGCAGTGGATCGGCCGCTGCCGCC
Organism: Sphingomonadales bacterium; assembly: GCA_013297725.1. Taxonomy (GTDB): domain Bacteria; phylum Pseudomonadota; class Alphaproteobacteria; order Sphingomonadales; family Sphingomonadaceae; genus Sphingorhabdus_B. The sequence continues at coordinate 5,754 of JAAFIB010000115.1, forward strand.
AACCTT
>JAAFIB010000116.1 GCA_013297725.1 Sphingomonadales bacterium
GGCGCTGAACACTGACATCACCTATAATATCCAGCTGGGCTCCACCTATTTTCAGCGGATGTTGAGCTATTACAACGGCAGCTATCCGTTGGCCGTTGCCGCCTATAATGCTGGCCCCGGTAATGTTAACAAATGGCTCGTCCGCAATGGCGATCCGCGCAGTGGCGGCATCGATATCCTTGACTGGATCGAGTTAATACCGCTGTCAGAAACGCGTAATTATGTTCACCGCGTGCTGGAAAATGCGGTGATGTACGATCACCTCAACCCGGAACGTGCGCGGTATAAAAATGCGACACCGTTGAGCAATTATCTGGGCCGTAAAGTATCAAACTGATACCGTTCTGAAATGAACGAACGCAACAACCCGATCACCGCTGCGGGCTATGCCGCTTTGCGCGCCGAATATGACCGGCTGTTTGCTGACGAGCGGCCCAAAGTTGTGGAGATCGTCAGCTGGGCCGCCGGTAATGGCGACCGCAGCGAAAATGGCGACTATATTTACGGCAAACAAAAACTGCGCGCGATTGACCGCGATCTTGGGCGGCTGTCGAAAAAGATCAAAGCGGCAAACATCATCGATCCCGCCCAACAACCTGACCGAAACCGGGTGTATTTTGGCGCAACGGTAACGATTGCTGATGAACAGGATAACGAGCGCAGCATCACTCTGATCGGCGATGACGAACAAGACGTCAGCGCAGCACGGATCGGCTGGAGTTCGCCCTTGGCGCGCGCGTTAAAAGGCGCATCGGTCGGCGATGTGCGCACAGTCACTCTACCCGCCGGCCCCAAAGAATGGGAAGTGATCGCAATCAGCTATCCTGATTGAGGATCTGCCCAATCAACGCCGCCAAACGATCCGGTGCTTCCATTGGGATGAAATGCGACACGTCTGGCCATTGCAAATCGCGGGCGTTGGGGAAGTTTTTCCATAGATCGGGTCCGGTTGGACTAGAGGAGAAATCCATCGGTCCTTTGCGTTCGGCGTTTCTTGCACGCAATATTGTGGTTGGACAGGCGACTTGCCCGATCCACGGGTACGGATCGTTGCGCCACGCCCCCATATAGGCCGATGCCTCCAGCAATGGTGGACATGCGAGTTCCAGCCCATCACCGCCTGCGGCTGGAACCAATCCATAGGTGCAATAATCCGCAAGCACATCAGTGCGCCAATGGGCGTAAGGGTCGCGGCTAGCGAAATGCGCGACCATCTGTTCCGCGCGCTGCCATACATTGCGGCGCCGGGCGACGGGATGGTCACTGGGCGATCCGTTTGCCGTATCAGGCTCTACAGCATAGATTTCAGGCACCAGCATAACGGGATCAACAAGCAGCAACCGCGCAAATTTGTCAGGCGCAATCGCCGCTGCCCGTGCCGCCACAAAACCACCCATGCTGTGGCCAATGGCGACAATAGGCGTTGTGGTCTGCGCATTTACAAAAGCAACAACATCATCCGCCGTTGCGGTCCAATCAGACAGCGAGTCCGGCCGGTAACTCCGCCCATGGCCGCGCATATCGATGGCAATAATATGCTGATCAGCGGGCAAGGCGGAAACCGTCGCATCCCAGCACCGCGCATGAAAACCTGTGGCGTGCAACAAAAGCATGGAGGGCCGGTCATTTGGCTCACCCCATTCAAACCAGCACAGATCGCCGCCAGCTAAAGCAAACCTATGCTCTGCGGGATGTCTGACCGCTTTGGCAGCCATCAAGGTTTTACCGGATCTTTATTCCGTGCATCCGCGTCATCTTCGCCTGCAAAGCGGCGCTCTATGCGTGTTATCGCATCATTGGCGTCCGTTGCATTGGGCGATTCCGCCGCCAATGGCCGATAATAGTCCAAAGCCTTTTCCAGTTCGCCCGCCGACTCCGCACACAGCCCCAGATTAAAACGCAGCGTCGGATGCGTAACGCCTCGTGCCTCCATATCACGCCACCCGGCACAGGCCGCAGACTCGCTTTGTTTGGTTGCGGTGATCAGCGACTTCATCTGGTTGCTGTCCGCCTTGGACATGCCAGAGCGGGATTCGCGAACACGGATTTTTTCGGTGCGCGCAAAAGGCGTGATCTGTTTGGCAAACTCGTCGGCCACTTTGCGAACCATTGGCGGGATGATGCTATCGAGACCAGAGGGTCTGCTCTCACCTTCGCAACTTTCCGATTCCTGTCGTTGCGGCAGATTGCGGCTATATATTCTGGCGTCATCGGACAGGCGCGTGATTTGCACATTGGCAGACACAGTTACTGTCCGGCGGATGCACCTAAGATCGACTTTAATCTTCTCCTTATCCTTACATTTTGACGAATAAATGTCGTTCGGGCAACGCTTTGCTACGCGTGTGAATTTAACATTGTCGACGACCGTTCTGACGACACCATGAACGACGCCATCCGTCTTTGCATAGCGCGACTTAACCTCGAAATAGGGCGTGCGGTCTCTGTCCTGCGCCCCGCGCAATTGACGTTCAATTTCAGAAACGAGCAAAGGGCCATCTTCGCCTTCGAACCGGTCAACCGCCACAACGTGCAGCATAGATGCATCGCGTTCTTCGGCGGCATACCATCCCGAAACTGTCAGAGTTTCCGCTGTTGCAGCACTTGCGCCTGCAAAAGCTAATGCTGCTGCAATGTAGCGCGCTTTAATTATGCCCACTTACCAATCTCCCCTGCGCGCCGACGCACTTTAGGGCATGTTACAAAAGCTGCGAAAGCAATCAAGCCCTTGAAGGCTATACCGCGCGAATTGGGAACAGAACAAATTTGCGATACTTGCATAGTAAGCCCGAGGATGGCTGCGAGTGATGCAATCTAGAGGCAAGGCTCCTGAACCGCCTGCATAGCGGCAAGCAGCTCTGCCAGTTTGCGCGCCTGTTTTGGCTTCCATGCCTGTCCGACTATCGCTATTTTCAGATCTGGAGCGTGGACATAGATAAATGTGTCTCCAGACCCAAGCGCGGTAACGGTGCGCCAATCAATCTGCCACGAACGTTTTTTCCCAACCAGCTGCGTTATGCACTCGTTGGTCTTTGCGCGCACAAGCCGCGGGTCGCCTGGCCCTTGATCATCTTCGATCTGTGCCACAAGTCCCTTGATAGCGGCGCTGATCGGGTCTTTTACATTCGCTGGCGGCGGAGGCGCCGGAGGCAGCGTTCCGCCCAGCCCATCATCTGCTGCGATTGGCGCCGAAACCGCAGCCATCAAGAGTGCTGCTGCGAAAAGCGCGGCTCGCATCATTGCTTTGGCGGCTCTACAACACGAATATGCAGCTCGCGCAGTTGCTTTGTCATCGCGGGCGACGGCGCACCCATCAGTAAATCTTCGGCGCGCTGGTTCATCGGGAACAGAGTAATCTCGCGCAGGTTTTGCACACCGCACAGCAACATCACCATACGATCGACACCTGCCGCCATTCCGCCATGTGGCGGTGCACCGAATTGAAACGCACGGTACATGCCGCCAAAGCGTTCCTCGACATCGGCTTGTGTCAGACCGGTGATCTCAAACGCTTTGACCATCAAATCGGGATGCTGGTTACGGATCGAGCCCGAAGCTAGCTCATAGCCGTTGCAGACCATGTCATATTGATAAGCTTTGATCGTCAGTGGATCTTGCGTTTCCAATGCTTCCAATCCGCCCTGCGGCATCGAAAACGGGTTGTGCGCGAAATCGACCTTTTTGTCTTCCTCGCTCCATTCGTAAAATGGGAAATCGATGATCCAGCAGAAACGGAACGAATCCTTGTCGATAATCTCCAGCTGTTCACCGCACCGCGTGCGCGCTGCCCCTGCAAGCTTTGCTGCTTGATCGGCATTGCCAGCGGCAAAGAAACAGCCGTCATCAGGGCCAAGGCCAATGGCTTCATAAAGCGCCAACATGCCTTCTTCGCCGTGGTTCTTCGCAATTGGTCCGCCGAACTCGCCAGATTTGCGGGTCACATAGCCGAGCCCTGCATGGCCCTCGCTGCGCGCCCAATCATTCATTTCGTCAAAAAACTTGCGGCTTTTCTCAGCCGTCTTTGGAGCAGGAATCGCGCGAACGACTCCGCCTGAACCGACGATCTTTTCGAACAAGCCAAAGCCTGAAGTGCGGAAGTGGTCGGTGACATCTTTGATAATCAGCGGGTTGCGCAGATCAGGCTTATCCGTGCCGTAATCGAGCATTGCTTGCGAATACGGAATGCGCGGGAATTCACCTGCGGGCGTGACCGGCTTGCCCTCGGCGAACGCTTCAAACACGCCAGCCATCACTGGCTCCATTGTTTCCCAAACTTCTTCCTGCGTCACAAAACTCATTTCCAGATCGAGCTGGTAGAATTCGCCGGGTAAGCGGTCAGCACGCGGATCTTCGTCGCGGAAGCATGGTGCGATTTGGAAATAACGGTCAAAGCCTGCGACCATCAGCAACTGTTTATACTGCTGCGGCGCTTGCGGCAGCGCAAAAAATTTGCCGGCATGAATACGGCTCGGCACGAGGAAATCGCGCGCGCCCTCTGGCGAACTTGCGGTCAGGATCGGCGTTGAATACTCGGTAAAGCCGATATCCTCCATCCGGCGGCGGGTTTCGCGGATGATCTGTGTGCGCTTAACAATGTTGGCGTGCAAAGTTTCGCGGCGTAGATCGAGGAAACGGTATTTCAGGCGGGTTTCTTCGGGATATTCCTGTTCGCCAGCAACTGGTAAAGGCAGTTCATCTGACCGGCTGAGCACTGTTGCACCCCGCGCATAAACCTCGATTTCACCCGTCGGCAAATTCGCATTCACTGTCGATGTGCTGCGCGCTTTCACCTCTCCATCGATGGTGACAACGCTTTCAACGCGCAGAGCTTCAAGCACTGCCAAAGCGGGGCTATCGCTGTCGGCGACGATCTGAGTCATGCCGTAATGATCACGCAAATCGACAAATAACACACCGCCATGGTCACGCTTACGATGCACCCAGCCCGATAAACGGATAGTTTCACCAACATGGGAAGCGCGCAACTCAGCGCATTTATGGGTACGATATGCGTGCATTTTGGGTCTTTTTCTTGGGTTTTCGACAGGAAATTATGAAGGCGGGGCTACACAGGCGCAAGCAGGCTTTGTCAAGCGGCGATTGCCTGTTAAGGGCCATTGTTAATGAAGATTCATCCGCTCATCACTGACAGCGCACAACTCGCCGAATTTTGTGCGCGCTTGTCCAAAGCCAACTTCGTTGCGGTGGACACCGAGTTCATGCGGGAAAATACTTATTACCCAGAACTCTGTTTGGTGCAGATGGCCGACGAAAACGAAGCGGCAGCGATTGATCCAAAGGCAGAAGGGTTAGACATCACTCCGATGCTCGACCTGATTTGTAATAACGAAGATGTGCTGAAAGTTTTTCACGCAGGCGGGCAGGATATAGAGATATTCTATAATCTGACCGGCAAAACCCCCCATCCATTGTTCGATACCCAGATCGCAGCGATGGCGTTGGGTCAGGGTGAACAGATCGGTTATTCCAATCTGGTT
>JAAFIB010000117.1 GCA_013297725.1 Sphingomonadales bacterium
TTGTACCCGGCTTGACACCGTGTTCGACGACGCCTGGTGTTTCGACAATTATAACACCGGCTGCAACCGCCGATTTTGGATCGTCCTTCAAGAACGTCTCTGTCTTCGGTCAAGCTACATTGAACCTGTCAGATAGCTTCCGTTTCATCGGTGGCCTGCGCTATACGCATGACACGCTGGACGTGAACCATATCCGTCGCACGACGCTTGCTGGCCCGGGTGTCCAGCCCAGCTTTGACGCCGGTGTGTATAACAACGGCCTAATCGCAACGCTTCCCGCAACTGGATTTGTCGCAGGGGTTTCTAATGGCATTCCATTCCGCACTGCTACCAGCAATAATAACCTCTCCGGAAAGGCCGCTGTTCAGTTCGACCTGAGCGACAATAACATGGCTTATGCCAGCTACACGCGCGGATATAAGGGGCCAGCGTATAACATCTTTTTCAACCTCACCACTGTCGGTACAGGTGTTATCGCACCCGAGACCGTCAATGCGTATGAAGTGGGATTGAAGAATACATTCCTCGACGGCGACCTGATCGTCAATGTTGCGGCTTATTATGCCAAGTATAATAACTACCAAGCTAACAGCCCCGATTTTGTAGCCGGTGTCCGCACGACGCGGCTGACCAATGCCGGATCGGTTTCAACCAAGGGCTTTGAACTTGATTTCGTTGCAAGGCCTTCACGGTCGTTCAGCGTGACTGGTGGTTTGGCGTATAACAAGGCACAGGTGGAAGATTTCCGCCTACCGCCCGGAGCTGACGCGACACAGTTGATTGCAAAGGGTACTCCACTTGCCAATGCGCCTGAATGGAAAATGTCGCTTGGTGCGCAATATGATATCGATACAGGCGGGTTTGCCAATATCGAACTTGCCGGACAAATGGCGATGCAGTCAGACCAGATTTATGAACTGAGCCCAAATCCAGCTATCCGGCTTGGGTCGACCGTAGACGGTTATGCGACGGTCGATTTGTCGGCTTCGCTGGTTGATCCAAACGACGGCTGGCGATTGGCGTTTCAGGTTAAGAACCTGTTCGACAAGAACTTTGCTTCTTCAATCGTGTCGGGTGGCCCCGGCGGTTCGTTCCGCTACATCATCCCGCGCGAAGCCGATCGCTATTTCGGCATCACTGCCAAGATCAATTTCGGCGCAAAATAATAAAGCCCGATAAGGGTCGCAGAAAGGGGGCTGGAATCCAAACGGGTTCCGGCCTTTTTTTATTGAAATGTTGGAATAAGCTGGACGGGTGGTGCGAGACCAGTAGCAAACCACCCGTCCAAAGCTCATATGGGGTGTTGAACAATTAACACTATGCACCCCCTGTGCCAGTTTAACGGTACATATATAGATCATAAGGTTAGATGGTTACTGCGGCGTTAAGATTATTTAGAGTGTCAAAATTGCCGACACTCCGTGGTGTGGAAAATACGACTGCAACATTTTCCGTGTTTACATCTGTAATCGAATCGATTACGTCTGTAGTCGGAGAGTCGAAATGCAAGAACGAATTAGTGATGCAGAATTAGCCGTGATGGAGGTCCTGTGGACGCAAGCGCCGCTTACGGCGACTGATGTGGCTTCACGGGTTACCGCGTCCAAAGACTGGTCGCTCGCCACGGTCAAAACCCTGCTATCCCGCCTGGCTGCAAAAGCGGCGGTTGAATATCATGCAGAGGGCCGTAAGTTCCTCTATTCACCGCTTGTCGCGCGTGAGGATTATGTTTCGGGTGAATCGCGGCGGCTTGTTGACCGCTTGTTTGGCGGTAAATTTATGCCGCTTGTTGCGCATCTCGCGCATCAGGAAAAATTGAGCGACGCCGATATTGCCGAGATTGAAAAATTGCTGAGGGAGATGAAGTCATGACCGATTGGCTGTTAGACACGATCCTTGTTACGACTCTGATTTTGGCGGCGGTGCTAATTTTGCGAAAGCCTGTGGCCAATATCTTTGGGCCTAATGTCGCTTATTTCCTTTGGCTGTTACCGGCGGCAAGATTGGTCATGCCATCGCTTTCGGTTGAAAAAACGGCGAGTGTCAGCGACACGTCACAGCTTGTTCGTGATAGCGTGATTGGTGCTGTAACATCCCGGCAGCCCGGGACATTTGTGGAGGCAATCGTTCCGCAAGCGGCATTTGATTATGGTATGATCCTGCTGTCGATTTGGCTTGGTGGAGCAGCTTTATTGTTCGTGGTGCAGATGGCACGTTATGTTGCAATGCGTGATGAGCTGTTAAGCGATGCCACAGAACTGGGCATGACGCAGGGTATTAAACTGATCCAGTCGGACCGTGTAGCAGGGCCACTCGCTTTCGGATTGTTCCGGCGGTACATCGCTGTGCCAGATAATTTTGCGGTGCTATTTTCATCCGAAGAACGCGAACTCGCGATGCAACACGAAATTGCCCACCATGTATCGGGCGACCTGATTGCCAACTTAATCGCTTTTATCGCACTGTGCCTGATGTGGTTCAATCCCCTGGCATGGGTCAGTTGGCGGGCATTTCGCTTTGATCAGGAAGCGGCGTGTGATGCCCGTGTACTTGTTGGCAAAGCGCCTGAAATGCGCCGGGTTTACGGGCAAGCTCTGGCGCGCAGTGCGCAAGAAGGCTTACCCACATTTGCCACGGCACTCAATTCGCCAAAGACCATTATCGAGAGACTAAGGAGACTGACGATGAAAGACATTAGCAAAAACCGCCGTCTTCTTGGTAAGCTTGGCGTGTTTGCGGCGGTGGGCGTAATCCTGCCACTGACAGCAACAACGGTGACTGTAGCTGCGAAAGACGGTGTCACAGTGATCCGTACTGGTGATAATGGGGATCAAAAGGTCAAGATCATCAAAATGACCCGTATCAAAGGTGCCGATGCCGATAGCAGCGGCGATGTTGACGCACCTTACGTTCAAACAATTACGCGAAATGGTCGTACAATTGTTTTGCGGACCAATTACAAGCTGAGCCAGCAAGAAATCGAAAAAATGGCTGATGAAGCCGAAGCGTCACGGATCGAGGCCGATGATGCCATTGGGGAAGCAGAAACAGCGCGTCGTGACGCCGAGGTAGCGCGTGGGGACGCCGAGGCGGCGCGTGGCGAGGCTGAAGCAGCAAGGGGAGAGGCCGAAGCTAAACGCGCTGAAGCCGAAGCCGAAGGAATGGCCATGGCGAGCGCAATGGCCTCAGCTAACGTCGATGGAAAATATATAGCCTCAATGATCCCAGATATCGATATTTCTGAAGTCACACATAATTGCAAAAATGGTCACCCCGTTGCAACTGACGTCAACGGTATGGATGGTAAGAACAAATCGCGTGTTCGTATCGTCATGTGCGGTAAGGGTATGGCCAAAATGGCACGACTTTCAGCAATTGATGGCCTTAAAGAAGCAATTTCGGATATCAAAAGTGAAGAAGATATGCCGGATTCGGTGCGTAAACAGGTGATTGCCAACTTGCGTGACCAGATACGGAAAATGGAGAACGCGCGCGACTGAAGCGCAGATTTAGGGTCCAGACTTATTCTTTAACGGGTCTGGTTCTAGAGAGGTGAGCGTTTAATCTGCAACACTCGTCATTGCGAGCAAAGCGAAGCAATCCAGGGTGTTCCTACGCAACCCTGGATTGCTTCGTCGCTTCGCTTCTCGTGGGTGACGAGTCATATTTATTGCTCTGTGCTCTAGGTCACCTCATTTCGGTAACTTATCGCTGACTATTCGGATTTCCAGTTCTTGCCCGTCGGTTAAATACTGCGCCGCCGCTGCCTGAATATCGGCAGTCGTTACGCCTTCAACCATTGCCTTGCGTTTGCGTTTGCGCTCCAGCCGGTCGGGTTTGCTCTGAGCAATGCTGGCATAAGCGATCCAAAAACCGTTCTCGCGTTCCTGCTTGTCGATCTGTTCAAGGATCGGTTTGCGGGCACGCAGCAGAACGTCATCGGCGACAGGGGCGTCCCGCATCTGTTTTGCGATGTCTTTAATTGCTTTCGACACAATATCCATTTTCGCAGGTTCAGCAATGATCCCGCTTGAGAAATAGCCATAGCCTTTATATGTTTGCGAGGCATAGGACGAGACATTAGGCGAATAGGTCGCGCCCAGTTTTTCGCGGACTTCATCAAGCAATAATAGCCCGAATACCTCACCCGCCAGATCACGGATCGTATCGGATTTCTGGTCACTATCATCGGTTGTTGGCCAATATGCCAGCACCATGCCCTGATCCAATTGTCCTTTATGGGTAAGCGTTATCGAGGCGCGGCTTTTGGGAAAGGCGACCATTTTTTCTTTGGTATAATCGGCGGCTTTTGCAGCCCGTTTGGGCAGCGCGCCAAAGCTGTTAGCTACCGCATCAATCGCGGCTTGTTCGTTCACATCACCAACAATCCCGATTTCAATGGGGGCATTTGCCGATGGTCCAGTCATCAATGCCTGTGCTTCGGCGATTTTGCGTGCCGCTAGCTCCTCTTTTGAACCGATGCCAAAGCGCGTGTCGCCACTGGCGAGGATACGCGGAACCGTGGTTCCGGCAACCGCCTGGGGCACTGCGTCAAGTTGGGCTGCAAAGGATTGTACAGCATTTTGCCACACAGTATCGGCTTCCCCCCGATACCCCGCAGCGGACAAATAAGCAGCGGATAGCTTCATTTGTAAGGCGAGATCGGCTGGTGTGGTAATACCCGATGTGCCAAAGCTATCCTCGCCCACGGTAAGCCCGGCATTTACCGAACGCCCGGCGAGTATCCGCTGCAAATCATCATAGCTGTGCTCTTTCAGGCCGCCGACTGCACCCATGTTGTTCATGAAAAACGCGAGCGAACCTTTATCCTGTGGTATCGCCAAAGTGCCGCCGCCAAATCGCAGTGCGTAGCGTATTTTGCCTTTTTCAAAATCGGTCTTCTTGATGTTTAACTTTACACCATTGGCAAACTGTACCGTGCGGATCCCAAGGTCTGCGATCATATTGCTGGATTTAACCTTGCCGGGTTTGCCAAAATTATCATAGGCAAAGGCTTTGGTGGTTATTTGTTCAGGGGCGGTGACCGCGACTTGGCTGCTTGCACCAAGAATAGCCATGGCCGTTTTCTGCACGTCGGCAATCGGTTCTTTGTTTGAAATATGCAGGCCATTTGGCGTAGAACCAAATGCCTTGCGAAATGTGGTGTTCAACGCATCGACGGTTACACCGGGTTTCAGCTTTTCAAAAATAGCCAGATTGGTTTGGGGGGTGCTGACGATGCTTTTGTCCCAAACCGTGCCCAATATAGCTTCTGCCAATTGTACGCTGCGCCGGGTGTCGGCTTGTTCGGCAGCATTGCGATATGCGGTTTCGGTATTGGCGATTTGTTCGTTTATCTCGCTTTGGGTAAAGCCAAATTGTAGGGCGCGGCGC
>JAAFIB010000118.1 GCA_013297725.1 Sphingomonadales bacterium
GACATTTTTTTCTTCGAGCAATGGTAAGAGAGTGGTGTCACCCGGAACAGGAACGGTTGCAAAACTCTCCCCATTTTCGAGCTTGCCGACAATCCTGTCAGGCGCAATCGATACAGATTTAACCGAACCTGCGGTTACTTTTTCACGGAAACTGGAATAACTGATCCCTTGTGTGGGTTCGGTTGCGGCGCCGCTGAAAATGGACACGATGAGCAGAACGGCAACCATTACCGCGGCCCAGATTGCCATATTGCGCATCAAAGGATTGCCCTTTGGTTCTTGTTCATCGTTCATTACGTGTACCCTGCAAAATCAAGCCTAATTTCTGAAACTACCATGTAGGCACTAAATGATGAATGACAATATAGCATGAATGAATATCTCTTATCGAATTATTCACCCGTTTCGGCGTTTTGGTGCTGGTGACAGCAGCCAAATTGGGCCGCCTTTACAGAGGATATTGCCCAGCGTAATCGTTTCACCGGCCCTTAAACTATATAGAGCGCGGTCAATGCTGTCACCACGTGGCCGAATATCGGGATCAATCATTTTTAGCGCATTCAGCAGTAAGCGTCGTTGTAGTTCACGGGGAAGGGCTGCTGGATCAAGAGAAATGCCGTCTTGCGATTGCTTGATCCGATCTGACAAATTGGTCGCCATCCAGTCGAGCGCCTCGGATGCTTGCTCCATTGCAGAAGCACTGCGCGTTGCCGCAACGGGATCAAATGGATGAGGCGATGTTTCGAGAAATTGGCGGATACGGACGCGATCAAAATCGGCGTTATCATTGCTTGGGTCATGCACCGGGGTAACGCCTGCATCATAGCAAATGCGGATTAGTTCGGCTTTGCTGAAACCCAGCAGCGGCCTAATAATTCGTCCATTGACGCTGCGGATACCCGATAGACCGTCGACACCGGAACCACGCGCCAGTCGCATAAGCATGGTTTCAAGTTGGTCATCGGCGTGATGTGCGGTGGCGATATAGTCGCAGCCTGTCTCGGTCGCCCATCTATCCAGTAAGGCATAGCGCGCTTTGCGGGCGGCGGATTGGATATTTCCGGTGATCGGTTCGCCCGGGGTTAATACGGTGTGTATGATCCCGCGTTCGGCACAAAGACGCGCGACAAATTCTGCCTCGTCGGCAGCTTCGGGGCGTAGGCCGTGATCCACCGTTGCTGCTGCAATGCGGCCTGGATAGGCTTCAGCCGCAAGCAGCAACATTGCAAGGCTGTCGGGTCCGCCCGAAATGGCGAAGCCCATACGCTTGTTGTTTGTGAAACCCGCCGTTAGTCGTTCGACAGCTGCGCTAAAGCGGCCTAAAGAAGTATCATCTACGCACAATTACTTGCACTTTGCTCGTGCCTTACCGTTGGCCAATCGCGCCGCTAACCGGTCCTTGGATTCAACAGGATAAGCGGTTGCCAGTTGCCCAAATGCTTCACATGCTTCGGCGTTCTTGCCCAAATCGGTTAGAGCAGACCCCAAGAAATACAAGCTTTCCGGTGCGCGGTCACCGCGGGGATCGAGTTTGTAATTGTCGTAAAATATCTTCACCGCAGTTGCGGGCTTTTTGTCATCAAGCCATGCACGCCCTAACAAGTTACGAGCATAGCTAATGCGCGAATGTTTGGGGAATTTCTTGACCGTTTCTTCCAGCTGAACCTGCGCCTCTGGATAGAATTTTGCCTCCCATAGCCGGTATCCATAATCATATCCGTCGCTAAACCCGTCGCCCGATGAAGGTTTGCCAATGGCCGCAACCGCAGCGGTGCGTGATGCGCTTGGCTTTGCTGTAGGAACAGTGACTACCGGCTTAGCAGCAGGCTTTGCCGTTGGTGTTACAGCGGCTACTCTCGGCGTTGGCGCAGCACTCGCAGCCACTGTCGGTTCGCTCGCTTGCGCCTTTAATTGGGCTTCAATCGCCTTCAAACGTGTGTCAATTGATCGCTGGGCATTGCCTTGCTGTTCAACCTGACCGGTCAAAGTTGCAAGCTGTGTTTCCAGCGCATCGACGCGGGCGATCAGGTCGCTGACCGCACTGCCAGATGGCGAAGCCTCTGGCTTGGCAGCATCGGCTGGTTTGATATCAGGTTCAAAGAACTTGCCAGAACCATCTGGAAAAACTTTTCGCTGAACTGCTGCCATTTCTTTTTCTAATTTGGTGACACGGCCAGCCACATTGGCGTCCTGTGCCAATGAAGGTGCTGAAAGAAGCAGGGCAGTTGCGCCCAATAAGGCGAGCCGAAGCTTCATGTGGTTTCTCCTCAATAACGCAATCACTTAAACTGTATAACAATAATGCTACGCTCAATAAAGAGTCATAACATTATTTTACGAATTTCATAGGATTACGGGGTATTTGTTGCGGGTATAGTCGCCGGTTGTGGTGCAGGAGCTATACTGGCCGCAGCCTCGGGTTTGCGAGCGATCAGCGACGATGCGCTGACCCCGACATCGGCAATCGTACGATCAGCTGCGCCAAGCGGGGCCACGGCCTTTCCACCGATCGTCACATTTATCGCTTGCGGACGACCGGTAACAATCATTGGATTATCTGCATCCGCCGGAACCGTAAAGCTATCCCCTGCCTTCATCTCGCTTTCAAAAAGGCGCTTTTTATTAGCATCATACACCTTAATCCAAACGGTATCGGTCGCGGTTAACAATACAGTCCCGCTGGCATCAATGGGTGCCGCCGAAGCCGCTGGCGCTGCTGCACTTTCTGTTTGTGGTGCATCGGTTGCGGCGACGACAGGCGTGGGTGCTTGGCTGCTATCAAGTGCCATGCTGCGCCAAACCAGATATCCGGCGAGCAACAAAGCCGCAATCGCAGCCGCTGTCCAAGCGAGCGTCTTTGAAGGCACGCGTGACGGGTCTGCTGGCTCGTAATTTTGAGCAGGGACATGGTAACTGTCATGGCCGCTTTGTGATAATTCTGCACGCAATTCAGCGCCTAACTTAGCCGCGTCCATATCTAAACTACGCGCATATGATCTGGTAAATCCAAGCGTATATGTTGACCCGGGCAAGTCGGAAAATTGCGATTTCTCAATCGATTCCAGGTGACGCATCGGCACGCGTGTGCGCGTTGCAACATCGGTCAGACTTAGGCCCTGACGCTCACGTTCTGCCTTCAGCTGTTCGCCGACGGTTTGAAACCGGAATTCTTCGGTATTCGGGGCTTCATCACCCAAATCATTTTCCACAGACCCTTACTCCTCTAGCCTCTATCGGGCAGTGCGGGGACAATGGCAGTCGACAGGCGAAAGTCAATCCACAAACGGGCGTTTTACATTCGTTTGCCAAAAGGGCTAGGCCTAGCTGATTTCGGTAGATTGTTGCTTTGCCCAGTCGATCAGAGTGGATCGCATGTCGACCGGCGGTTTTGAAAGTAGATCACCCATTTTTGCAGAGATTTCACTGTAGCTTAACGACCGGATCATAGCTTTGACCGGACCGATGGCGGCGGGAGTAATCGACAGTTTTTCAATCCCGATCCCGATCAGCGCCATTGCCTCCAATGTCCGGCCGCCCATTTCGCCGCACACCGATAAATCGACATTGTGTCCATCATTGCTCTTAACAACGCGGCTGATGAAGCGCAGGATCGCTGGGCTAAGCCAGTCATAACGCTCGGCAAGGCGCGGATCAGCACGGTCTGCCGCAAACAGGAATTGTGTCAGGTCATTGGTGCCAATCGACAGAAAATCGATTTTTGGCAGCAACACATCAAGCATTTCGGCAAGGGCGGGAACCTCCAGCATCGCGCCGTAGCGGATACGGTTGGGCAACAATTTTTTGCGGCTGTTTAGATAGGCAATTTGCGCGTCGAAAATGGCTTTCGCTTCATCAAATTCCCAAGGTTCGGATACCATAGGGAACATAACATTCAGAGTGCGGCCTGCTGTTGCCTCCAACAATGCACGCGCTTGCGCCTTCATCAGGCCTTCATGATCGAGTGCCAAACGCAATGCACGCCAACCAAGCGCCGGATTTTCTTCTTCGATGCCAGCTGTTTTCAGATAGGGCAGGGCCTTATCCCCGCCGATATCGATAGTGCGGAAAATAACCGGCTTTTCGCCAGCCGCATCAAGCACGTCGCGGTAAAAACGCTGTTGCCTTTCACGTTGCGGCAAAGTCGCCGAAATCAAAAACTGGAACTCGGTACGGAACAGGCCAATGCCATCAGCACCGGTGAGCGCGAGAGCAGAGGCATCATCGCGCAATCCTGCATTAATCATCAGCTCGATTTTCTTACCATCGCGGGTAACCGCTGGCTCATCGCGCAGGGCAGCATAACGGGCTTTTTG
Organism: Sphingomonadales bacterium; assembly: GCA_013297725.1. Taxonomy (GTDB): domain Bacteria; phylum Pseudomonadota; class Alphaproteobacteria; order Sphingomonadales; family Sphingomonadaceae; genus Sphingorhabdus_B. The sequence continues at coordinate 4,314 of JAAFIB010000118.1, forward strand.
TTTTTGCCGGTCGGAAAGATCGCTTTGAAATGCCTCTTGTGCCGGCTGTCCGGGCCTAACGATAACACTTTTTTCATCCGCATTCAAAAGCAGCATATCACCGTCGCGGATAAACTGGCGTACGCCGCCAACACGGCCAAGCACGGGTATCCCCATGGCGCGGGCCACGATAATAACATGCGCGGTCAGCGATCCTTCTTCCAGAACCACACCGCGCAACCGGCGCTTGTCATATTCCAGCAATTCGGCGGGACCCAGGTTACGGGCAACCAGAATCGAGTCCTGCTTCAACCCCATTTGCGCTGCGGTATTCATCTGCCCCGACACGATCCTGAGTAATCGGTTGGATAGGTCCTCCAGGTCGTGCATCCGGTCGGCAAGCAGCGGATCGTCGATCTGGCGCATCCGCATTCTTGTGCGTTGCTGGACACGTTCAATCGCGGCCTCGGCGGTTAATCCGCTGTCGATTGCTTCATTGATGCGCCGTGACCAACCTTCATCATAGGCAAACATTTTATAGGTTTCGAGAACCTCGTCATGTTCACCGCCGCTGCCAAAATCAACCTGGCTTGTCATCCGGTCAATTTGTTCGCGCATTTTGTCAAAGGCGGAATAGACGCGGTGACGCTCTGCTTCGGTGTCTTCGGCAACGGTATGTTCGATACGAATGTTGGGCTGATGGAAAATCGCGATGCCCGCCGCCATACCCTTTACCAAAGACAGGCCGTTCAGGATTTTGGTGCCATCATCAATTACACCGCCCGCACTTGATGTATCGATCAAGTCAGCATTGGCGATTAATTCGGCAAGAACCATCGCCACGGTTTGTAGCGCTTCAATCTCGACTTCGGCATATTTGCGCGGTTCGGCGTGCTGTACGCACATCACGCCCACGGCGCGTTCGGAACGCACGATGGGAACACCTGCAAAACTGTGGA
>JAAFIB010000119.1 GCA_013297725.1 Sphingomonadales bacterium
GTGCAAATCATGGTGATCGCGCGCACGGCGTATTCACTAACCGCGTTGGCCAGTTGACGACCGATTACTTCGTCAATCTGCTCGATATGGAAACGTTCTGGACCGCCATAGACGGCAGCCAAGACGAAGAATTCGTCGGCTATGATCGGGGCGCCCGTACAGAGAAATATCGAGCCACCCGCGCAGACATGGTATTTGGTTCAAACTCGCAATTGCGGGCAACGGCTGAAATCTATGCAGAGACAGGCAATGAAGCGAAGTTTGTCAGGGATTTCGTCAAGGCTTGGGTAAAAGTCATGAACGCGGATCGGTTTGATCTGATCTGATCCGAGTTAAAATTACCAAAAGAATTGCCCCGACCTGTGATTTGCAGGCCGGGGTTTCTTTTTGATGGTTGTCAGTTGTTAGTAGCCAGCGACTGGCGGAGGAGGTGGGGGACCGGCTGGTCCCTGTGGGTTGCCGCCCAGTACCGGCGGTCCATTATTATTACCTTGGTTTGCAGCTTGCTGTTGTTGCTGCGCATTAAATTCACGTTGACCGGGTGGAGTCGGGTCAACCATCGGCTGTCCGAAATTATTGACATCATAATCGTTGACAACAAATTCGCTGTTAGCATCCAGCTGTTCAGGCGCCGCAGCCTGAGGGGGAGGAGGAGGTGGCATTGCTCCTGGCCCACCCGGCGCGCCATTTGCAATTGCTGGTGCGTCGACAGCTTCATCCTTGGTTGATGCAAGCGGGTCAGAATTGGGTACGACCATAACGATCAGTCCAGCTAACCCCAAACATCCTGCGATCATTTTTTGGATATTGTCCATTTTACCATTCCGCTGTGCGAGCCGTCTTTAAGAAAGTTTCTATAGCGATTTTTCGGTTAATAATTCGTTGGCAGGATGGGTGTCGCATATGGGATGTCTCATAAATGCAAGAAAAATGCCGCCGGCATTGCTACCGGCGGCACAAGGTGGTTTTTCCTCCCCAGGAAAACTTGTGTTAGCTGCCCATTGCGCTGCCAAGGCGGTGGTAAAGTCTTGCAAATTTCTTGCTGTCTTCACTGTCTGCAACGGTTGGCAAATAATGCTCCAACGCTTTGCGCAAAAGCTTGAAATCTTCGCTCGACAGCACTGCTCGAGAACGTGCCGGTTCTGTCATGGTCAATTCCTTCCTTTGTTATCAGGCCGCATTTGCGAACTGGTTCATGGTGTTATCCTTGCCGCCGGCCTTTAGCGCGGCTTCACCGGCAAAGTATTCCTTATGATCATCGCCAATGTCGGAACCAGACATGTTCTGGTGCTTAACACAGGCAATTCCCTGGCGGATTTCTTTGCGCTGTACGCCCGCAACATAACCTAGCATTCCCATTTCTCCGAAATAATCCTTGGCAAGATTATCAGTGCTGAGCGCCGCGGTGTGATAGGTCGGCAGCGTGATCAGGTGATGGAAGATACCCGCACGCTTGGCTGAATCCCGCTGGAAGTTCTGAATGCGAATATCTGCTTCCTTACCCAGATCGGTCTCATCATAGGCAGCACTCATCAAGTTTGCGCGATCATAAGCGACCAAATCCTTGCCCTCTGCGGTCCATGCATCGAACACCTGCTGACGGAAATTCAATGTCCAGTTAAAGCTGGGCGAGTTATTATAAGTCAGCTTTGCATTGGGAACGACTTCGCGGATGCGATCAACCATGCCTGCAATTTGTTCGATATGCGGCTTTTCGGTTTCGATCCAGATCAGGTCCGCGCCGTTCTGCAGCGAGGTGATGCAATCCAATACGCAGCGATCTTCGCCAGTGCCAGAGCGGAACTGGAACAGATTGGACGGCAGGCGCTTTGGACGTAGCAACGTACCATTACGGTTAAGGATGACATCGCCATTTTGCGCTGTAGCGGGGTCGGTCTCTTCGCAATCGAGGAAGCTGTTATATTGGTCGCCCAAATCGCCCGGGGTTTTCGAGACAGCAATCTGCTTGGTCAGGCCTGCGCCCAGCGAGTCAGTGCGCGCAACGATGATGCCGTCTTCAATGCCGAGTTCTAGGAACGCATAACGGCAGGCGCGGATCTTTGCGAGAAAGTCCTCATGCGGAACAGTGACTTTTCCATCCTGATGGCCGCATTGCTTTTCATCGGAGACTTGGTTTTCGATTTGGAGGGCACATGCGCCCGCTTCGATCATCTTTTTCGCCAGCAAATACGTTGCTTCTGCGTTGCCAAAGCCTGCGTCGATGTCGGCGATGATGGGAACGACGTGCGTCTCGTAATTCTCAATTTTGCCCATTATGTCGGTTTCTGCGGTATTATTACCGGTTTCGCGCGCTTTATCGAGATCGCGGAACAACAGGTTGAGTTCGCGGCTGTCGGCTTGGCGCAAGAACGTATAGAGCTCCTCAATCAGCGCAGGAACGCTGGTCTTTTCATGCATCGATTGATCGGGCAGGGGGCCAAATTCGCTGCGCAACGCCGCGATCATCCACCCCGAAAGGTACAGATAGCGCCCCTTTGTTGTGCCAAAGTGCTTCTTCACCGAGATCATCTTTTGCTGCGCGATAAAGCCGTGCCAGCAACCCAATGACTGCGTGTAATTCGCCGGATCGCGGTCATAAGCGGCCATATCCTCACGCATAATCTTTGCCGTATAACGCGCAATGTCGAGGCCGGTTTGAAAGCGGTTTTGCAAGCGCATACGGGCGACAGATTCAGGGCTGATGGAGTTCCAAGTGCCATTTTGTGCTGCGATCAGCTTGCCGGTGTTGGCGATAATATCTTGGTATGACATGACAATTCCTTACAGGGAGAAGTTTTGATATACGCAATTGTTACTAAGACCGTCGCGATTCTCCGAGTCAGATTTGTCATATTTGTTGTATTTAAGTCGCCAATACAGCGTTAAAACTTGTCATTCTGTAATAAATATGACAAACACATCCACATGGCAGACCAAAAACTATTCGCCGGAGCCGCTGTCCGCCGCATCCGCCGGGCCAATGGCATGACGCAAGCGGCCATGGCAGAGGCGCTGGAGGTGTCGCCCAGCTATCTGACGTTGATTGAGCGAAACCAGCGGCCGTTGACCGCCGCGATCATGCTGCGTTTGGCGCAACGCTTTGATTTCGACGCGCGCACCCTTACCGGCGCAACGCCCGGTGGCGGGCTAGAGGCGATCCGCAGGCGTCTGGCCGATCCGCTGTTTGCCGATCTGAATATTGATCGCATCCAATTGGAAGACTGGATCGCCGCCGCCCCCGATGCTGCCGAAGCATTCGCCCGCGCATTTGACCGGCTTGGAACTGGCACCGCCGCCGCTATGCCCGAAAGCGATGCCATCGCCGCTGTGCGCACCGAAATCGAACGCTGGCGCAACCATTTCGCCGATCTTGATGCCGCGGCAGAGGCGTTCGCCGACGAACTGCGTCTGGCCAGTGCCGACCTATATGGTGCCATTGCAGAGCGGCTGCGCGTCAAACATCAGCTTGGCATCCGCATCCTGCCCGTCGATGTTTTGCCAGACAGGCTGAAACGGCTTGATCTTCACGCGCGCCAGCTACAATTATCCGAATTGCTAGACCCCGCCAGCCGCACCTTTGCCGCCGCAAGCGAGCTCGCCAATCTGGAACTGCGTAGCGAAATCGACGCGCTGGTGAAAGGCGCAGACTTTGCCGAACGCGCCAGTGAACGCTTCTATCGCCGCCATTTGATCAGCTATGTCGCCGCCGCAATCATGATGCCCTATGCCCGGTTTCTGCGCGCGTGCGAGGGCACCGGCTATGATATAGAGCTGTTGCAACGCCGGTTTGGCGCAGGCTTTGAACAGGTCGCGCACCGGTTGACCACATTGCAACGCGTGGGCGCGCGCGGCCTGCCATTCTTTATGTTGCGCATCGACCGGGCAGGGCAAAGCAGTAAACGCTATGCCGGGGCCAGCGGATCGCCGCTGGTGGAGACCGACGCGCGCTGCCCGTTATGGCGGCTACACACCGCGTTCGACCTGCCCGGGCAATTGGTGCGTCATGTTGTCGAGCTTGAGGATGATGCCTTGTCAGGCGCAGGGCAAGCGGCCCGGTGGTTTACCCTTGCGCGCACCGTGCAACCACAACCGGGCAGAGCAGGCACCACCCGCGCCGAATTCGCCATCGGCCTGGGGCTGGATGCAAAACTCGCCACGCCCTTGGCCGCCGCCCGCGGCATCGACCTGATAACCGGCGAAGCAACCCCCATCGGCTTGGGCTGCCGCGCCTGCACAAGGCCAGACTGCCCCCAACGCAGCGCCCCGCCAGCGGGCAGAGTGCTGGTGTTTAATGAGCGGGAACGGGGACTGACCCCGTTTGTGTGGGCGGGGGATTGATGGATCATCAAGTTAGGTGTATAAACGCATAAAAGTATATACGCAAAAAGGTGATTTATGAGCAACGTCCGTTGGAATTTAGCAGTTTCGGAAGAAACAGACCGATCCGTTCGCGTGTTCCTTGCCGAGCGAGGCGGTAAGAAGGGCGATTTGTCGAAGTTTGTTGAGAATGCGGTCGCGTGGCAAATGCTTCGCGATGCATCGGCGGAGGCAAAGGCAGCGACCCGCAACATCCCCGAGGATGAAATGATGGCTGTGATTGATGAAGCCGCCGAGTGGGCGCGCCGTGGGGAAGGCCGTAAACTGGATGCGCGTCGTTCTTGACACCAACATTCTTGTCAGTGCGCTTATATCGGAAACTGGGACCCCTCATAAAGCATCTGAAGCATGGCTTGGCGGACGGTTCGATCTTGTCAGCTCATACCAGCAGATTGAAGAATTGCGGCGCATCAGCCGTTATTCCAAGTTGCAGCAATTGGTTTCAAAACATGTATTTGGAGAATTGATCAACGCACTCGGCGAAGTTGCCTTGATAGAGGTCGTGGCGACCGTGGTCGAAATTTCTGATCCAGACGATGTCTTTTTACTTGGCATGGCCAAGGCGAGCGCGGCAGATTATCTCGTGACTGGTGATAAGCGAGCAGGGTTGCTTGCGCTTGGCACTTATGGACGGACGCGGATTGTTACGCCGACTCTGTTTGTGAATGAAGTTTTGAGTTGAAGTTAGCCGTCCGCCAAAATGGATCGACTATCTGGTCATGGGTGACTGGACATTTTGGTGAATTGCCTATGTCTGCTTGCGACAAGATTTCGGACGTTCCAGCAGCAAATTGAACCACTTGAAAGCAGACATCTAAATAGTATAGAGCCTTTGATGCCGGTATTGGGTCTTATGGTTCTTTTTGTG
>JAAFIB010000012.1 GCA_013297725.1 Sphingomonadales bacterium
GTGGAAGCGTAATCGGATTGAAATTCAACCGAGACGGATCGCGACCGAGGCCAGCAAAGCTTCCGATGCTTGCGGATGGACATGAGCAACACCGATGGCATCGCGCAATATCTCTCCAAAACCGTCAGTCACCGCTTGTCCGCGGCTATGCCCCTGCACACGTTGCAATGCGGCTTCATACGTCGAGGCAATTTCCGCAATCGCAGTCAAACCATGATGCGCCGCTGTTGCGCGGATCTGTTCTAGCCGCAAAAGAAACTGCACTGGGCTCGCGTCAAAATCGGTCATACCCAGCGCATCACACAGATCATAAAGTTCTGCGCGAACCATCAAAAATCGGTCGTGATTGATCTGCATGTGCCTGTGCCCCCAAGCGTGTATGACATTGATGCGCCGATATGGTTAACAGACGGTAAAAGAGGGGGCGCGGTAATAGCAATCTGCCGACGCCACTTGACATTTATCCGTCAAACTTGCAGAGCCGCGCGGTGTTTGGGGCGGCGCTGCGCTGCCCCCTTTTATTTTATCGATTGCTTGAAGGAATGTGTCATGGCGAAGCCAGCCACTGTAAAGATCAAATTGCTCAGCACCGCTGACACCGGATTTTTTTATGTCACTAAGAAAAATCCCCGTAACCAGACGGAAAAGCTGACTTTCCGGAAGTATGATCCCGTCGTTCGCAAGCACGTCGAGTTCAAAGAAGCCAAGATCAAGTAAGCTGTCGCGCGACCAAATGGTCGTGTATTGCTGAACCAAAAAGGGACGCATTTCGCGTCCCTTTTTTCGTGTCCGGCGTCAAAGTGCTCGATTCGGCTTTGCTGCAAATCGCAACAGCGCATAACCGCACACTGCCGACGCAAGCGAACCCATCAATACCCCGATCTTTACAGCATCGCCCTCGCTTTCGCCGGTAAATGCCAGCCCGCCGATAAACAGGCTCATCGTAAAGCCAATACCACAGAGCAAGCTGACACCGTAAACTTGCGTCCAGCTCGCATCCTTTGGCCGCGCGGCAAGACGGAACTTAACCGCCAGCAAGATGCTGGCAAATATACCCAGCTGCTTTCCGGCAAACAGGCCAAGCGCAATACCGAGCGGCAGCGGGGCAACAAGGTCATTGGCGCCAATAGTTTCAAGCGAGACACCCGCATTGGCAAAACCAAAAAGCGGCACGATGACAAATGCAACAGGCTTTACCAGCGCATGTTCCAGCCGGTGCAACGCCGAATCTTCTGCATCAGGTGCGGCTAATGTGCGCCGAAGCGGAATGGCAAAGGCCGCCATCACACCGGCGATCGTTGCATGCACACCGGACAGCAACGTCACGTACCACAATAAGGACGCAAGGATCAGATAGGGCCATAGTTGCATCACACGAAGCCGGTTCAGCGTCATCATCACCAACCACAGCAGTCCTGCAACCAGCAAAGCCTGCACATTCAGCTCGGCTGTGTAAAATACAGCGATGATGGCGACCGCGCCCATGTCATCGACAATCGCAACGGTCGTCAAAAACAGCTTTAATGATGCAGGGGCGCGGCTGCCAAGCAGCGCCAAAACACCGATAGCAAAGGCGATATCGGTAGCAGCAGGTATCGCCCAGCCGCGCACAAGAGTTGGATCATCGCCTGCAATCCACAGATATACAATCGCCGGCACCGCCATCCCAGCTACTGCCGCGATCACGGGCAAACGCCGGTCAGCCCAAGTTGATAGATGGCCGTCAACAAATTCCCGCTTTATTTCAAGCCCGACCAGCAAGAAAAAAACTGCCATCAACCCATCATTAATCCACAGATGAACCGTCATAGGACCAAGTTTGGGGGTTAGTTCCGGTCCCGTAACTGCGTGGATTGTGTGAAAATAAATCTCCGCAAGCGGTGAATTGGCAACAACCATCGCTACCAAGGCAACAAACATAAGGATGATGCCACCGGCCGCCTCGCTTCGCAGAAACTCTCGCAAGGCTGATCGCACCGGCTTAATTCTATGGGATTTTTGCACGCGATTTGGCCTTTAAAAATATTAGCATGTATAATTCTTATTTACGCTATTAAGTAGGGTGACTAACGCTAATAGTGCATTGCGAGAAAGCCATGCAAGCATCGGCGTAAGCATGCAATGGGGGTGGCAACCAAATGATTAATCAAAGCATCATAGGCTGAAACGCATGGATAGTGGGGCGATCCAGCGGTTGACTGATCGGCAGAAAGATTGTCTGCGTCTGGTCGCGCAAGGATATACCTCCAAAGAGATCGGACGTGTACTCGATCTTTCACCCAGCACTATCGACAACCATATTCTGACCGCTGTCCAATCCATGAGCGCTTCTAGCCGGGGTGAAGCGGCGCGATCTTTGACAGGTCATGAAACTAGGCAAAAACTGCCTAGGGAATCGCAGGCCCTTGCCGAACAACCGCATTCTGGGCTGTTAATGGCCGCAGCAGATGCACCAACGCTGACGATATTGGGTCGCAAGATTTGGACGCTGCCGCCATTTGGAGGCCAGAAAAATGAACTTGATAGCGCAGAAAGATCGATACGCGTCATCCAGGTCGCAGCGGTCGGATTCGGGACCGTAATGAGCCTGACACTGCTTATTGCAGGGGCGTTTAAAATTTTCAGCTGAGGCTGAATACCATCACTTCGTTACACACATCACGCCTTTGCATACGCAATGGCGAGGGGAGAAATATGCTCAATATTCAGGATAATATCGGATGCCTTGTCGCATCAGAAACACAGGGTGCGTTGCGTGCAATCGATAATGCTATTCTTAGCGAGCTGCGGTTGTGCACATCTTTGGTCGAAGCATTTGAGGAGGCAAATTTGTCTGTGGGGCCGAGCCAGAAACTGTTGCAATCGCTTGCCAATGGATTGAACCATATCGTCGCTGGCCGCGGCGAAATGGCACAAACTGTACGCACGCTAACGGCGATCAAAGCTGGCAGCAGCCTGAAGGAAACGAGCTACAACTGCCCCGGCGAAATGCCACCTTTGTTGGTTGAGCAGGAAGCAGCAAAAAGCGCGGCTTGCGCAGTGCCTAGTTTTGGCTGATGTCCGAAACCGGCTTTAAACTAAACTGTGAAGGGCAAAAACAATGTTGATCATCGTTTTGGTCTGGATGCTTTTAGTTCTGTGCAGCGTGTATGCGGCGTTGCTAGGCGGAACCACTGGACGCATAGGTGCAGCCTTGAACATTGGTGCAACGCTGGCAACGTTGTTTGTTCAGTATGCGACGCCTTGGTCACAAACGCATGTTCCGGTTCTGATTGTCGATGTGCTGCTGATGGTCGCTCTTTATGCGCTGGCGATGAAAAGTCAGGTGTACTGGCCAATCTGGGCTGCGGGATTTCACCTGATCACTGTGACGGGCCATGCCGCAACTTTGATCGCTCCAGACTTCAAGTCGACGCTATATTATTACTTCAACGGCATGTGGGCACTGTTTGTCCAAATGTCGATGGTCTGGGGGATCACCCTTGACCGCATGATGATGCCAAAACGAATTTAGTCATAAATTGATCGGGCCGGATTAGCCACCGGACCACAGTCCCCAACACGCCATTATTGACGCCGGAGCAATCGCGCTTCGCCGACAGGAGAGATTTTGTGACCAGCAATATCGTAACCAAGATCTGAAACATGGAAGGGTTCGGTGCCTTTTTATTCCATGCGCGCGAGGAGCTTCTGCTTTTTGGCGGATTCTGGTTCCTTGTCGGGGGTGTGGACGATCTGGTCGTTGACCTGATCTGGGGAGGGCGTTCGGGTTGGCGCTGGCTGACGCGATATCGCCTCAATCCAGCCATGCGCGCAGATCAATTGCCAGCGCCATTAACGGCAAGCCCGCTAGCGATCTTTGTCCCCGTTTGGCAGGAAGCAAGCGTTATCGGCAGGATGTTGTTGAATTGCACTGACAGCTGGCAGAAGTCAGAGGTTGATTACCGCATTTATGTAGGATGTTATGCCAATGATCCGGCAAGCATCAGCGCCGTAATCGCTGCTGGTTCTCAAGGCCGCAGAATCAGACTGGTCCTGTGCGAAAAGCCGGGGCCAACAACCAAAGCAGATTGTCTAAACACCCTTTGGCACGCGCTGAACCGTGACGAGCTGGCTGGCGGTTATAAGGCCAAAGCCATCATCCTGCATGATGCAGAGGATTATGTGCACGGCCTAGAACTGCGCGTCTATGACTATCTGATTGAACGCGCCGCTGCCGTCCAATTGCCCGTCATCCCGATACTGGTGCCGGGGTCAGCTTGGATCAGCGGTCATTATGGTGACGAATTTGCCGAAGCACACGGCAAATCATTGGTTGTGCGCGAGGCGGTCGGCGCATCGATCCCGCTTGCAGGTGTTGGCTGCGCCATCGAACGCAACCGTCTGGGCCGCATCGCAATCGCCCGCAATGGCGATCCGTTCGATAGCGATAGCCTGACAGAAGACTATGAACTGGGATTAGGCCTTGGCGCTGATGGCGGCAAAGTAATCTTTGCCCGGATGCTGGATGAAGAGGGTAGCCTTGTCGGTACCCGCGCCTGTTTTCCCGACACGTTCAATGCAGCCACCCGGCAAAAGGCGCGGTGGATGACAGGGATTGCCCTTGCGGGGTGGGATCGGCTCGGCTGGCGAGGCGGTTTCAGCGAAATTTGGATGCGGTTACGTGACCGCAAAGCTGTGTTTGCCGCCATTGTTTTAACAACAGCCTATCTGTGCATACTGTTGACCGTCATTTTGATCGGACTGGAACAATCGGGTCTTTATGCAGCAGCGCCAATTTCTGGCACAGTGAAGACGCTGTTGCTGATAACGCTAATCTTGCTGGGCTGGCGGATCATTATGCGCTTCGCTTTTGTCTGGTTGATGCACGGTGCTGGCCCAGCAGTTTTGTCGATCCCGCGCTCATTTGTTGCCAACATTATCGGCATCGTCGCGGCGCGGCGCGCATGCTGGACTTACTTGCGGCTTATGTTTGGCGCGACGCTGCGCTGGGACAAGACCGCGCACGCACACTTTCCGGATAAGGTTGCGCAGCGTGGCTGATATTCGCGGTCGCCCTTTTGCCTTTGTCGTGCTGACGCTTTCGCTCTGGATTGGGTCGCGGATTATGATGTCGCAGGACAATGATGCCGTTCAACTCGCTGTGCTGCCCAAGATGCCGCAAGAGCCAGTCACTGTCGCGCAGACTACAGCCTCTTTAAGCATGCCGCAAAAAATGGGGGCGGGCCCGCCAAGTCGCCGTCATCGCCCCCGCCAGATCACGACCAATTTCGGTCTCACCTCTGCCCAGGACCCTGTGCAGAACGGTGGCCGGCTCTCCGGTTTGCAAGTGCCTCTCTGGGTCGCAGAGAGCAGCAAACCCCAAAGCGCGGGTAGGGACACCCCCCCGTCCAAAGCTTTGGCCCTTACGGGGGAGGCTGGCCAACCAGAGCAAAAGCTGCCCGAGCGAAGGCGCTGGGGCGGCGAAGTCTACGCCTATAGCTTTTGGCGTTTATCGACCGGCAGCGAAACGGCGCTGGCACCCGGCGCGCAATATGGTGGCAGCCAATCGGGCATTATTGCCACGATCGATCCGTTTGGTTTGCCCGATCGCGGGCTTAGCCTGTTGGCGCGCGGATCGATGACGCCCGATGGTGACGAGCGCGAGATTGCTTTGGGTCTGCGCTGGCGCCCGAATAGAGATTGGCCGCTAACGCTTTCGGCCGAACGCCTCTTTCGCGCCAATGCGCCTGATCGTTTTGCCGCGTATCTGGCAGGTGGGGTTGATCAACAACCAATAGCTGGCAGCTGGAAACTAAACGCTTTTGGTCAGGCTGGCTATGCAACCGGTCAAAGTGGCGGTGCCTTTTTTGACGCGCAGGCGCGCATGCTTCATCCGCTGGCAAAGATCGGCGGTATTCCCATGTCAGCTGGCATCGGCAGCTGGGCTGGCGGACAAAAAGGCGCGGCGCGGCTGGACATCGGCCCAACCGTTGCCGCAAAGGTCGATACCGGATCAGCCAGCCTGTTGATCCAGCTGGACTGGCGACTGCGAGCCGCTGGAAACGCGGCGCCGAGAAATGGGCTGGCGCTGACAGTTTCGACCGGCTTTTGAAACTTGCCCTTTCGCGCATCTGCGCGTTAGGATGTATGCATGAAAATTATCACAAAAGCCGCCTTGCTTGGCACAGCCGTAATACTCTCTGCATGCGCTGCAAAAACCGTGACGCAACCCATCCGTCAGATTGCCGTAATGACGGAGGAAAGTCTGGCAGCGGATAACAAAGTCGATCAGCTGATAACAGGCTTCGCATTTGAATATGTGCGCCTGACGCTTGAGGCAGGAACGCATGAAGCCGAATGGGTCGATGCCTATTATGGCCCAGAAGATCTGCAAAGCAGGGCGACAAAATCTCCCCGTAGTAAGGAGAGCTTGCTTGCTGATATCAAGATACTCATCGCACGCATTGATGCTGAGGTATTGCAGAAAGAAACGCGCGCAGACGTGCTTCAACGTGCCAGTGCCTTACGCGGTATGCTGGTGGCAGCGGATACTAGAATGCGGATGCTATCTGGTGAAAAGTTCAAATTTGATGACGAAGCCAAAGGCCAGTTTGCGACTGTGCCGCAGCTGAAAACGCTCAGCCATTATGACGCAATCCTTGCGCGGCTTGAAACTGAAATCCCCGGTACTGGCCCCCTCGCCACACGCGTCGATGCGTTTAACGAACGCTATGTCATCCCGAAAGAACGGCTGAAACCGGTATTCGATGCCGCTATCGCCGAATGCCGAAAACGCACTGCACAGCACATGACGCTGCCGAACGACGAAAGCTTTGTCATGGAGTTTGTCACCGGCAAACCATGGTCGGGCTATAACTATTACAAGGGCAATTATAAAAGCCTGATCCAGATCAACACCGACCTGCCGATCCGCATCAGCCGCGCTGTCGATCTGGGTTGTCACGAAGGCTATCCGGGCCACCACGTCCTAAACCTGATGATTGAGAGCAAGCTTGCACGCGGCAAGAGCTGGAGTGAGTTCACGGTCAACCCGCTCTATTCGCCGCAAAGCGTGGTCAGCGAAGGCAGCGCCAATTACGGCATCGACCTTGCGTTCTCGCCCGCTGAACGGTTGGCGTTTGAGCGCGATGTGCTTTACCCGCTGGCGGGTCTTGATCCCAAAACCGCCGAGGCATTCTGGAAACTACAGCAAGCAACAGAGGCGCTATCAGGCGCGCGGCTGACGATTGCTAAGCTGTATCTTGACGGCGAAATTGACCGTGCAAAGGCGCTTGAACTCACCCAGAAATACCAGCTGCTAAGCCCCAAACGCGCCGAACAACAGGTCGGCTTCACCGACCATTATCGCAGCTATGTGATCAATTACGGCTGGGGCAAGGAACTGGTGAAGGGGTATATCGAGCGCGGCAATCCCGACAAAGTCGAGCGCTGGAGGCGGATGGAGAAAATCCTGTCCGAACCTGTTTTGCCAGCGGATTTAGCGGCACAATAAGGAGCGGGCCATGTATCTAGGCGGTGGCAGTTTGGCATGGTGTTCCGACTATGGCCAAATCTATTTCTTTGACACTGATGCAGGCCCAATAACGGGGCTGGACGATTTGCCGACCGAGGTTTTTGAACGCCGCTGGCATGCGGGCGAAACAGGGTTTGTGATCTACACACAGGATGCATTGCGCCAACGGATAAACATCGCAATCCATGACAGCGCGCCGGACGATATACCGGCAGAGCCTCTGAGCGAGGACCGCTGGACCAAATCGGCGGAATTCAGTGTGCAGTTTCCGTCCCGTAAAATGCTGATCAGCAGCCCGTCTGCATCCGGCGGAGAAACCTATGCGCCGACTTTTGCCTTACCCGCTATGGCTTGCGCAGTGCGGGTTAGTTGGCTTGAATATCCCGATGACTGTTACAACGCATTTCGGCCCAAACCCGATGTCTTCCGCATCGAAATCTGGCCTGCTTGAACCGGTTTTATCAGACGATCTGAGACCTTAACGGTCAACAATCCATTTTCTGAATGCCCACATAATGATGGGTGCACCGACCAACGGGATCATCGCCAAAATTGGCATCAAAAGTCCGAATGCAAGTGCGGCAACGCCAATCACAACAGGCAACCACGATAGCCTTAGCAGCCGGGAAAATGTTTCGGGTGTTTCGCCTGCGACCCACAAAGCGTTTTGTTTGGCTGCATATGCAGACAGGTAGTGATTGGCCAAGCCGGCAAGGATCAACCAGCCAGCATAGACACCGATTGCCATGCGGAAATCAGGATATTCGCTAAGCAATGCTGTCGGAAAAGGGCCGAACGCGATCAGCATCAGGAACAGCAAGTTGCGACCGATAAAGCCCTCATCTGCTTTCGCCAGATGCCCGCAAAGCCGGTGGTGTCCAATCCAGAACCTGCCGATCACGAAGAAACTGACGATGAAACCGACATATTTTGGAAGCAGTTCCAGCAAAGCCTGCCCTAAAACACCATCGCTTCTGACAGTAATATGGGGCACATGAATTTCGATGACGAGCAGAGTGATGGCAATCGCAAAAACGGCATCCGAAAAGAAAACGACACGCTCAAACTGCGCTGCGTCATTCGATTTCCTGCTCATCGTTTGCCCCCGCATCGTCTATCAAACTATGCACTACATTCGCAAAGCTACATGAGCAATAGCGCGCTAGACCCGCTCCACGATAACCGATTGTGCGATCATATCGGCACGGCCAAATATCGTCATAAAACTAATGTCTGTCGCATCCCGCCCTACCGCGATCCGCACCAGATTCTCCTCTGGCACCAGCCGCGTTGCGTCAACCAGATGCCATTCGCCTTCAAGATAAACCTCGGCAACCGCGTGAAAATCTGGCGGATTGATATCAAGCGCATAGGCCGAAACCATGCGTGCGGGAATGTCGGCCGCGCGCGCAAAGGTGATCAGCATGTGGGCAAAATCCCGGCAAACGCCGCGGCGCGAAATAAAGGTGTCGGTTGCCGTCCCGCCATTGCCCGGTCGCCCCGGCGCATATTCGACAAACTCGTGGATCCATGCCGCCATCTGAAGCACGCGATCACCAGCAGCTTTTGCATCAAAACGGGTGGCGACAAAATTGTCGTGGCGGTCAGATGGGCAATAACGGCTGGGCATAAGATATTGGACATAGGCCGGCGGCAGTTCGGACAAAGGCACGGTCCCCAACCCAGCAATCGCAGTCGGCGCACGGTTGATAGTTGCGGTTGCAGTATAACGGATATCAATCCGCCCCTGCGCATGCAGCCACGTCCGCCGCCCAAGCCCGTCCATACCTTCAATGGTTTTCAACGGCGAACAATCCCCACCGACTTTCAACAAGTCGGTCAACAAAGTCTGATCCGCCATCCCCGGAATAGCCTCTACCGCCAGCAACACATCGGACGCACGCGGTAGGTGGTAGTTCAGGGTGGCGTTGATCTGGACAGTGGTCATGCTTTGCGCTCTCTGTCATTTGCTTGCCGCACGCAAGCGGTTCCAATGCGTTGAAACCATTTCTGTAACTATGCAGCGCCCGACCATCGCAATTGTGACATTGTCGCCATAAATGTGACATTCCACCTTCACGCAACTGGCACTATCGGTTCATAAAGCATCGCTAACGGATGCGCTCTTTCCAAATCAGATAGGGCCGCCAACATGCGCATATATCGATCCATTGTCCTCCTTTTGGCCTCAACCGCCAGCGTCCAGGCCTATGCCCAAGAGGCACCTGAGGACGGAGTAGATGTGGTGGATAACGAAACCATCATTGTGACCGCACAAAAGCGCGAAGAGCGGTCGGTGGACGTGCCCATCACCATTTCGGCTGTTTCGGGCAAGCGGCTCCGTGAGATCGGCGTCAATGATCTGGACGAATTGTCCAACTATATCCCGGGGCTGAATATTCAGGAGCAGAGCGCGAACAATCCCGGGGTCGTCATTCGCGGGATTACTTCTGATTCAGGTTCGGCGCAGCAGGGTGCGCGCGTCACACTTTATTATAACGGCGTCGACATCTCGCGCTCTCGCGGTTCCTATCAGGATATTTATGATATGGAGCGGATCGAAGTCGTCAAAGGGCCACAAGCCACGTTGTTTGGTACAGCCTCGGCAGTTGGCGCGATTAGCTTGATATCGGCACGACCGAAAGAGGGCTTTAGCGGCGAACTGACCGGAACATACGGCAATTTCAACCAATATTCGGCGACTGGCCATTTGAACGCAGGCTCGGATACATT
Organism: Sphingomonadales bacterium; assembly: GCA_013297725.1. GTDB lineage: Bacteria > Pseudomonadota > Alphaproteobacteria > Sphingomonadales > Sphingomonadaceae > Sphingorhabdus_B. The sequence continues at coordinate 10,250 of JAAFIB010000012.1, forward strand.
TGCAGGCCGGTTAGCTTTTGCGTATAAAAAGCGTGATGGTTATGTGAACAATGTCGCTATTGGACAAGACGATCTTTATGCGCAAGACCAGCTGGGCGTGCGCGGTTCGCTTCGGTTCAAACCCAATGATTCGATCAGCGCTGACCTGATCCTGACCTATGACCGTCAGCGCAATTCGGGCACGCCCTTCATCTCGCTGACCTATCCGACGACATCAGGCCCGCCAAACGCTTTTGGCGATGCGGCTCTGGGCGGCACTCCCAATTCGCTGCGCGATTTGGGGCTTAGCGAGCTTGGCCTGAAGCGTGATGTCTATGATGCCAATCTGACGCTCAGCTGGAACATTGCCGATGACTGGGTTTTGACGCTGGTCAATGGCTATCGCAAATTCGATTCGCTCGAGGTGTTCGATGCCGACGGCACTGCGGCGGAATATCTGGAGTTTGCAGAGCTGGCCAAGGGTGATCAATTTAATCAGGAAACCCGTTTTGCTTATACCAGCGACAAATTCCGCGGCTCCTTCGGCTTCAACTTCTTCAAAGAAGACGGCGTACAGAACGTCCCCTTTTCTACCAATGAGCGTGTCTTTTTTGCCTGTCTGACGGCAACAGCTGCGACCCGCGCCCAATGTGTTGCCCCCAATGGAACCGTGCCGGCGGCAGCAGCGCCGCGTGTGAATTATACCTCTTTCTTTGAAAATCAGGGGAAGAACACCAGCTATTCGATGTTCGCCGACGGGACCTGGATTCCGACCCCCAGTTTGGAGCTTACTGCCGGTATTCGCGTTCAGATTGAAAAACGCATATCCGGTTTCCGCGCTGGTGTGCCCCGTTCGGTGGTAACTGGTGGCGCATCAGTTGTTCCCGGGCAGGTGGATACAGCGGGGCAGACATTCCTGTCCGAAGATAGCTATGCGGACGTCCTACCGCGCTTCAACATCCTTTACCGATTCAACGACAACATCAACGCTTATGCAACGGTGTCGAAAGGCCGCCGCTCGGCAGTCGTCAATGTCGGCGCACGCGCGACGGCGACAGGGCCGGTTGCCAACATCTCGCCCGTGCTAGAGGAAGTTCTGTGGAACTATGAATTGGGCATCAAAGGCAGCGTCGGGGCCTTTTCCGGATCCATCGGCCTCTATTATCTGACCTATGACAATTTTCAGGTCAGCATCCTACAGTCCAACGGAACCTCACTCACACAAAGCGCTGGCTCGGCCACCAACAAGGGAATTGAGGCAGAGCTTAGCATTCGTCCGGTAAGCTGGCTGACGTTGTTTGCAAACGGTGCCTATATCGATGGCGGTATCGACAACCGCGCTGATATCGCCGCCAATTTCCGCGGTGCTAAATTCCGTTTGCAGCCCGATTATCAGGGATCGGCCGGATTGATTATCGATGCACCTTTGGGCGGCGTGACCTTATTTGCAACGCCCAGCATCACGTATCGTTCAAAGCTGTTCTTTGAGATCCCCAACCTAGATGCGCGCAGTCAGGGGCCAATGACGTTGGTCAATCTGGTCGCGGGAGTTCGCTTTGGCGGTGATCGTTTTGAAGTCTCTGGCTTTGCCCGCAATGTGTTCAACAAGGATTATCTGCTCGATGCCGGCAACACCGGCGGCGCATTTGGTATCCCGACCTTTATTCCAGGTGAGCCGCGCTTTTATGGTGTAAAGCTGAGTGCGAAATTCTAATTTGCAGTATGCACCTTTGATATAGAAAAAGGGCTCCGAAATTTCGGAGCCCTTTTTCTATTCTCGATCAGGTTGCTTAAAGCTTCCCGGTCAATTCCGGCACCACATTAAACAAGTCTCCGACCAACCCGATATCGGCCACCTGAAAAATCGGGGCGTCTTCGTCTTTGTTGATCGCGATGATGGTTTTGCTGTCCTTCATACCCGCGAGATGCTGGATCGCGCCGGAGATACCGACGGCGATATAGATTTCCGGGGCGACGATCTTGCCGGTTTGGCCGACCTGATAGTCGTTGGGGACATAGCCTGCGTCAACTGCGGCACGCGATGCACCGACGGCGGCACCAAGCTTATCCGCAAGCGGGAAGATGGTGGATTCAAACGTTGGACCATCTTTCAGCGCGCGACCACCAGAGACGATGATCTTTGCCGCGGTCAATTCTGGACGTTCAAGCTTGGCGATTTCGCTGCCGACAAAGCTGGAGAGGCCAGCATCGCCATTGCCCGAAACAGCCTCGACCGCAGCCGAGCCGCCAGCGGCATCCGCCTTTGCAAAGGCAGTGCCGCGAACAGTGATCACCTTTTTCGCATCGGTCGACTGCACAGTGGCAATTGCGTTGCCCGCATAGATTGGCCGCGTGAAGGTATCGGCGGCCTCGACGCTAAGGATGTCCGAGATTTGCATCACGTCCAACAATGCCGCAACGCGCGGCGCGATGTTTTTGCCATGCGCAGTCGCCGGGAACAGCACAGCGTCATAGCCCGCCATCAAACCCGACACCAAAGGTGCAACGTTTTCGGCAAGCTGGTTGGCAAATGCAGCATCGTTGGCGACCAGCACTTTGCCAACGCCCGCGACACTTGCAGCAGCCTGAGCCGCCGCATCGCAGGCATTGCCAGCAACCAGGACATGGACATCGCCCAATTGCGCCGCTGCAGTGACAACAGCCAGTGTTGCGTCCTTTAACGACGCATTATCATGTTCGGCATAAACGAGAACGGCCATTATGCGACCCCCATTTCTTTAAGTTTGGCGACCAAGGTATCAACATCAGGAACTTTAATCCCGGCGCTGCGCACTGGTGGCTCGTTGACTTTCAATGTCTTCAAACGCGGCGACACATCCACACCATAATCGGCGGGGGTTTTCTGCACGAGTGGCTTTGACTTGGCCTTCATGATGTTGGGCAGCGAAGCATAACGCGGCTCGTTCAAACGAAGGTCAGTGGTCACAATCGCAGGCGTCTTGAGCGAAACCGTCTCTGATCCGCCATCTACTTCGCGGGTCACAGACACGCTGTCGCCGGATACTTCGACCGCACTGGCGAACGTGCCTTGCGGACGACCGCTGAGCGCAGCGAGCATTTGACCGGTTTGATTGCTATCGTCGTCGATCGCTTGCTTGCCGAGGATAACAAGGCCTGGAGCCTCTTCTTCCATGATTTTAGCAAGCAGCTTGGCAACGCCCAAAGGTTCAACGTCTTCGGCCACGACAAGGATCGCGCGATCCGCACCCATTGCAAGGGCAGTACGCAATGTTTCCTGCGCCTTTTCAGGACCAACAGAAACAGCGATCACTTCGGTCGCAACGCCCTTTTCACGCAAACGCAGCGCTTCTTCGACCGCGATTTCGTCAAACGGGTTCATCGACATTTTCACATTGTTCAGATCAACGCCGCTGCCATCAGGCTTTACCCGCGGCTTTACGTTATAATCGATCACCCGCTTTACGGGGACGAGGATTTTCATGGGACTATTCCTTCTCCAATCGAACCAACGACTCGGCAGTATAGCTAAGTCTAAAATCTGGATGCCCTATGCTTGACGTTTACGTGAACGTCAAGTGGACATAGCTATTAAAGCAAGCTTGGGCCATGGGCCATACTGCCTATATTTCGTCGTACAATAGATGCATATCGTAGTCAGCCTAGACGAAACCCTCAGAAACAGGTCCAAGAATAATCGACCAATCGCAGGCCATCCTTGCTGCCGCCGGGACGCAGATATAAATAGCGTTCACAATTGGCCGTGCGGGCAACGCTTTTGGTTTCCGTTGTTTCACCAACTTTGCCGCACCCTCCGCCTTGGCATTTTATGATATCAACGGTTGCCTCGACCTGATCGTAAACCGTATCCTGATAATAATAGGTCAAAACTCTGGTTGACCCTTGCCAACCTGCGTTCAAAGGCGCGCCCCAAGCGGTGTTGATTTGCGCTTCATCCCAACCCGGCATCGAATAAAATAGGGTGTGGAACTTTTTGTCCTTTGACTGAAATGTCTTGCGAACAGAGGCCATGAATTCACTCTCTTTATCATAGCCTTCTAGGCGCTTTTGCGCGTCAGCTGTGGCCTCTGTATTCTGCTGTTTGGCCCTGGCCATAATCGCATCAAATTCTGCATCAATCTGCTCCCGGCTTTTCTTCGTTGTGAATTCCGGCTTTTTCACATCTTTCCAAATGATATCCCATGTTGTGTTAAGTGGGTCGGATGACTGATCCGCCCGCATCATCATGTTTTTGTCGGTCCTTGCTTTTGGGTCACACATGAATTTCAAGATTTGGGAATATCGCAGATCATTGCCGGCGGGCAGCCATGGCGATGCAGGGCCATGTTCCACTCCGCGGTCAGTATCCCAGAAAAACAGGTCGCTTTCCTCGAACATGATTTCCTGTGTTTCGCATTTTGCGCGCACACGGCCTGCGGTTCTTGCGGCCCTCGTCTTGTCTTCTGAAATCAACACGCCATCAGCCTGAACATAGGCAATTGGGAATTTTTTCATTTTTACATTTATGTCGGTATTCATAATCGCGGCATGATCAGTCACGTTTTCAACCGAGAGTGAATCGATGTAAATCACTTCACGTTGTGGCGATGCCCCACCGGCATAAACAAACCACCAATCCCAAAGCACCTCTGCTTGGCCGGTTGATGAACCGATTAACATCTGTGAATGCGCGGGAGTTGATGCCGGGAGCATTGCGATGCAAAGCGCAAAAGCGAACAAAGCAAGTGGCTTCATGAGTAACCTTCCTTTTGCTTTAGCCTTAGTTCACTAAAGCGTTTTCTCAAACGCACCCGACTGGCGCACATCGATAACGTGTTTCAGGGTACATTTTGGCTTTTTCGATTTGCAGATATTGCTGAAATACTCCCAGTTAAGCTTGGGCGTAATATTGTCAGCCGCTGGAAAATCGGCGTCGAACTGGATATTTTTCTGCTTGTCGGCCCACACGATCATCTGAGAATTACCCGCAACAATAGCTGTTTTACAACTTTGTCCTGCAGCTCCTTGGGATTTTTGACACAGGGCGATCGCTGCGCTTTCGGCCTCTGTACGGGTTTTGTGACCACCACTGGTCCAGATTTTCTTACCTGATCCAGTCCACGCTATCGCGCCAAAACGGTTGAACAGCTCGGCATTATTTTCTGGAATTACATAATAGCCAACATCGTTAATGGGCGCTCCAACTTCTGTCGCAATCGGGTGCGAATTAATTGTGTCTGCCTTTGCGCAGCGTATCAACTGCTCGCAATTTTTCAGTATCTTGGCCTTATCAACGCTCCACTCACCACCGGTGGTTATCAGGCTGCCATCAGGCAGTTTGTAAACGTAAACTGTATTATTGGCACCAGAGACAGCTATTCGACAGCCACTGCCCATCATTTTGGTGCAATAGGCTAGGCTATCTTTTTGTGCCCCCTCAAGCGTGAAGCGACTAGCCGAAGCCCACACCTTTACGGCATCGGGGTGCACCACCACAGAATAATAAGCATCGGTATATACTTTCGGGGTCGGCGGAGGAGGGGGAGGCCTTCGATATTCGTCTTGTTGTGGAGCTTGTTGCGACTGTTCTTCATACACAGGCTCACACAGCAATACGCTGCCGACACCGTTTCCAGCAGGGGTTTGCCCAACCACTCTATAGCCCGGACTTGGTCCGCCATAAGGACAAGGAGCAACCTGCGCCCGCGCATCGTTTGACCAGATCAACACTGATGCAATCAAGGCCAGCATTACCGAGAGGCATTTTACTGAGAAACCCTGCCACATAAAATGCTCCTTGATTGCTATCACTGCGTATTATTGGCCGAAATCAAGCCGCCCGCACCTGTGCCACGATCTTTGCGGCTGCATCGCCCAGGTCGTTGGCAGCAACAATCGGCAGGCCGCTGTTGGCCAGGATATCCTTGCCCTGCTGCACATTGGTGCCTTCAAGCCGCACGACCAAGGGCACCGACAGGTTAACTTCCTTGGCTGCGGCAACGATACCCTCGGCGATGATGTCGCATTTCATGATGCCGCCAAAGATGTTGACGAGAATGCCCTTTACCGCCGGATCTTTCAGGATAATCTTGAACGCTGCCGTCACCTTTTCTTTGTTGGCGCCGCCGCCTACGTCAAGGAAGTTGGCGGGGAATTCGCCGTTCAGTTTGATGATATCCATCGTCGCCATGGCAAGGCCTGCGCCATTGACCATGCAGCCGATATTGCCGTCCAGCTTGATATAGGCAAGGTCATATTCGGATGCTTCGACCTCAGCAGGATCTTCCTCGGTCAAGTCGCGTAAGCTCACCAAATCCTTGTGCCGGAACATCGCGTTGCCATCAAAGCTGACCTTGGCGTCAAGCACCAACAGCTCATCGCCCTCTGCGCCTTTGCACACGGCAAGCGGGTTGATTTCGATCTGTTCGGCATCAGTGCCAAGGAACGCGGCATACAGGCAGCTAAGCACCTTTGCGCATTGCTTTGCCAAATCGCCAGTCAGGCCCAGTGCTTTTGAAACGCTGCGGCCATGATGCGGCATCAGGCCGGTGGCTGGATCAATAGTGATTGTATGGATTTTTTCGGGCGTGTCGTGCGCGACATCCTCAATGTTCATGCCGCCCTCGGTCGATGCGACAACCGCGATCCGGCTGGTCGCGCGATCGACGAGCAGAGCCAGATAAAACTCTTGTTTAATGTCTGCGCCATCGGTGATGTAGAGCCGGTTGACCTGTTTGCCTTCCGCACCTGTCTGGATCGTCACCAGCGTATTGCCAAGCATTTCCTTGGCATGGGCCTCAACCTCATCCAGATTAAACGCCAAACGAACGCCGCCCTTGGCATCGGGGCCAAGCTCTTTAAACTTGCCCTTGCCGCGACCACCCGCATGAATTTGCGATTTCACGACATATAGCGGCCCGGGAAGTTGCTTTGCCGCAGCAACAGCTTCTTCGACCGATAAAGCGGCAATGCCCTTTGGCACAGCAACGCCAAATTTCGCGAGCAGTTCTTTCGCCTGATATTCATGGATATTCATGGGAGGATGCGTCCTTGTGATGCCAGATTTGCTAGCGGCTTAAGCACAGCTTTCGCGCAATGGAAAGGCTTGAATTGATGCGCTAGGCCGCTTGATAGTCGGTAAAAAAGGCGGGAAGGAAAGAAGGCGAGAAACCAATTGCGCAACCCCTTCTTTCCTTCCCGCCTTTTTTACAAATTGCACCAACCGCCATTCCGCAGATCATAGGTCTGCATTAAAGCAATCCGACTTCAACAAGATCAGCGCACAATGTCGCTGCATCGGTAAAGTGATGTCCGACAAAGCCGTTCTCGCGCGCCGCAATTACATTGGGCAGATTATCGTCGATAAAAATGGCTTCCCCCGGGGTAAGGCCAAAGCGGGAGAGTGCTAGTTGGTAAATCGCCGCATCGGGCTTTACCAGCCGCTCGACACCAGACACCACGATATCGCGAAAATGATCAAAGATCGGCTGGGTCGGACGAAAACCGTCCCAAAACTCCGCGCCAAAATTGGTGATCGCAAACAGCGGCACACCCCGCGCCGCCAGTTCTTCGACAATCTCGAACGATCCCGGCACTGGCCCGGGGATGCTTTCGTTAAATCGCACCGCATAGGCGTCTATGTGCGCGGCATAAGCTGGATATTGCGCCTTTAATTCAGGCAACATCTCGGCCAGCGGCCGCCCCGCATCATGTTGAAAATGCCATTCAGAGGTCACAACATTGGCGAGGAACCAATCCAGTTCCACCGGATCGTCGATCAGTTTTGCAAACAAATGCCGCAAATCCCATTGCACCAGCACGCGGCCGACATCAAAAACGACTGTGGTAATTTTTGTCATTGCGCCAATTCCAGACAGCAAAAAACCGCCCGCGAATGGATCGGGGCGGTCAATGCAGATGCCGTAAACTGTATAGGGTGACGAATCACCCCGTTAAGCTTAACCTTGGCGCGCTTTAAAACGGCCATTGGTTTTGTTGATCACATAAGTGCGACCACGGCGACGAATCACGCGGTTATCGCGGTGACGGCCCTTAAGGGATTTCAGTGAATTGACGACTTTCATCGGATTTTTCCGTAAATTGCAGGGCCAAAGGCCGGATTTGAAGGCGCGCCACTATGGGAGACGTCAAATAAAGTCAAGCGGCATTGCGGCTTTTGCGCGGTAGGTTTAGGATAATGTCTATGAAAATACCCCCTCTAATGGCCGCTGCCGCTTTATCCTTAACGCTTACTGCGTGCATGGTTCCCACCGGCCCTGTCGAGGTGACGCGGTTCAATCGGCTTGCCGATGGCTATGTCTATGGGAATGGCAGCTATATTGCGACGCCTGCCAAGGCGAGTGATGCCTTGTCGCTTTCGCCCTATCTTGCCGCTGTTGCGCGCGAGATGCAGCGGGTTGGCTACACCGAAAGGCTCGACAACAGCGATGTGATTGCCGAAGTCACTGTGGCTGCACGCAAAGTTGAGGCTTTGCAGCGATCGCCAGTGTCCGTTGGCGTTGGTGGTTCCACGGGCAGCTATGGTTCGGGGGTTGGCGTAGGCCTTGGCGTTGATCTGGGTGCGCTGGGCAATAAAGACCGCGTTGAAACGACGCTTAGCGTGCGGCTTTTACGCCGCGCTGACAATGTAGTGATCTGGGAAGGCCGCGCGGTGCAAAGCGCAGGGGCAAGCTCGCCTGCGGCGCAACCCGGCATCGCTGCATCGAAATTGGCAGCAGCTTTGTTCAGCGACTTTCCTGGCAAATCGGGCGAGACGGTGACGATGCCATAGAAACAGTCGGCGACAACACTCGACTAAGTGCATCGCCCGCGTTAATTCGCACATATGGTAATTACAGACATCAATGCAGCTTTCGATAGCGGCAACATCATCGTTCATTCCATCAACGGCGCAGCGGCAACGCTTTCGATTCGAAAAGACCGCGAATCGGAATTTGCGCAATGGTTCCATTTCCGCGTGGCGGCGCAGCCCGGCGTGGAAATAACCCTTAACATCACTGGCATGGAAAGCAGCGCCTATCCCGGCGGCTGGCCGGGCTATCGCGCCTGTGTATCCGAGGACCGCGATTATTGGGACCGCGCCGATACCGAGTATAACAAGGACGAGGGCGGCGGCACGTTGACCATCCGCTATACCCCGGTCAGTGGCCTTGCGTGGTTTGCGTATTTCGCGCCGTATAGCATGGAGCGGCACCATGATCTGATTTCCGATACAGCAGGATTAGAGGGCGTCGAGTATCGCTGCCTAGGCCATAGCCTCGAAGGACAGCCGATTGATTGTCTGCAAATGGGCAGCGGCGAAACGCAGGTCTGGCTATATGCGCGGCAACATCCCGGTGAGACGCAGGCCGAATGGTGGATGGAAGGGGCGCTGGAGATGCTGACCGACCCTGCCGACCCGCATGCGCGCAAGCTGCTGGAAAAATGCCGCATTCATGTTGTGCCAAACTGCAACCCCGATGGCAGCCGCCGCGGACATCTGCGGACCAATTTTGCAGGGATAAACCTGAACCGCGAATGGGCCGAGCCCAGCGCAGAACGTAGCCCCGAAGTGCTGTGCATCCGCAACGCGATGGATGCAACCGGTGTGCATTGGGCGATGGATGTGCATGGCGACGAAGCGATCCCCGCTGCCTTTATGGCAGGTTTTGAGGGCATCCCCGGCTGGACCGACGATCAGGGCGGACGCTACACCCGCTTCATCAACCGCCTGGCCGAACGCACCCCTGATTTCCAGACAAAGCTGGGCTATCCGATAACGGGCAAAGGCAAAGCGAACCTGTCAATGTCCACCAACCAGCTGGCGGAACGGTTTGGCAAGTCCCATGCCTGCGTCAGCATGACACTGGAAATGCCGTATAAAGACACCATCGACAACAACGACCCCGAACAAGGCTGGTCGCCGGAACGGTGCAAATTGCTGGCGCGGGAGTGTTTAGCGACGTTGGCGGAGATGGTTTGATGTGGAAGCTTTTGTTGGCTCTGGGTCTTAGCTTTTTTGCAGCTAGTGCCCATGCAAACTATTGCCGCGTTACTGTGCAAATCGAAGGTGAAGATTTCGAGGTAAGCAGGGGTTTGGATGACACTGGTGCGTTTAATTATCAGATTGTTGACAGCCGCGTGACCAGCGATGCAACGGCGCAATATTATTATGCGCATGTGCCCGGTTCGGGGCGCAGTGTTGCGCCTCGTTTGGATATGGATTTCAAAAAACAAGGGCGAAAAAAGTTTAAGACAGGAACGCGGCTGGTATTCAAATCGGACAGCGGCAAGGAAGTGACCATGCAGCGCATGTATGAAGAGCGCTGGCTTGATGATTTTGAGCTATTCCCAAGGCAATTGCTGAACGATTTTGAAGGCGATCAGGTTTTGACATTCGAACTGCGTGAACCGGGCAGTAAAAAAGGGCAGATGAAGACGGTCGTTACTGGCAAGTTTGACCTGAACCGGCTTCGCGCAGAAACAATCGCACTGGAAGAGGCCGATCAAAAACTGGATGCCGTGCAAACCAATCCGGTGGGGTCCTGTTCATTACAAGATGATGCGGTGATGGTTGAAGTCAAAGACTAAACTTGACATTGCACAGAAATTTGTGCAATGTTCGCTGTATGGAAATTGTTACCTACTCTGAAACTCGCGCCAATCTGAAGGCTATCATGGATCGTGCTGTGAATGACCACACGCCAATTGCGATCACGCGTCAGCGCGGTAAACCTGTAGTAATGGTCGATCTGGACGATTGGAACGCGATGCAGGAAACCATGTATCTGATGTCCACGCCCAACAATGCAAAGCGTTTGATGGAATCCATTGCCGACGCAGAAGCAGGGCGGAATATGATTGAAGTTGATCCTGAAACCATGCAGCCGATATGAAATTGTCCTTCACGCAAAAGGGCTGGGAAGATTATTTGGTCCTGCGTGATGATGACAAAAAGGCGCATAAGAAACTTGATGCTTTAATTGCAGAATGTCTGCGCCATCCCTTTTTTGGCACTGGAAAGCCAGAGGCGTTGAGGAATAATCTGAAAGGCTGGTGGTCTAGGCGGATCACGCAAGAACATCGCATTGTCTATCGCGTAATAGGCGAAGGTGACGACCAGATTCTTGAAGTCTCGCAGTGCAGACACCACTATTAGCCCCTATGCATATAACCCCAGACGACCTGACCGGCCCAGAAATCCGCGCACTGCTGGAAACTCACTTCGCGGGGATGTTGGCGAACTCGCCTAAGGACAGTTGCCACTTCCTTGACTTTGAGGGGCTGAAGGGGCCGGGGGTTACATTCTGGTCAGTGTGGACGGATGCCGGGGCAGATGCGGAGCTGATGGGCTGTGGTGCGGTTAGGGAACTGTCGCCCACACATGGCGAAATCAAATCGATGCGGACACACAGCGATCATCTGCGTAAAGGTGCGGGTGCGGCGATGCTCGAACATATTATTCGGGCGGCGCGGGAGCGCGGCTATCAGCGGTTGAGCCTTGAGACCGGATCGGGCGAGGCCTTTGATGCGGCGCATGGGCTGTATCTGCGATACGGCTTTGAATATTGCCCGCCCTTTGGCGATTATGTCGAAGATCCATTTAGCCGGTTTATGACTTTGGAGCTGTAAACTGTCCGCTGATTTGGGGCGATGGCAGTGCTTGCCGATGCCAATTGTTTAGAGCGCCTATGCTCGCTAAAGGCGCGATGGAATTTTTACACAAGGACGCCCCATGCCCAAACTCATCCTTATCCGTCACGGCCAGTCGCAATGGAATCTGGAAAACCGCTTTACCGGCTGGTGGGATGTCGACGTGACCGAAAAGGGCGCGGCAGAGGCATGGGCTGCGGGCGAATTGATGCGCGACAAGGGAATCGCGCCCGATGTTGCGTTTACCAGCGTGCAAACACGTGCAATCAAGACACTCAATCTCGCGCTAGAGGCTATGGGGCGGCTGTGGCTGCCCGTCACCAAAGACTGGCGACTGAATGAAAGACATTACGGCGGCCTAACCGGCCTAGACAAAGCCGAGACAGCGGCTAAGCATGGTGAGGAGCAGGTCCATATCTGGCGGCGCAGTTTTGACATTCCGCCACCGCCGCTCGATGCCGGTTCGCCGTTCGATCTGTCTGGCGACCCGCGTTACGCCGGCATTGCTATCCCCGATAGCGAAAGCCTGAAAGACACTATTGTCCGTGTGCTACCTTATTATGAAAGCGCGATTGCGCCTGAACTACGGGCTGGAAAATCGGTCATTATCTCTGCGCATGGCAATTCGTTGCGTGCGCTGGTCAAGCATCTATCGGGTATTTCTGACGCCGACATTGCCAGTCTGGAAATCCCCACTGGTCAACCGATAGTGTATGAACTGGACGCTGCATTGAGCGCGACGGATCGCTATTATCTGTCGGAACGGTGAGGCAAAGCCGTTAATTAAGCCGGATATTTCGACCGTTTATGCGCGTACATCGCTTTATCGGCAGCATCCAAAACCTCATTGGCCTTAGCTCCGCCTTCGATGAAGATGCTGCCAACCGACACGCCTATGGTAATAGTCGGTCCGTGAGTTTTGATTGGCAACGCCTCTAGCATTGCCTGCATAGATGCGGTTTTTTCCGCCAGCTGCTCCACCGAAATGCTGTCGAGCAGCACTGTGAATTCATCACCGCCTATGCGCGAAACGATGTCGGATTTGCGCACTGCACCAAGCAGCGCCCGGGCGACACCGCGCAGCACATCATCGCCGATGCTATGCCCCTGAATATCGTTGACCGACTTTAACCGGTCAACATCGCAGAACAGCAACCCATATGTTCCGCCATAGCGATGCGCCCGCCAGCACCAACGATCGAGCTCTTCGATAAAATACCGTTGGTTAAATAACGGCGTCAGCGTGTCTATTGAAACCAGCCGCTCCAGCTCGGCTATCCGCGCCCTCAACTGAGCATTTTCGCGTTCTAGCAATGATGGCGATTTAGCGCCCATTTCGGGCGTCCTTTCAGCGGCAATTTGCGACATACAGACTCCGGATTTATTATTTGCGACCCGGCTGTCGTATTATGTGTTGCCTTCAATCCGATTTTGATCCGGATTGCAACTGTTTACACGTTTTTCGGCACAGCAAGATCGGCGATTGCGTGGGGCTATTTGGCTCGCTAGATGTCTTTCATACTATCCATCAGCATAGGGGCCAAGAAGTTGAGCGATGCACATCCCGTTGTGGGAATCATCATGGGCAGTCGGTCAGACTGGGAGACCATGCGCGAAGCATCGGCGATCTTGGCAGCGCTAGATGTGCCGCATGAATGCAAAGTGGTGTCTGCGCACCGAACCCCGGACCGGCTATATGATTACGCAAAATCTGCGGTAGATCGCGGCCTTCACTGCATTATCGCAGGCGCAGGCGGTGCAGCGCATCTGCCCGGCATGGTTGCGGCCATGACCCGTCTGCCTGTGCTGGGCGTTCCGGTGCAGTCAAAGGCGCTGGACGGCATGGACAGCCTGTTGTCGATTGTGCAAATGCCAGCAGGCATCCCCGTTGGCACATTGGCCATTGGCAAAGCAGGCGCTGCAAACGCCGCATTGCTCGCCGCCGCGATGCTCGCCAATAACAACCCGCAATTGGCACAAAGGCTAGAGGCGTGGCGCGCAAAGCAAACCGATAGCGTTGGTGAGACACCCGAATGAAACCGCTTCCCCCAGGCTCCACCATCGGCATATTGGGCGGCGGGCAATTGGGCCGGATGATGGCGATTGCTGCTGCTCAGCTGGGCTATCGCTGCCATATCTATGCGCCCGAGGAAGATTCGGTCGCTGCAGAGGTTGCCGCCGAATTCACCTGCAAACCCTATTTTGATACCAATGCCCTGCTTGCCTTTGCCAAAGCATGCGACGTTGTGACTTATGAATTTGAAAATGTGCCGGTTGCGCCGTTGCAAACTATCACCGATGTCGTCCCCATCCGCCCCGGCATTAATGCACTGGAAATTGCCCAAGACCGCGTTGAGGAAAAACTGTTTGCCGCACGGCTCGGCGGTGTAACCGCTCCGTTCGAGATTGCAGGCGAACGTCAAGAAGCCGCCGCCGCACTTGATAAAGTCGGTTATCCAGCGATCCTGAAAACCATCCGCATGGGCTATGACGGCAAAGGTCAGGCACGGATAAACGCACCAGAGGATCTGTCGCAAGCATGGCATGATATGGGCCGCCAGCCCGCGATTGCCGAAAAAATGATCACGTTCGACGCGGAATTTTCCGTCATCCTTGTCCGCAACACCAAAGGCGACGTCCGATATTGGGAGTGTACACGCAACCGGCATGAAGGCGGTATTTTGGCCAGAAGCAGCCTGCCCGCCGGTCCATTGATCGAAAGCCAGCGGGGCGCAGCGCGCGAACTGGCGACCGCGATTGCCGAGAAACTGGAATATGTCGGCGTGCTGACCTGCGAATTTTTTGCCACACCCGATGGCCCGATTTTTAACGAAATGGCCCCGCGTGTTCACAATAGCGGGCACTGGACCATCGAAGGGGCCGCCACCAGCCAATTTGAAAACCACATTCGGGCGATCTGCGAAGTGCCGCTAGGCGATACGAAAACCGCCTGTGACCGCGTCGAAATGACGAACCTGATCGGTGACGACGTCGCCCGCTGGCATGAATTGTTCAGCGACGATGATGCTAATGTCCATCTCTATGGCAAAGGCGCTCCGGTGGCTGGCCGCAAAATGGGTCATGTCACCCGGCTGTATCGCTGACTTGTCAGGCCCGCACGCTTAAGGCACAGCGAACGTAATGGATCATCCCGAAATCATACTCGTCCTTGCCCGCGCCACAAATGGCGTAATTGGCGTCGATGGAAAGCTGCCTTGGCGCATTCCAGCCGACCTGCGTCATTTCAAACAGGTAACAAAAGACCGGCCCATGATTATGGGGCGAAAAACTTTTGATAGCCTGCCGGGCTTGTTGGAGGGGCGGCGGCATATTGTGCTGACGCGAGACACACATTGGGCAGAGGAAGGCGCAGAGGTTGCGCATTCGCCCGAAGCTGCGCTGAAAATGGCCAATGGCCCGCATGTGTGTATCATCGGCGGCGCAGAGATTTACCAACTGTTCCTGCCACGCGCCGACCGGATCGAGCTGACCGAAGTCGCCGTCTCGCCCGATGGCGATACCGTGCTGGAGGCGTTTGACACCAAAATCTGGAAAGAAACGTCGCGGGTTTCCAACGCAGCGGACGGCAACACACCAGCGTTTGATTTCGTCACCTTGGTGCGCAAGGAGGCGTGAGCATGCGGAAGTGGCTGTTGGGTCTTGGCGCGCTGTTGCTTATCACTGCGATTGGGTTTTTCGGTTTTCTGCCCGGCTATGCCGAAGGATCAATGAACCGGATTGATGGCAAGCCACTGCCAACGGTGAGCGCCGAGGCGATTGCGCTGCATAAGACGCTGACCATTGTTGATCTCCATTCGGATACATTGATGTGGAAACGCGATATGCTCGACAAAGCAAATCGCGGTCATATGGATTTGCCGCGTCTTCAAGGTGGCAATGTCGCGTTGCAGGTTTTTTCGTCAGTCACGAAAACGCCCAAGGGTCAGAATTATGATAGCAATGGCGCGGACAGTGATAACATAACCTTGCTAGCCGTTGCGCAGTTGCAGCCGATGCGGACATGGAACTCGTTGGTCGAAAGATCGCTTTGGCATGCAACCAAGTTGGACAGATCATTGGTTAGCAGTGCAGGCATGTTGCGTGCGATCCGAACGGATCAACAGGTTGATAGCTTGCTCTCACTACGCACAAAAAACGTGAAAATGATGGGCGCAATGCTCTCCATCGAAGGCCTGCAAAACCTTGAAGGCAAAGCCGAGAATCTCGACAGGCTTTACACCGCTGGTTTCCGCATGGCTGGCCTGACGCACTTTTTCGACAATGAACTGGCAGGGTCCATGCACGGCATCAAAAAGGGCGGCCTTACCCCCTTTGGCCGCGACATCATTGGCCGGATGGAAGCTAAGGGAATGATCGTCGACATCGCGCATTGCAGCGCGACGTGCGTCACCGAAATCCTTGCAATGGCAATACGCCCTGTCGTCTCCAGCCATGGCGGCGTGCAGGCGACGTGCAAAGTGAACCGTAACTTGTCCGACGACCATATTCGCGGCGTCGCCAAGACCGGCGGGGTCATCGGTATCGGCTATTGGGAAGGCGCAGTGTGTGATACTTCACCCAAGGCAATAGCCGCAGCGATGAAGCATGTGCGCGATCTTGTCGGTATTCAGCATGTCGCACTTGGCAGCGATTATGACGGCGCGACTACGGTGCGGTTCGATACCTCGCAATTGGTGCAAGTGACGCAAGCATTGATGGACGCAGGCTTTACTGCGGACGAAATCCGCGCTGTCATGGGTGGCAACGCGATCCGGGTGTTGCGTGATGGGTTGAGGCCTGCGGCGGAGATTGGGGCTCAGTGACAAAAGCTATCCCGATTTCTCCCCGGGACGGGGAGGTGGCGCTCGCGAAGCGAGTGACGGAGGGGGATCGCAACCTACCACGTCGCTTGAGATCGCCAGCCCCCTCCACCATCCTGCGGATGGTCCCCCTCCCCGTTCCGGGGAGGAATTAATGATCCCTCGCCTATCCGCCCGCGACATCATGCCCGACGCCTTGCGCGGAGGCATAGCCGCGCTTGGCAATTTTGACGGGTTCCATCTGGGGCATCAGGCAGTGGCAGGCGAGGCCATTGCCCGCGCCAAAGCGCAAGGCAAGCCTGCGATCATCGCTACGTTCGATCCCCACCCCGTCCGCCATTTCGCGCCCGACGCACCGCCGTTTCGGCTGACCACGCTGGATCAGCGGCAGCGATTGTTTGAGGCAGCGGGCGCCGTTGCCATGCTGGTGTTTGAATTTGACCAACAACTGGCAAGCACAACTGCCGAAGATTTCATTGCCAAATTGCTCGTCGAACGGCTTGGCTTGTCAGGCGTTGTTACCGGCGAAGACTTTACCTTTGGCAAAGGCCGGGGCGGCAACATCGCGGTATTGAAAGAATTTGGCGGCGCGCATGGCCTATCCAGCACCGCAGTCGGCCCCGTCACCGATGCAGGCGGCGTCATTTCGTCCAGCCGCATCCGTGAGGCATTGCAGGCGGGCGACTGCGCCACCGCTAACCATTTGCTCACCCGTCCCTTTGCCATTGAGGGGATTGTGCAGCATGGTGACAAAAACGGGCGGCTGCTGGGATATCCAACCGCCAATATCGACATCGGCAATTATCTACGTCCGCGTTATGGCGTCTATGCAGTCACAGGAACACTGGCCGATGGTCGCGTGTTAAAGGGGGCGGCCAACATTGGCATCCGCCCGCAATTTACACCGCCCAAGGAATTGCTGGAGCCACATTTCTTTGACTTTGCCGAAGAAATATATGAACAAAATCTGGAAGTGGCATTTCATGCATTTCTGCGCGGAGAGGCGAAGTTTGATAACCTTGATGCGTTGAAATTACAGATGGCTGCGGACTGTGATGAGGCAAGGGAAATTTTGGCCAGAACAACGACGAACTAAAACCGTTAGCCCTGAGCTTGTCGAAGGGTGTCCGGCGGTACTGAGGAACGTGGTTCGACAGGCTCACCACTAACGGTGTTTTTGGAATTGGGTTTGAATTACAATTGGGGGCAATGATGCGGACTTGGGCGATTTTGGCGGCTGTGCTGCTGTTTTTTGGTTTTTCGGTATTTCACGCCAGCTGGCTTGCAGGGGCGCCAGAGGGCATTCCCCTATTAGTTGCAGGCAAAGGTGCTGAACCCACACGCGACACGCAAGGCTGCGCCAGTGGCCCCAGTGCGAGCGAGGTCGGCTCGCTTGCTATGGCCGTTGGTAACGAAGCGAATGCGTTGAATATGTCGACACAAGTTGTCGGAGGGCAACTGGTAATCGGTCGCCAATTTGACAGCACCTGTGCAGCGGACAAGGCTCGCGCAAACAGCGGAATTGATGAGGCAGTCTATGCCTTGTCAAAGGCAGAATTGCTGTGGCGGGTTAAAGGTGCAGATCAGGCCGCCATGCTGCTCGCTGCACTGCCCGCGCCGGGCAAAAATGATAAACAAGGCATGATCGGCGATGCCGCCGCAGTGGCCGCATTCAAAAAAGCACGGCCAAATGCTTGGGCCTTTTCCATTCCCGCTGCACAAGCCTGTGCCAGCGATTATAAACTATCCGGCCTGTGGGGAGCGATTCCTGACAGCTGCAAACAGGGTACGATGCTGCTGACGATGGATCAGGTTGGCTATACCCTATGGGGCTGGCCAAACCGCTTCTTGGCACGCACCGATGCCGCGGGGCTGAAAGTCGTGATCGCCGAAAGCGTTGAGGGTGACAAGATTGTCGGCCTGACCGATGTGAACCGGTACGGCGACATCGCAAACAGCTTTAACGGCTATATCTGGATCGATGATATCGAGGGGCTAGGGCCAGCGTTGAAGCGGTAAAACTTCTTCTCTGCGGCCTCTATTTTTCTCTGCGCCTCTGCGCGAAACATTCAAGGCTTTTGTTTCGCGCAGAGGCCGCAGAGAAAAGCAGAGTTCGCAGAGGCTTTATTCTCTGAACGGCTTCGCCTAAAGCCCCCTGCAACATGACCGAAACTAACGCCAAAGAAGCAATCGACTTCAAAGACACCGTCTTCCTGCCGAGGACAGATTTCCCCATGAAGGCCGGCCTGCCGCAAAAGGAGCCGGGCATCCTTGCGGGCTGGGAAAGCCAAGGCCTGTATCACCGGCTGCGTGAGGCCCGCGCTGGCCGGGAAAAGTTCATCCTCCACGATGGACCGCCCTATGCCAATGGCGACATGCACATCGGCCATGCGCTGAACCATATCCTGAAAGACATGGTCTGCCGCACGCAAAGCTTGCTCGGCAAAGACGCGCCCTATGTGCCCGGCTGGGATTGCCACGGCCTGCCCATCGAGTGGAAGGTTGAGGAGCAATACCGCAAGAAAAAGCTGAACAAGGACGAAGTTCCGGTCAAAGAATTCCGCGCCGAATGCCGCGCCTATGCACAGCATTGGGTGAATGTGCAGCGTGAGCAGGTGAAGCGGCTGGGTGTGCTCGGCAATTGGGACAAGCCGTATCTGACGATGGATTTCGACAGCGAAGCGACGATTGTGTCCGAGCTTTTGAAGTTCGCGGAAAGCGGCCAACTGTATCGCGGGGCCAAGCCGGTGATGTGGTCGCCGGTGGAAAAGACCGCCTTGGCTGAGGCTGAGGTGGAATATGAGGATATCGTCTCAACGCAGATCGATGTGGCGTTTGAGATTGTTGAAAGCCCCATCCCCGAACTGGTTGGCGCGCATGCGGTGATCTGGACGACGACGCCTTGGACGGTCCCGGTTAATCAGGCGATCGCTTATGGGCCGGATGTTGAGTATGTAGCTGTGCGCGCCGCTGGCCGAGTTGTGATGCTATCCCAAGATCTGTTGGTTGCTTCGATGTTTCGATTTGGGAATTCTAGTTCACCTTGGCTATCGGAAGGATCAGGCTGGACCATCGTATGGGCCGGCAAAGGCTCTGAGCTAGCCGGAACCATCGCCCGCCACCCGATGCACCATCTGGGCGGCTTTTTTGCCAAGCCCCGCCCCTTCCTGCCCGGCGATTTTGTCACCACCGATAGCGGCACCGGCCTTGTCCATATGTCGCCCGATCATGGCGAGGATGATTTTGATCTGTGCAAAGCCAACGGTATAGAACCACAATTTGCAGTCGAAGGCGACGGCAAATATCGCGCGGATTGGGGCTGGCTTGGCGGGCAGGGGAGCGTCATCAACCCCAAATTCAACGCGCCCGATGGCCCGATCTGTTCGGACCTGCGCGAAGCGGGCGGCTTGCTCGCCGCAAGTGCGGATTACAAACACAGCTATCCGCACAGCTGGCGCTCAAAAGCCAAAGTCATCTATCGCTGCACCCCGCAATGGTTTGTGCCGATGGGAGCTGAGGGCGGATTGCGCGACAAGGCGCTGACCGCGATCGAACAAACGCGCTGGGTTCCCGAAAAGGGCAAGAACCGCATTAACAGCATGGTTGCCGGTCGCCCCGATTGGGTGCTGAGCCGCCAACGCGCATGGGGCGTGCCGATCACGCTGTTTGTTGACCGCAAAACCGGCGCGTATCTTAACGACCCCGCCGTCAACGCCCGGATTGTCACCGCCATAAAGGCCGAAGGCGTCGATGCGTGGGAAGCAACCCGTGCGCAGGAATATCTGGGCGATGCTTACAACGCGGATGATTACGAACAGGTGTTCGACATCCTCGACGTGTGGTTCGATTCGGGCTGCACCCATGTCTTCACGCTGGAATCGGGCAAATGGCCCGAACTCAGCTGGCCCGCGAACCTATATCTCGAAGGCAGCGACCAGCATCGCGGCTGGTTCCAATCGTCACTGCTACAAAGCTGCGGCACACGCGGGCGCGCGCCGTATGATGCGGTGCTGACCCACGGCTTCACGATGGACCAAAAGGGCCTGAAAATGTCCAAGTCGGTCGGCAACACCGTCGATCCGTTAAAGGTGATGGAAACCAACGGTGCGGACATCATCCGCCTATGGGCGCTATCGGTCGACTTTACCGAAGATCACCGCATCGGCGACGAAATCCTGAAAGGTGTGGCCGACCAATACCGCAAATTGCGCAATACTTTCCGCTATCTGCTGGGCGCGTTGGAGGGTTTTGACAACGCAGAACGCGTATCCTTTGCCGCTGGCGAAATGCCAGAGCTGGAAAGCTATGCGCTGCACATGCTGGCGGACATGGACGCCAAATTGCGCACCGCGATCAACGACTATGATTTCAACAGCTATGTCCGCTACTTAAGCGAATTCGCCAATGATGACCTGTCGGCGTTCTTCTTCGATATCCGCAAGGATAGCCTGTATTGCGACGCGACATCAGACAATAAGCGCCGCGCCTATCGCACGGTGCTCGACATCTTGTTCGACGCGCTGGTGCGTTACGCTGCCCCCGTGTTAGTGTTTACCGCCGAGGAAGTCTGGAAAAGCCGCTTCCCCGAAAGCGACGGCTCTGTTCATATGCTGGAAATGCCTAATGTCGATCAAGCATGGCTAAACCCCGCATTGGCAGAAAAATGGGCCGCAGTGCGCAGTGTCCGTGCAGAGATCACACAGCATCTGGAACCGATGCGGCGTGAGAAGCTGATCGGATCATCGCTGCAAGCCGAAATGGAAGTGCGCGTTGCGTGGGCTGAGGATAAGCACAATATCGCAGACCTTGATTGGGCGGAAATCGCAATTGTCAGCGCGCTTGATTTTGGACTGCAAACGCCCATCGAACAAACCGAGCCACGCAGCTGGGTAGAGATGGAAGCCAAAGTGACCACCAACCACAAATGCGGCCGGTGTTGGCGGCACCTGCCCGAAGTAACCGAAGACGGCGCACTGTGCGGGCGGTGTGACACGGTGCTTAATACGTAAATTTCTTTGTGGCTTCGTGGCTTCGTGTGAAATAGTTTTGACTCACACAAAGCCACGAAGCAACAAAGGGGTGTTTGGCCGTAATGGCATGCTTCTGGCTTGGCAGATGCCATTTAAGGGTTAAAGGGATTTCATGACAACTAACCCCAAATTCCGCCTTCAAGGCATCATGCTCGCCAGCTTTATCTTCATTGCCGACCAAGCCGTGAAGTTCATCATGATCGGGCCGCTGGCGCTGCAAAGCCGCCGGCAGATTCATATCCTGTCGATTTTCGATTTGACCTGGGCAGAAAACCGAGGGGTTTCGATGGGCTTTTTAGAGGCGGGTAGCGAGCTGGAACGCTGGCTGCTTGTTGGCCTTACCGCGCTGATCGCTGCTGTGGTTGCTGTGTGGATGTGGCGCGAAAAGCTGCGCGGTGATGTGCTGGCGCTGTCGCTTGTGCTGGGCGGAGCGCTGGGTAACATCGTTGACCGTGTCCGTTACGGCTATGTTGTCGATTATGCCGATCTGCACTTTGGCAGTTTTCGGCCATTTTATATCTTTAACCTTGCCGACGCCGCGATCACCATCGGTGTGCTGATATTGCTTGCCCGCGCGTTCCTGATGCGCGAAAAGGAGCCTGTTCAGGAAGTGGCAAGCGAAACCACCCTAAACGAATAGAAAATGCGCGGAGTTACCATGAAATCGAAGATCTTTTTTGGCGCGGTTGCGCTTGCC
The DNA here is from genome assembly GCA_013297725.1 of Sphingomonadales bacterium. GTDB lineage: Bacteria > Pseudomonadota > Alphaproteobacteria > Sphingomonadales > Sphingomonadaceae > Sphingorhabdus_B. Next base: position 32,407 of record JAAFIB010000012.1, read on the forward strand.
GCCACACTGTCGGGATGCAGTTCATCGGGAGTATTCGACCGCGAACGTCCAGATGAATTTGCTGTGACTAAGGCAGCGCCGCTGGTTATGCCTGCCGATATGGCGGCACTGCCTGCGCCTCAGCCCGGCGCTGCGCGGGTCAGCACCGATACGAAAAAAGAAATGCTGAACGCCATGTTCGGCACGCCAAAGCAATAATGGGCGATAAGGAAAAATCGATGAAATCAAAAACTGCCCTGTTGCTGACGTTACCAATTTCGATGCTGGCGCTTTCGGGCTGCCAATCGGTCAGCAAAACCTATGATGCTTTGTACGACTGGGACATTCGCGGCAATGATGCGGCGCAAACACCGACGACCAGCCGCGTTGCGCCATTGGTTGTGCCGCCCGATTATGCTTTGAAACCAACACAAGCAGCGCCCGTTCGTAGCGCAGAAGGCAGGCAGGAACAGGTGCTGGACGCGTTGTTCGGCGGCCCTGCGCAGCGTTCGGTCGGCGAAACCTCGGTTGTGACGCTTGCCGGAACTGCTGAAACTGGCATTCGTTCGACCGTGGGCGATCCTGATACCGCGACCGTCAATAAAGGTAGTGTCACCCGCGACATTATCGCTGCGCCAGAGGGCGACGGACAAACCGCACAGGCCGCCATTCCTGAAAATTGATGAGGACGCGGCGCCAAATTCTTCACCATAAGGACTGCTAAATGCGAACCGAAGACCAAGTTGCCGCCATGTCCTGCCCCGTATGCCGCGTGCCATTGTCGATGAGCGACCGGCAGGGGATCGAGATAGATTTTTGCCCGCAATGCCGCGGTGTGTGGCTGGACCGGGGCGAGCTCGACAAGATTATCGAACGCAGCGGCCCTGCCGCAGCCCCCGCGCGAGAAGCTCCGCCGCAAACCAACTATCCCGGCCAAGCCCCGCAATATGGCCACAAACCCCAATATGGGTATAAGAAAAAGCATAAAAGCTGGCTGCACGATATTTTTGACTAAAATTGTCGCCATGCTGTCATGGTCAATAACCACATATTGAAAAATCAAAATGAGGAGACAAACGATGACAAATGTTAGCACATTAGCCGAAGATTTTACCGCCATGTGCAAAGCGGGCCACATGGACGAAGCCGGCGAAAAATATTGGGCACAAAATGTCGTTAGCCTGGAGCCTATGGAAGGTGACATGGCGCGCGCCGAAGGCATTGATGCACTGCGTGCCAAAGGCGAATGGTGGTATGGCGCGCATGATGTGCACAGCGTTGAAGTGACTGGCCCAAGCGTCAATGCCAACCAGTTCACCGTTGGTTTCAAAATGGACATCACCGAAAAAGAAAGCGGTCAACGTATGCAGATGGAAGAAACCGCGCTGTATACGGTAGCCGATGGCAAGATTGTTGAAGAGCGCTTTTTCTATCACGGATAAGCGCGCATTTAGGCCGAGCGATTAAATCGGGGCCGCCGTAATTTCATGAAGAAATCCTTCGGGAGTGGACAGCAATGCGCCGCTCCTTTAACGGCTCGTCATGTCTATACAGCCTTCTGATTCCATCCTGATCATCGATTTCGGTTCGCAAGTAACCCAGCTTATCGCGCGGCGTGTTCGCGAGGCGGGGGTGTACTCAGAGATCGCCCCGTTCAATTCCGCTGCAGAGGCGTTTCAACGGATGCAGCCCAAAGGCGTGATCCTGTCGGGCGGCCCGGCCTCTGTCACCGACAAAGGCAGCCCGCGTGCGCCCGAATGCGTATTCGACAGCGGCCTGCCGATCCTTGCGATCTGTTATGGCCAGCAGACTTTATGCACACAGCTGGGCGGTAAAGTTGAAGGCGGGCATGCCGCCGAATTTGGCCGCGCCGATGTCGAAATCTTGAAATCCAGCCCGTTGTTCGACGGATTCTGGGAAGCCGGTCAGAAATACCCTGTCTGGATGAGCCATGGCGACCGCGTGGTTGAGGCACCCGAGGGTTTTGAAATTATCGGGACTTCCCCCAACGCGCCATTTGCCATCTGTGTGAACGAGGCCAAGCGGTATTACACCACAATGTTCCACCCAGAGGTGGTCCACACCCCCGATGGCGCAAAGCTGTTGTCGAATTTCGTCCATAACATATGCGGATTGGCAGGTGACTGGACGATGGGCGAATTCCGCGCCGCCAAAATCGCCGAGATCAAGGCGCAAGTTGGCAGTGGCCGTGTGATTTGCGGACTATCCGGTGGGGTTGATTCATCGGTTGCCGCGATCCTGATCCACGAAGCGATTGGCGAGCAGCTGACGTGCGTATTTGTCGATCACGGTCTGTTGCGGTTGAACGAGCGCGAACAGGTGGAAAGCCTATTCCGCGATCATTACAATATCCCGCTTGTGGTCGTTGATGCCGAGGCGCGCTTTATGGCGGGCCTTGCTGGCGTCACCGATCCCGAAGCCAAGCGCAAATTCATCGGCGGCGAATTCATCACCGTGTTTGAAGAAGAAGCCAAGAAAATTGGCGGCGCAGATTTCTTGGCGCAGGGCACGCTATACCCCGATGTGATCGAAAGCGTTTCGTTTACTGGCGGGCCATCGGTAACAATCAAAAGCCACCATAATGTCGGCGGCCTACCCGAACGCATGAACATGCAATTGGTCGAGCCACTGCGCGAATTGTTCAAAGACGAAGTCCGTGCACTTGGCCGCGAACTGGGGCTGAAAGATGCTTTCGTTGGCCGCCATCCGTTCCCCGGCCCCGGCCTTGCCATCCGCATCCCCGGCGAAGTCAGCAAAGACCGCTGCGATATCCTGCGCCTTGCCGATGCGGTCTATCTCGAAGAAATCCGCAACGCCGGATTATATGACGAAATCTGGCAAGCCTTTGCCGTATTATTGCCGGTCCGTACCGTCGGCGTCATGGGCGATAGCCGGACCTATGACTATGTCTGCGCATTGCGCGCTGTAACCTCGGTCGATGGCATGACAGCCGATATCTATCCGTTTGAAAGTGCTTTTTTAAGCCGGGTGAGCACGCGGATTATCAACGAAGTTAAAGGCATCAACCGCGTAGTCTATGATTACACCAGCAAGCCCCCCGGGACGATCGAGTGGGAGTGAGGGGATTAGCCAAAGCCCCGTGGTGACAGCGCATAGCCACCAGCCCTAATGCCATCCCATGATGCTATGGGAACCAACCAGAGAGGCGGCGCTTGCTCGGCTTGCGGAATTTGTGCCGCGTGCGGGCCGTGCCTATGCCGGGACACGCAATGTTGATCGCGGGCCGCTAGACCGGTCGAACGTATCAGCGCTGTCGCCCTATATCCGGCGGCGGATGATCACCGAGGAAGAGGTCGTTCGAGCGGTGCTTCAAAAGCACAGCTTTGCTGCGGCGGAGAAATTTGTCCAAGAAGTTGCATGGCGCACCTATTGGAAGGGCTGGCTGGAAATGCGGCCCGATATGCTTGTGCGCTTTGATACAGAGCGGAAGGCGTTGAAGGCAGCATTGGCCGATGACAGCAACCTAAACCGGCGCTGGCAAAAAGCGATTGAGGGCCGCACAGGCATTGATTGCTTTGATGCTTGGGTCGGCGAACTGGTAACGTATGGCTGGCTGCACAACCATGCGCGTATGTGGTTTGCCAGCATCTGGATTTTTACGCTCGGCCTGCCATGGCAATTGGGCGCGGATTTTTTCTACAAACATTTGCTGGATGCGGATCCTGCATCGAACACGTTCTCGTGGCGCTGGGTTGCTGGGCTGCATACGCGCGGGAAGCATTATGTGGCGCGGGCGGAAAATATCGACCGCAATACACAGGGCCGCTTTGCGCCATATGGCCTGTTGAATGAAACGGCAGAGCCACTGCCAGAGGATGCACCGCCGCCACTGGCAGTGAAGCCCCGCTATGATCCACCACAGTTGGATGGGCGGGTTGCGTTGTTGCTGACCGAGGAAGATTTGCATCCTGAAAGCCTTGGGATCAACGCCGAGATTGCCGGTATTGCTGTCCTGCCCAGTGCAACGGTAAGCGCGTCCGAAAGTCCAGCTGCATCCTTTTCCAAGGCCGCACTGCAGGATGCGGCCCAGCGTGCCGCTGCGCATTTCAATGCACCGGCTGAGATTGTCGATCCTGCACAGCTGGCTGCGTGGGCCAAGGCGCTGGGCGTGCGGCAATTGGTGACAGGTGCTGTTCCGGTTGGCCAGATTGCATGGCAATTGCGCGACTTGCCACCCGCTCTGGCCGAGCAAGGCGTTGCGCTTGTGCAGCTGCAACGCGACTGGGACCGAAAGCTATGGCCGCTTGCCACCGCGGGCTTTTTCAAACTGAAAACGAAGCTTCCCGGTATCGCGATGGAATATGCGAGCGATCAACCTAGCCCTCAATCGCAACAAATTTCCCTGCCGCTCGGTCTTTCTTGACCTTTAGCCCGTCAAACACCTGCCCGCTCATCGCGATATAGACGCCCGGTTGTGCAACTTGCGCAGTTGCAAACGCCATGCCCAGATTAAACTGCGCATCAGTTTCGGCAAAGCGCGCTGGCGACAGGGCGCCGGTCAGCACAATGGTTTTGCCGGGAACAGCCGCCGCCAGAACCTGTGCGGTTTCGGCCATGGTGTCGGTACCGTGGGTGATAACAATACGATCCTCTGGTGCTTCGCGTGCTGAGCTGGCGATCAAAGCGCGATCAGCATCGGTTAGCTCCAGACTGTCTTTGCGCATCACCTCAACCAGCCGGTATGGCAAAGCTACCCGTGCCTCGGTCAGCAACGCAGGAATGCCACTATCGACGATCTGATACTCCGATAATGCATCAAAGTAATTCTTGTCGATCGTGCCGCCGGTGGTGAGGATAAGGATTGCGCTTTGCGTCATGCACTGGCGCATAGCGCAAGCAGATAGGTAGGGAAAGCCAGCGATACTTGCCTCACCCCATGATACCGCTAAAGCTAGGCTGCAAGATCATTTCACTATCAGGAGAAAGCGATGTCCATCGATTACATCATGATCGGTTCCAACGATTTGGCCCGGTCGCGCGCATTCTATGACGCAGTGATGCCGCATCTGGGCGGCGCATTGGAGCATGATTATGAAGGAATCACTTTTGGCTATGCGTTGGCTGGCGGGGCCACAGTCTGGATCGCGCGGCCCTATGACAAAAGCGAAGCTGTTCCCGGCAATGGATCGATGCCCGGCTTTGGCTGCGCATCACACGCAGCGGTTGACGCCGCCCATGCTGCGGCGCTTGCGGCTGGCGGCAGCAATGAAGGCGACCCCGGCCCGCGGCCCTTATACGGACCGAATTTCTACGGCGGCTATGTCCGCGATCCAGACGGAAATAAAATGAGCTTTGTTCTGGCGGGCACTTTGACAGAGGACAATGCGGAATGACCGTTACTCTTTATGGCATCCCCAATTGCGACACCGTGAAAAAGGCACGCAACTGGCTGGACGCGAACAGCATCACTTACACATTTCACGATTACAAAAAGGCTGGCGCTGATCCGGCAAAGTTGAGAGCGTGGTGCGGGGCAAAGGGTTGGGAAACGATCGTGAACCGTGCGGGCACGACGTTTAAGAAACTGCCCGATGATGCCAAGGCTGATTTGGACGAGGGCAAAGCCATCGCCCTAATGCTGGACCAACCAAGCATGATCAAACGGCCCGTGGTGGAGCACGCGGGCGGCCTATTGGTCGGGTTTAAACCTGCTGAATGGGAAGAGGCATTTGGCAAATGATGCCTTTGTCACAACGTTGAAACATAAAGCGGGAAGGGCAAGATCATGATCCGCGCCTTTCTCGCTTTATCGCTATTATTGATAACCCCCGCATGCGCGACAAACGGGGCAGAGGAGGCGAAGATGGCCAGTGCGAAACCGATCATCATCGCCCATCGCGGGGCCAGTGGCGAACGCCCTGAACATACCATCGCCGCCTACACTTTGGCGATTGAACAGGGCGCGGATTATATTGAGCCCGATCTGGTTCTGACCAAAGACAGCGTGCTGGTGGCGCGGCATGAAAATGCGATATCGGAGACCACCGATGTCGCGGCGCGCGCCGAATTTGCCAGTCGCAAAACGACAAAGACCATCGATAGGCAACAAGTCACTGACTGGTTCACCGAAGATTTCACTTTAGCAGAGCTGAAAACACTGCGCGCCAAAGAGCGGCTGCCAATGTTGCGGGCTGCCAATACCGCATTTGACGGGCAGTTTGAAATTCCGACCTTTGAAGAGATTATTGAACTGGCGCAGGCAAAGTCGCGGGAAACGGGGCGGGTCATCGGCATCTATCCCGAAACCAAGCATCCCAGCTATTTTGCATCCATCGGCCTTCCGCATGAAGAGCCATTGCTGAAAACACTCGCGCAATTTGGCATGAACAAAGCAGACAGTCCGGTGTTCATCCAAAGCTTTGAGGTGAGCAACCTAAAGGCACTGCGCGGCAAAACCACAGTGAAGCTGATCCAGTTGATGGACAGCGAAGGCGGACCCGCCGATATGCCCGGTACACTCTATGCCAGCATGGCGACACCCACCGGGCTAAAGGCCGTCGCAGAATATGCCGATGGCATTGGCCCAAACAAAGCATTAGTCATCCCGCGCACTTTGCTTGGCAATTTGGGAGAGCCGACTGCATTGGTGGCCAACGCACATGCCGTTGGCTTGAAAGTCCATCCATGGACATTCCGGCGCGAGAATTTCTTCCTGCCGCTTGCGCAGAAATCAGGGATAAACCCCGCAGCGACTGGTGATCTGATCGCCGAAATCCGCGCCTTCATCGCCGTTGGTGTCGATGGTTTTTTCAGCGATAATGTTGCCGAGGCGGCCGCTGCTATACGGTAGCTGCGTGGCGCGACAATGTACGCCACAGGATCGCAATCGCAATCGCGAGCAGTAAAGCTGAAAGAATGAATGGTGCGCCGGGCAGATAAAGACCTTCGCCATCGGCAAACGCGCCAAAAATCGAAGTCATGATCAGAGGTCCGATTATCGAGGTCAGGCTGATCATGCTTGCGATTGCGCCCTGCAGCTCCCCCTGCGCATCTTCGCTAACCCGCTTCGTCATCAGTTCCTGCATCGCCGGGAACGCCAGCCCAGTCACCGCGCCGAGCAGGATCGCCGTAATCGCATGTCCGGTGCTCTGCGCAAAGGCGAGGATGAGATATGAGGGCAGTCCGAACAGCAAGCTCCATTTCGCGGTCTGGACCACACCGAAACGGGCAATCGCCTTGCCCACGAACAACCCCTGAGTGATTGCGATCGTCGTTCCGTATAATGCCACGGTCAAGCCAATCGCTAGCGGTCCCCAGCCAAACTGTAACGACCCATAATAGCCCCAAACCGAGATATTGGCCTGCGCAGATAACTGCAGGAAAAAAATCGTAACCAAGCACCCAATAACCAAAGGGTTCTTTGCCATCTGCAGCAGTGTGCCGAAAGGATTTGCGCGCGCGAGGCTAAATGTACGCCGTCTTTCGGGTGGCAAGGTTTCCCGGAGCATAAACCAGCCGCAGAGCGTACCTGACAGTGATAGAACACTGGCGATGATAAAGGGTAGGCGGTCGCTGTACATTCCGGCAAACCCGCCCAGCGCAGGGCCGAGTACAAATCCCGCAGCGCCGGCACCACCCAGAACGCCAAACACCGCTCCACGACCCTCTGGCGGAACGGTATCGGCGATACAGCTGTTCGCGGCTCCCCAAGTTGCACCCATGATCCCTGAAATCAGACGGCCGATGAATAGCCATGCAAGCGTAGGCGCCCATGCCATCACCGCATAATCAATGCCGAGCAGAGCCAAGCAAAGAAGCAGCACAGGCCGTCGTCCAAAACGATCTGAAAGCCCGCCCACCAGTGGTGCAAAGAAGAACTGCATGACCGAATAAGCGAATATCAGCAGCCCGCCAATTTCTGCCGCGCGGTCTATAGTCACTCCTGCTATGCCCATGATCAACGAAGGCGTCACAGGCATGATCAAGCCTATCCCCATCATGTCGATAAACACAATGAAGGCAACAAGGCCCAAAAGCCCGCGGTTATCCGATGCTGATATTTTGTCCCCCATAGACAAAGGGTAAGTTGCCTCCGCCTAATGGTCAACGGCTCTGAACGAGCACGCTGATCACTGCTTCGATCCCGCTTACCGACAAGAAACTGTCACAGCACTGCCGCTCGTCTGTCACCTTGAACGACTACGCGCCGCAGAGTCGATCAAGGGGATGGTGTAATGAACGACGTAACAATGAGCGCACAGAATACGGCTGTTACATTGGCTTCCGGTACGACGCCGCCTTGGCTGAACCTGCCAGAACCGCGCAGCTTTCGCCCGCCAACAAAGCACCGCACCGTTTGGATTTCGGACATCCATCTGGGGACGCGCGGTTGCAATGCCGAAATGCTGGTCGAATTTCTAAGGTCGATCCAATGCGATACGCTGTATCTGGTGGGTGACATCATTGATGGCTGGCAGTTAAGCAAAGGCTGGCATTGGCCGCCCGCACATAACGAAGTTGTCCGCCGCATATTGAAAATGGCGCATCGCGGAACACGTGTTGTTTATGTCGTTGGCAATCATGACGAGATGCTGCGCGATTATGCAGGCTTTAGTTTCGGCGGTGTAGAGATCGTCAACGAAACGGTCCATGACTGCAAAGATGGTCGCAAATTGCTGATCACGCACGGCGATGCTTTTGACGCGGTGGTTATGTACGCGCGCTGGCTCGCGGTGCTGGGGGATAAAGCCTATTCGTTGCTGTTGCGGCTGAACATCTTGCTAGCCGCCATCCGCAAACGGTTTGATCTGCCCTATTGGTCGCTGTCCGCCTATATGAAGCGGCGCGTCAAAAATGCTGTGGAATTTGTCGGGCGTTTTGAGGAGGCGGTTGCACGCGCCGCACTTGAACGCGGTCTTGATGGTGTTGTCTGCGGTCATATCCATACCGCAGAGATCCGGAAAATCGGCGACATTACCTATTATAACGACGGCGATTGGGTCGAAAGCTGCACCGCTTTAGTCGAAGAGCCCGATGGTAGCTTTCATATCATCGACTGGGCGCTGACAAAGCGTGCAGCCGCAGCAGCAAAGGCAGCAGCATGAGGATCGCCATCGCCACCGACGCCTGGGCCCCGCAAGTCAACGGTGTGGTCAGAACGTTACGCACTACAGTCAATGCACTGATCGAACGCGGGCATGATGTTGAGCTGATCACACCGCAGCAATTCTTTACTGTACCGATGCCGGGATATCGCGAAATCCGGTTGGCAGTTGCCCCGCGATTTGGAGCGCGGCGTGCCTTGAAAGAGTTCAATCCCGACATCGTCCATATCTCCACCGAAGGGCCGATTGGGTGGAGTGCGCGGGCATGGTGCCTTTCACAGAATAAACCCTTTACCAGCGCGTTTCACACACGCTTTCCCGATTATGCATCGGTCCGTACCGGGCTTTCGCCGGACCGGTTCTGGCCCATTATGCGTCGCTTTCATGCGCCATCAAAGGCGGTGCTAGCTGCAACGCCGGGACTGATGACGGAGCTTGCCGAGCGCGGAATACCCCAAACCCGTTTGTGGTCACGCGGTGTCGATACCCAGGTTTTCCACGACAAACAGCCGCCGCTGGATTGTCTTGCCCATCTTCCCCGTCCGTTGTTTCTCTGCGTCGGCCGTGTTGCCAAAGAGAAAAATCTTGAGGCATTTTTGCAGTGCAAAGTTACAGGTTCCAAAGTCGTGGTCGGCGATGGGCCCATGCTCGACGAGCTGAGGACCAAATGTCCAGGCGCTCATTTCACCGGGGCTTTGCAAGGGACGGATCTGGCCGGAGCCTATACCGCCGCTGATGTATTTGTGTTCCCCAGCAAAACCGACACGTTCGGGCTGGTACTGATCGAGGCGCTGGCATGCGGGGTTCCGGTTGCTGGCTACCCCGTTGCAGGGCCGATGGATATTGCAGGGATTGATGGGCGCGGGCCTAACTCGGATTTGGAACGGCCGATCGGTGCACTGAATGATGATCTGGCGTTGGCTATGACGCAGGCGCTGAGCTGCAACCGCAATGATGCCGCAGCCTATGGTAGAACATTTTCATGGGATCGCTGCACCAGCCAGTTTGAAGATGCACTGGAATCGGCGATTGCGGCTCAGGCTTTAGAGATAGCCTAGTCCAAAACGACCTGACACACCGTGCGGATCGCAGCAGGGTCAGAGATAAAGGCCATGTGCGAACAATATAGTTCCTTGTTCACATCTGTCTCGCCGGGTTCACCGCATGCCGAATGCGGAGCGACCACACCATCACGGCGTGACCACAACGCAATCGTTTCAACAGGCGGCTTTTCATAGGGGATTGCCGCGATTGGCGGCATATCAACCTTGTGCCCAGCAACCCATTCATACAGCCGCCACGCATTGTTCGCCCGCATGTCGCCGGAAAATGGCGTGCCCAATGTGATGACTTTGCGCACGCGGTGGGGGGCATGTTTGGCATATTCGCGCGCGACCAGACCGCCAAGGCTCCAGCCGATCAAAGTCAACTGTTCATCAAGATCGAGTGCGTCAAGCCGTTGGTCCAGCCGATCGAACAGATCCGCCTTGATCCCTGCGTTACGACCAAGACCCCAGCCATGCGCCTGAAATCCAGAGGCATTGAGCGATTTGCGCAACCGCGTTGTTGCAACATCAGAGGCAAGGAAACCCGGCAACACCATAACCGCCCGGCCATCACCTTTGACGCCGGTTTGCACAGGGGCGGCAAAGCTTGCCTTTGCGCGCATAGCCGCAAAGCTGCCTGCTTCACGCATCAACAAAGGAAGCGCAGGGGCGGAACGGTTAAGTCCGAAGTCAGAAGAGAATCGCGTTGCCATAACAACGCACCTTATCGACCCGCCACATTTATGAAAGATTTATGAAGCTAACTTTTCGTTTTGGCGACAGGCTATACAGAGACAATCATCACTCGACCGTCGATGGAACAAGGGCTGGTTCCGCCTCGGGCACAGATGGAACGGGAGCCAATGGAACCGGTGGGGTGGCGGCACTCCGGCTCAATTGATCCAGCGCCTGATGAACAGAAATCGCCCGCGCGGCGTCAGCCATCCAGCCGGATGCAGACGCAGCACCCGGCATAGCGCGGACGAGTTCTGCTGCCGCCGCAATATCGCCAGATATAATCAGCCCGCGAATTCGTTCAATCCGCGCGGCACTTGCGGTCAGCGGTGCGTTGTTTGAGCGTAACACAAATAGATTGCTCGTTTCGCGCCGCATCCGGTCCCATAATGTTTCGACGGGCAGCACAAGTTTCGGCGATATGCTGTCAAAACTCGCCAGCAATTTGGCATTCGAAATCGGCTGTTGCGCGCCTTTGGCGATGATCGCCAAAGCTTGTGGTTGACTGCCGGCGAAAGTTACTTGCAGACGGCTGCCAAGGGGCCCCAGCGCTTTGCCCGCCTCTATGCTGTCGCGAGCATCACGCACCAACAGCATCGCTTCGGCTTGGCTGGCGCTGGGCTGGATAATCGTCGGAACAGCAAAACCAATCGTTGGTGCCAAGGTTACAGCGTCTTCTTTCGGCCCGGGTTCCATGGTGGCAACCGGGGTGCTTTTTGCCGCCCATGGCATTTGTCCGCTGGACGAAAGATAGGCAAAGCCGCCTGCGCCGCCAGCAAAAGCGAGGATCAGCAACGCTGCGATAGAACGCCAGCTCATAGGTTTTCCTTCCGGTCGTCAGTTACTATGGGCAGCTTACCAAGGTCTGCGAGTGCCGACAACAAAGCGATGTCGGCGGGGCGTTCAGCAACGGCCACCGCGCGCCAGCCATCGCCTGCTGCATCGGCGATTGCAGGGGAAAACGCGGCGAGTGTAATCGCGGATCGGTTTAGACCAAAATCGGCAACAGCCTTTGCAAATTCGGTTGCTGCACGCGGAGAGTGGAGCGCGACTGCATCCACCGATGCGATAATGGGCGCGACGTCAGAAGTTAGCGTTTTGGGACCGGAAGCGTAACCGATAACGGTCGTTACCTTTAACGCTTTCGGCATATTCTTTGGCATCTTGATCGGGCGGTGGTCGGCCCCTGCTAACCACAAAAGCCGCCTGTGTCCCATGTCGCTTGCCGCCTTAACCGCTGCTGCTGCATCGGATGTACCAACGGTTGCCACATTAAGACGCGCACCTCTGGCGGCTTCTGCGGTGCGCTCGCCGACTGCATGCACGGGAAGGGCGCGCAGGCTGTCCAGACCTGCACCGCCAAAGCGCACCGCGTTTGCACTGGTCAGCAACAGCGCGTCATAGTCAGCCGGATCGGGTAGTTCCCACGCCACTGCCTGCACTTCAAAAAAAGGGAGCAAGACAGGTTCAAGGCCTGCTTCTTTAGCGCGGAGCGCGCTAGCGCTTGCACCGGGTTCCGGCCGGATAATCAACAGTTTCATGTTTCGAACAATGCTTTCAATTCGGGGCTGGCTTGCGCCAATAGCTGCTGCGCCAACGCCGCAGGATCACGTCCTTCACCGCAGATGCTCTCGCTGCCATCTTCGGACAGGATCTGACCTGACAGCCAAATGCCGTCGTCTTTAACCACCGCCAACGCGGCAACGGGCGAATGGCAATTGCCGCTAAGCACCTCAAGAAAAGCGCGTTCGGCCATTACGCACGCGAATGTTTCGGCGTGGTTGACGGCATCCAATACCGGAGTCAACTCTGCCCGTGCGGCAAGGCAGTCGATGCCAATCGCGCCCTGCGAAGCCGCTGGCAGCATCTGGTCGGTCGGTATTGCGGCGCCAGTGCCGACAAAACCCAACCGGTCCAGCCCCGCCGCCGCAAGCAAAGTTGCGGTAAATTCGCCGTTTGCAACCTTCGCCATCCGCGTCGCGACATTGCCTCTGATCGGTGCAGTCTGCAGGTCGGGTCGCAGCACTTTCAGTTGTGCCGCACGGCGCGGGCTGGACGTGCCAACCAGCGCATTTTGGGGCAGACTCAAAATTGAGTCCGCGCCAATTAACCGGTCGCGCACATCGGCTCGCGGCAACATCGCGGCGATACGGAACGTGCCGGGACGCACCGTTTCGACGTCCTTCATCGAATGCACCGCAATGTCGATATCGCCATCAATCAGCGCGCGTTCCAGCTCTTTGGTCCACAGTGCTTTGCCGCCGATATCGGCCAATCGGCTGCTTTGGTCTTTGTCGCCAGACGATAGCATCGGGACCAGAACAACAGTGTCCTCTGGCCATCCATGCGCCGCGCATAACGCCGCCTTTGCTAGCTCAGCCTGAGCCAATGCGAGCGGGGATGATCGGGTGCCGATGCGAAAGGGATGTTGAGCAGATGGGGTCATGCGGCTTGTCCATAGCGAGACACGGACGTAAGGGGAAGCGGATGGCGATTATCCTTGGTCTTGAATCGAGTTGCGACGAAACGGCGGCGGCGGTGGTGCGCTCCGACCGGTCGATACTATCGCATGCGCTGGCAGGCCAAGAGGATCATCACCGCGCCTTTGGCGGCGTCGTGCCGGAAATCGCTGCCCGCGCGCATGCCGAGATGATGACGCCTTTGGTCAAAGTCGCGCTGGCCGATGCGGGGATGACACTGGACGATGTCGATGCGATTGCGGCGACCGCTGGCCCGGGCCTAATCGGCGGCGTCATGGTTGGCCTTGTCACAGCAAAGGCTCTCGCGATGGCGGCGGGCAAGCCGTTGATCGCCGTCAACCATTTAGAGGGTCATGCCCTGTCGCCGCGATTGATCGATGCAGACTTACAATTTCCATACCTATTGCTGCTGGTATCAGGCGGGCATTGCCAACTGCTGCGCGTCAACGGCGTAGGCGACTACAACCGCTTGGCGACCACAATCGACGATGCGGTTGGCGAAGCGTTTGACAAAAGCGCCAAGATTTTAGGCCTTGGCTTTCCAGGCGGGCCAGCGGTTGAGCAAGCCGCAAAGCGTGGCAATGCCAAAGCTGTGCCTCTACCGCGCCCGTTAAAGGGAGCGGATGAACCACATTTCTCTTTCGCTGGCCTGAAAAGTGCGGTGCTGCGTGCGCATGATGCAGCCATCCACCGACCCGAAGATATCGCCGCGTCATTCCAAGCAGCTGTGGTTGATTGTCTGGAGGATCGTTTGGAGTATAGCCTATCCCGGATGCAAACACCGGCGGCTTTGGTTGTTGCAGGCGGCGTGGCGGCAAACGAGGCTGTGCGGGCCATGCTGCAAACTGTCGCTGCCCGCCACAACATGCGCTTTGTCGCGCCTCCGCATTGGCTGTGCACCGATAATGCTGCGATGATAGCATGGGCAGGAGCAGAGCGTTTTGCCGCTGGCCTTACCGATCCCCTAGACATCCCCGCCCGTCCGCGCTGGCCGCTTGATCCGGCCGCAGAGGCTGTGCGCGGTGCCGGAGTAAAGGCATGAGAGCGCTGCAATATCCCGTCGGCATCATCGGCGCAGGCGCATGGGGCACTGCGCTTTCCACTGTGATGCAGCAAGCGCATGGCGATGCGCTGATCTGGGCGCATGAGGCAGAGGTTGTTGCCGGTATCAACACTGATCGGCGGAACCATCTTTATCTGCCCGACATCCAACTGGCAGAGGGCATCCGTGCCACCGCCGACATTACAGAGATGGCGAATTGCCGCGCGCTGATGCTGGTGACACCGGCGCAACACCTGCGCGCGACTTTGTCGGCGATGCCCAAATTCTCCAAACCACTGATCCTGTGCTGCAAAGGGATTGAGGCAGACACGCAATTGTTGATGTCGGATGTGGCGGCTGAAATCTGCCCTGACAATGCCATCGCTGTTCTATCCGGCCCGACATTCGCGCATGAGGTCGCCGCCGGAATGCCGACCGCAATTACGCTTGCCTGCGGTGACAAAGCCATTGGATCACAGCTGATGAAGCTGGTCGCAACCCCGGCTTTCCGGCCTTATTGGTCAGGCGATGTTATCGGCGCAGAGATTGGCGGGGCAGTTAAAAACGTACTCGCGATTGGTTGTGGTGTTGTCGATGGCGCAGGGCTGGGCCTAAACGCGCGAGCGGCGTTGATCGCGCGCGGCTTTACTGAGATGCAGCGTTACGGGCTTGCACGCGGAGCGAAGGCGGAAACACTGGCGGGGCTGTCTGGTCTGGGTGATCTGGTCCTGACCTGCTCGTCAGAAAACAGCCGCAACTTTTCGCTGGGGCGTGGGCTCGGCCAAGGCAAGTCGGCCGCCGAGATGCTCACCGAACGGCGCACCGTAGCAGAGGGCGCGTCAACCGCGCCTGTCTTGCTGCAATCGGCAAAGGCACTGGGCGTGGATATGCCGATTGTTGAGGCCGTGTGCGCCTTGCTGTCAGGTGCAGCCAATGTCGGCCAAGTCGTCGAAGCCCTGCTGTCGCGCCCATTAAAGGCCGAAAGGTGACAAAGCCGAAATCGCGAGCTAAACTCGCCAAGAAAGCCCGCAAACGGAGGGGAGTTTGACGGCAACCGCGCAACATGAAGCAGAGCTATCCGAACAGGACGAGGCTGACCTTAAGGCGCTGGCCAAGGGCGGGCGGACCAATGTGTTCGGCTTTGTCCTGCGGCTGGCCGCGCGCATCCCGTTTTTGTTCATCGCCGGGCGTTTATACGGGCCAGAGGCTTTGGGCCGCTTTGCCTATGCTATTCTCGTTGTAGAATTCGTCGCACAGCTGGCGACTTTGGGATTGCGGCGCGGGCTTGCCGAGGCGTTGTCAAAGGATGATCGCCCGCATAGCCATATCGTTGCTGATGCGTTGCTGGTGGCGATGATCGCCTCTGCGCTGGGCGCTGCGTTCCTGATCGCGGTGCCGCAACTAATGTTCCCCAACAGCACGATCAACGGCTTTGACCGGTTTCTGCCGCTGACGATCATAGCCGTTGTTGCCACCGACATCGCTTTGGCCGCGCTGGCTTACCGCTTTGACGTCGCCTCCACAGTACGCGCACGGGCAGTAGTTGAGCCATGGACAATCAGCATAGCAGCGGGTGCACTGGTATTCTATTCGACCCGCGACGGCCTGATCCTGTCCTATGTTGCCGCTGTCGTTGCAGCGATGCTGACCGCGTTGTGGCCGTTATGGCGCAGCTATGGCCTGCCATGGGGATGGCGACCGCGCCCGTCCGAACTTGCTGCGCTTGCCCGCCGCAACTTGCCCCTTGCCGCCGCCGACGCCGCCGAATGGGGCAGCAGGCGGCTTGATCTGTTCATCCTTGGCCTGTTCGCCAGTCCCGTTATCGTCGGAATTTATTATGTCGCGCAACAAGTCGCCAGCCTGCCGCAAAAGCTGAAATCCAGCTTTGACCCGATTCTCGGCCCCGTCATCACCCGCAATCTGCAAGCGAAAAACTATGCCGAAATCGCCCGCCAAGTCGGCCAGGTCGGCTTCTGGATCATCGCGGCACAGGCGGGTATCGCGCTGGCCCTTGGTATTCCGGGCGAAGCGGTCATGGGCCTGATCGGGCCGGAATTTGTCGGAGGAGCAGCCGCAATGGCGTTCCTCCTCGCCGCCGAAGTCGCCGCCGCTACTGCGGTCGTCAGCGAAAGTGCATTGGTCTATATGGCGCGGCACAGGAACCTGATGCTCAGCCTGATGATGTTGGCCCTGCAAGTCGCTCTCAGCCTGATCCTGATCCAGATGGTCCCGATGCTGCCGATCAAGCCAGAATATACAGGCCTAGCCCAAGCAGCCGCCGTTGCCGCTGCATTGATGCTGGCGCTGGCCGCTGCGTCGCTGGCCAAAGCATTGCTGCTGGCAAAGCTGCTTGGCGAAAACTTAAGCATCTGGCGCTGGACACTCCTGCCCGCCATTGCCGCTGCGATCATCATCGGCGTTGCCGCAACATGGCTACCCGAATGGGCCGAACTCGCCCTTGGCGTCCCCGCGATCCTTGGCGCCTATCTATGGATCATCTGGCGCTGGGGCTTTGGGCCAGAGGACAGGGTGTTGTTTAAAAGGTAGGGCGAACCCCCTTGCCCCAAACTCCAATCAAGCACATATAGCGAACATGACGGATTCTGCTCAACAAGGCCTCATCATCCGCCGCGGTCTCGCCGAACCCGAAACTGATGGCAGCTTCATTCCGCATCGTCCGCAGCGCCCGGCAAAGATTGAGGGCGGGCGGCCTTTTGTTTTGCGGTCGGAATATTCGCCTGCGGGGGATCAGCCGCGGGCAATTGCCGAGCTGACTGAAACCGCATTGGGCGGCGAAAAGAATCAGGTTCTGTTGGGCGTAACCGGTTCTGGCAAAACCTTTACGATGGCGAAAATGATTGAGCAGCTGCAACGCCCTGCGCTGATCCTTGCGCCCAACAAAACGCTGGCGGCGCAGCTATATGGCGAGTTCAAAAGCTTTTTCCCCGACAATGCGGTCGAGTATTTCGTCAGCTATTATGATTATTACCAGCCCGAGGCGTATGTGCCGCGCAGCGACACCTATATCGAAAAAGAGTCTTCGGTAAACGAAGCCATCGACCGGATGCGGCATTCGGCGACGCGGTCTTTGCTGGAACGTGACGATGTGCTGATCGTCGCCTCGGTCAGCTGTATTTACGGCATCGGGTCGGTCGAGACCTATTCGGCGATGATATTTGACCTGAAGACAGGCGAAAGCGTTGACCAGCGCGAGCTGATCCGCAAGCTGGTCGCGTTGCAATATAAACGCAATGATGCCGCCTTTGCGCGCGGTAATTTCCGTGTTCGCGGGGACAACCTGGAATTGTTTCCATCGCATTTGGAGGACACTGCTTGGCGTCTCAGCTTCTTTGGCGACGAGCTAGAATCGATTGCCGAGTTTGATCCCTTAACGGGCAAAACCGGCGCGCAGCTGGGCAATGTGCGCGTCTATGCCAACAGCCATTATGTCACCCCCGGGCCGACGATGAAGCAAGCGGCTGAAGCGATCAAGTTTGAGCTGGAGCACCGGCTGCAAGAATTAGAGTCCGAAGGCAAGTTGCTGGAGCACCAACGGCTGGAACAGCGCACGCATTTCGATCTTGAGATGATCGCCGCAACAGGCAGCTGCGCAGGGATCGAGAATTATTCCCGCTTTCTAACGGGCCGTTTGCCGGGCGAGCCGCCGCCGACATTATTTGAATATCTGCCCGATAACGCATTGCTATTTGTCGATGAAAGCCACCAGACCGTAGGGCAGTTAAACGCCATGGCACGCGGGGACCACCGGCGCAAAATGACGCTGGCCGAATATGGCTTTCGCCTGCCCAGCTGCATCGACAACCGGCCATTGCGGTTCAACGAATGGGAGGCGATGCGCCCGCAAACGGTATTTGTTTCGGCAACGCC
>JAAFIB010000120.1 GCA_013297725.1 Sphingomonadales bacterium
GCACCAATTTTCGCCCGGCCCAAAGTAATTCATCTGGCTCGCCAGAATACAGTGTTTTTGAGGAATAGAGTTCACGATTATGCAAGCGCAAGAAACCCAGAATGAAGGCCTGAAGCGGGCATATCGCCTGACTGTAACTGTTGCCGATATCGAAGCCCGCATTGATGCCGAGGTCAAAAAACTTGCGCCGCAAATCAAAATGCCCGGTTTCCGCCCCGGCAAGGTCCCCGCCAATCTGGTGAAGAAAATGCATCGCGAGCAATTGATGCAAGATGCGCTGAACAGCTCTATTCAAGATGGCGTTCAAAAAACCATCACCGATAACAAACTGCGCCCCGCGACTCAGCCGCATGTTCATCTCGATCATGATTATGCACCCGGCAAAGACGCGGTTGTTGACTTCCATTTCGAAGTTCTGCCCGCAATTCCAACGGTCGCCATCGACGATCTGAATTTGGAACGCCTTCAGGTTGAAGCCGAAGGCAGCGAAGTGGATTCGGCACTGGAACGTCTGGCCGGTGGCCAAAAACGTTTTGAAGCTGCGGCAAAGTCATACAAAGCCGCAACCGGTGATCAGATTGTCATCGATTTTGAAGGCAAAGTTGATGGCGTGCCATTTGACGGCGGCAAAGGCGAAGGCATGGCGGTCGAGCTTGGCTCTGGCCAGTTGATCCCCGGCTTTGAAGACCAGATGGTCGGCCTGAAAGCCAATGACGAAAAACTGATCAACGTAACATTCCCCGCCGATTACGGGTCGAAAGATCTGGCGGGTAAAGCCGCGACCTTTGACATCGTTGTCGGCGAAGTGCGCAAGCCTGCCGAGGCAAAGCTTGATGACGATATGGCCAAGACATTCGGTCTTGAAAGCTTGGACAAGTTAAAAGAGCTGATGAAAATTCAGGTCGAGCAGGAACTGAACGGCCTGACCCGCACCTATATGAAGCGTCAGCTGCTTGACCAATTGGCCGCGGCGCACGATTTTGAAGTGCCGCCTGCGATGGTCGAGGCAGAGTTTGAACAAATCTGGGCACAGCTTGAACAAGAAGTTGAGCGCGAAGAAGACCCAGCGGCGGCTCGCGCCGAAATGGAAGCTGAGCGCGAGGATTACCGCGACATCGCTGTGCGCCGCGTGCGTCTGGGGCTGTTGCTGTCCGAAATCGGCCAAGGCAATGGCGTAGAGGTTTCCGGCCAAGAAATGAACATGCTGGTGCAGCAAGCCGCTCAGCAATATCGCCCCGAAGACCGCCAGCGTTTCGTGCAGTATCTGCAAGAAAACCCGATGGCCGCCGCTCAGCTGCGCGCGCCATTGTTCGAAGACAAGGTTGTCGATTTCTTGTTCGAAAAAGCTAAGATCAGCGACAAGACAGTAACACGCGCCGAACTGGAAGCTGCGATCGAAGCGGAGCCAGAGGCAAAGCCAGCGAAAAAGGCGCCAGCCAAGAAAGCTGCGGCAAAGAAAGAAGCTGCGCCTGCAGCGGAAGAAAAGCCCGCCAAGAAAGCAGCCCCTAAAAAGGAAGCTGCCGCCAAGGAAGAAAAGCCAGCGGCAAAAAAGGCTGCGCCTAAAAAGAAATAATCCTGCCGGTTATATGGCAGCGAGATTGAAAGGGAGTGTGCAAAGGCACGCTCCCTTTTTTTGTTTTGGTTTAACGTAAGTTCTGTCTTTAAGTCCTAAGTGCCTGCGCCCACAGCACAGACGGGCAAACCGGACATTAGAAAACGCCAGCCACCGCACCGCAATCTCTACTGGGGGGCACACCGAATTTCCGGCTGTAATCACGACTGAAATGGTTGGGGCTCTGATAACCAACGGCATAAGCGGCCCCGGCCACGTTATGCTTCAACGCGGTTAGCAATCCTTTTGCCTCCATCAGACGCAAATCCTTTTGATATTGCAAGGGTGTGGAACCCGTTACGGTCTTAAAATGTTCGTGAAAGGAGGAAACGCTCATACCCGCCGCTTTCGCCAAATCACCAATAGAGATGGTTGATCGATAGTTCTGCTTCAGCTTTTGGATAGCGATAGCGATACGACTTTCATGGCTGTCGCGGGCAAGAAATTTCCTCAGCATTCCGCCGATTGATGACAATAACAGCCGATAATGGACTTCGTGCAAAATCGAAGGCCCCAAAGCTCGAGAGTCCAGAGGATTGTCGAGCAATTCAAGGTATCGCTGCAGCGGTGCAACCCACATTTCTTCAGCAGGGGCAGTTACAAACGAATTGATTCCTGAATTGGGGATCGGCAAGTCGGCGATCGAGGCATAAATGTTGCGGAGCAATTGCAAATCAAGTGTGAGGATGACGCAAAGATAGGGTTCCTCGGGACTTGCTTTAATAATCCTAGAGGTGACGGGAAGGTTATGGCTGACAAGCAATGCACAGCCTTGCTCAAGATTAACTTCCCGATCTCTTAAGCAGACTATCTTGTTGCCTTGAAGAACGAAGCACAAGACGGGTTCATAAAGATAAGCCTCAACATTGTTGGCATCACTAGGGGCCTCTCGGCGATAAACGGAAAGGCCCGGTGTCTCTCCGGTCCCTTGTCCCTGCGGGGTGGAATATCGGTTAGACAATTCAATAAGTCGCGAAAAATCCATCCATCTCTCCACATTGAGGGAACACTAAGCCTTGTTCGCTGCCCGAATATCCGAAAGCGCTTGTGCTTGGAGAATCTGGCACAACTCACGGACAAAATGACACGCAACAGTCATTTACTGGGTCTGAAAGCTGCGTATGTTACGTAGTAACTTAGAGCAAAAATGCAACGTTATCGGTTCAAACCCAGTTTCACGCAAAGAAACTCCAGATTGGGCGAAGACCCGATATTTGATTACTAAAACTTCCTACTCCCCCCAAGTACAGAAGGATTTCAATGCCATGACAAAAGAGAAAGAAACCGTTTCACTGGAACAGCAAAGTTCATCCAATCGCCGTGCCTTTATGAAATTTGGTGCGATTGGAGCAGCAGCTGCAGTGGCATCTGTTGTTCCTGCTGTCGCGCAAACGGGCAAAGATGCGGCGTCACCGCGCAAAGAATTATCCGGCAAAACATCGTTCATCACCGGCGGAGCGCGCGGCCTTGGTTTAGCAACAGCGGAGGAACTGGCGCGTGCTGGTTCAGATATTGTGCTGTATGACATCGCGTCGAAAGCCATCCCGAATGTGGGTTATGCGATTTCTGATGATGCTGACTTGCAGGCCGCGAAGGCAAAAATCGAAGCTTTGGGTGTAAAATGCCTGGCCATCAAAGGCGATGTGCGCGATCGCAAATCCCTGAACGACGCGATGGCAAGAACCGTCAGCGAGCTTGGCAGTCTGGATATCGTTGTTGCCAATGCGGGCATCTCGCAGGCAGGCAGCATTGATGAGTTTACCGATGCAGACATCAGCGTTGTTTACGACATCAATGTCAAAGGTGTCATCTTGACCACTCAGGCTGCGGCACCACATATGAAAAAGCAGAAATCTGGCCGGATCATTTATATTTCATCAGGACTAGGCCGTGTCGGAAATGAGCTGTTTCCAATCTATACCTCGACCAAATGGGCTGTGATCGGTTTTGCGAAAAGTGCTGCCGTTACGTACGGCCGTGATGGCATTCTGTGCAACGTGATAGCGCCCGGCCTTGCCCGCACCCAATTGGCCGACAATCCCTATATCCTGAAAAAAATGATGCCGAACGATCCCAATCCTACGTTTGACAAGCTGTCGGCGATGCTGATGGCGGGTAATCCATTGCCCTATGGGCATGTCGAGCCCGTCGATGTTGCCAAAGCCATCCTGTTCTTTGCAGGTTCTGCCACGACGAAAGTTACCGGCGAAGTGTTTGATGTCAGCTATGGCGCTAACGCAAGGAATGTGGCTTGATCTGCTGCAAGGCTGATGCAGGTTCTGGCGACCAACCCTAAGTTCAAGCTGACCCTTAGGTTTTTAAGCGCATTACGTGCTGAGTTCCTTCGGATCGTTGACTAGAACACTGCATCAACCACTCAGATGTTATTTTCCAATCTGTGAAATCCTCGGCATTGGTACCCTTGACATTTGCACAATGTTCCTATATTGTTCCAACGTTCTTTGATATTGCCGGTTTCGTTTACGCTCAGAAATTCTTTGTCCGGACATATGTGTCCAAAGCCGCAAAGTTTACACATTTGCGTTCGTCATGGTAAACTTGGTAGTGTCCTGACAGCGCCTGCAACCCGTTCAGGCGAGACCTTGACCTACGGTCACCTTCGGCTTTGACAGGCGCAGGTGAGACTTTAGTGAGACCTTTCATTTTTCCATCGGCCCCATTTCAGCATAAAACTGCATAGTTTTTACCCCGGCTTTGAACCGCCTGATATGGTATCTGTGGAAACAGCTGTGCGTCTCCATTCAACTTTAACCCTTTTGCGCTTGAAAAGCCGCACCGCAGCGCCGATGTATGGCTACGAACAATATCTTCATGAACCAGAGGTCTTTAATGCACAATCCGCTCAACTATCCCAATTATGTCCAAGGCCTGCCAATGACGTCGGAGCGCGAAAGCATGGTTGGCGTGCCGATCGAAATCGGCAGCAGCAAGTTCTTTTCCGACCTGTATTCAAAGATGCTGACCGAGCGGATCATCTTTGTGACCGGCGAAGTTGAAGATCACATGGCGGCTTTGATCGTGTCGCAGCTGCTGTATCTGGAGTCGGAAAATCCGAAAAAGGATATCTGGATGTACATCAACTCGCCCGGCGGCGTTGTGACATCCGGTTTGGCGATCCACGATACAATGCAATATATCCGCCCGCGCGTGGGCACAGTCTGCATCGGGCAGGCGGCATCGATGGGCAGTTTCCTGCTGGCATCGGGTGAACCGGGCATGCGGATCGCGCTAACCAACGCGCGGATCATGGTGCATCAGCCATCGGGCGGCGCTCGCGGTATGGCATCGGATATCGAAATTCAGGCCAAAGAAATCCTGCGTATGCGCAAGCGTTTGAACGATCTTTATGCCAAATATACCGGCAAGCCTTTGAAGGAAATTGAGAAGGCAATGGACCGCGATACGTTTCTTGAGGCGGATGAAGCCAAAGCTTTTGGCATTGTCGACGATGTGTTCGATAAGCGCCCAATGCCAGCAGAGACGGCATAATATGGCTGCTGCGTGCCGGTAGTGCGCAGCAGCAACACTTTATCCACCCTATTTGCTAACGCGAATGGCGCATGCTTAATGCTATTGCCAAATCGCGGCATAAAGATAGGATGCAC
>JAAFIB010000121.1 GCA_013297725.1 Sphingomonadales bacterium
TCGAAATTGGCATCATCGACCCAATAGGGATGGTCGAGATCAAACGGCACGCGGACCAGTTTTTGGCGGAAACTGCGCGCTTTATCCAAACGGCTTTCGATATGCGCCAATATGTCCTTGAACCGGACAAATCCGCCGGGTGCTGTTGAGGGGTCATAGATCCCGACCGAGCCAATATGCATCGGTGTTGTCGGTGTTTCCAGATAAACGAAACTGGCGTCTTGGCCGCTCAACTGTTCCATATCGCTCTCCCCTTTGACGTCTGATTTGCTTTATTGTTAGGATGAACACTACAAGAAAGCGAGTCCGCTATCGCGGGCGCATTGCGATCACTAAGCCTGTGGTTGCAAATAGCGCGCCTCCAATAGCAAGCGGTGTCCAGACATAGCCTTCAAATACAGTAGAAAGCAGCATCGCGATGACCGGAATCAGCACGCCGGTATAGGCGGCTTTGCCCGGCCCGATTTCTCGGATCAGGCGGAAATATAACGGGAACGTGATGACAGAACCGACGATGCTCAAATACAGGACGCCGCCTAAATAGGATGGGCGGGGATCAATGACGGGCGGGCCATAATTGGCCCAAGCCCACGCCGCGTTGAACAATGTCCCCCACAGCATGGACCAGCCAAGCACTGTAATCGATGGAAAGCGCGATATTGCAGGCAGCACTTGCAGCACATTGGATGTCGATGCGCAAAGCACGGCGGCTAAGGTAAGGCTGATGCCGATCAACACGGCAGTGCTGCCCACAGGCGCGACGCGATATTCCTGTATCATCAGCAACGCGACACCGATTGAGGCAACGATACTGCCGATGATAAACGGTCGGCCAATATCCCGGCCCAGCCACCATTTCGCTAGCAACGCATTGGGCACAATCAGCAACGCAAAGATCACCGCGACAAGGCCGGATGTGATGTGATGCTCCGCCTCGTAAACAAAGTTGAAGTTGATCGCGAACTGCAGCACGCCCAACAGCATCGTCCATAGCACGCCGCGGCGATCAAGCCTGAACGGCAAGCGCATCACTGCGCCAAGGATGAACATACCGATCGCAGCGATGGCAAAGCGGTATGTGACTGACCAGCTAGCAGGGACTATGCTTAACTGGTCACGGATCACCAGCCAGGTGGAACCCCAGATCAGCGAAACCAGCAGAAACGGAAAAAAGATACGGGGGCTAAGGAAGCTCGGCTCTGCCGCATCGTTGCTGCTGACAGAATTCATCGTGTTTACCGCCCGTGTTCGGGGAATGGTGCTGCTAGGGAGGATTGAACTCCCGACCTCGTCATTACCAATGACGCGCTCTACCACTGAGCTACAGCAGCGTACCCCAAGAAGGGCGGGCCTATGCTAAGGCGCGGCACATATGTCAAGCAGCTTGCGCCGAGTCATCGAATTTGGCATCGTTTTTGGATGAAGCCTGTGAAGCCCAAAAGCAAAGAAGACCGCCTAGCCGAAGCATTGCGTGCCAATTTGCGCCGACGCAAAGCGGCTGGACCTGTGCAGTCGCAAGCGCCCGTTAACTCTCCGAAATCAACGGACTGACGCTATCGCCCAGCTTGCCGCGCTCAAGCATCGTTGCGGTCGTTAGTAACGAACTGCCTGCCTTTAGTTCGGTCGGCGTAAGGCCGGTAAATTGTTTGATTTCGCGGATCAGGTGCGATTGGTCGTAAAACGATAGCCCCAGCTCAGTGTCGTCAAGGCTGTCGCCCGCTGCAAGCATGTGCGCTGCACGCACGGCCCGGTATTTACGCGCCAGTTTCTTTGGTGGCATGCCGTAATAGCGTTTGGTCATCCGTTCCAAATGACGCGGCGATAGACCGGTCGCCGCTGCAAGCGCATCGATATTGTGTTCCGCATCATAAAGCAGCCATTCGTCTACAATCGAAGTGAATTCATATGGCGCTGTGTCAGAGGTCGCAAATATCTCCGCTGCGGCGGCTTGCCCGATTGCAAATTGCGACTCGACATCGGGCGCAGCTAACAGCTGTTGTTGCAGACCGAGCAACGCGTCGCCAAAAATGTCACGGGCATCGAGTGCCTTGTCGACCCAATCGGGGGCTGCTTTGCCCATTAATGCCGCCCATCCTGCCGGTGTTAAGCCCCAGCCAAACACGATAGATGGCTGTAGCGTGCTGATATACATTGGTGCTGTTGTTGGACCCACAAGAGTTACCGGGTAAGTTGGACAATCTGTGCCATCGATGAACTCATACCGCCCCATGCCTTTTAACAGGATCCGAAACTGGGCCCTGTCGGCACGTTCCAACTCTTTGACGGGCGGACCGTTATATTCGAAATGATAGAATGATGATACGAATGGTATCAAGGCTTCATGCGGCGCTTGGTATTGTAGATTAATCATCGCCAATCCCCCATCGTTTGACAGTTTAGCACGGAAATGGCCAAAAAAAAGACCTGCCACAAGGACAGGCCTTCAAAGTTCAAGAGCTCTGGTCAAAAAACTGAAGCTCTTCGGGTCGCACAGCCTCTATGCGAGCCAAGTGTTACAATATCTTGCATAGAATCGTCATGCACCGCTCGATTGCTTGACATTTTCGGCCAAAACCATGTGAACTTTTCAATCAGCATATTTTGTTCGGGCAATTGCATGCGGCGGGCAGGGGCGGCATAGGCAGGTTATGCTCTATTCGCTTTTTCGCCCCGCATTGTTTTTGACCGACGCTGAAACCGCACATGGACTTTCGCTTGCTGCGCTTCGGTTGCTGCCCTCACGGTCTGGCCCGCATAATCCGATATTGTTGCAGCGCGTTGCGGGTCTGGATTTCCCCAACCCTGTCGGCCTCGCGCCGGGGTATGATAAGAATGCCGAAGTGTTTCAGGCTGCATATGGGCTGGGTTTTGGTTTTGTCGAAGTGGGCAGCGTCACGCCGCGGCCACAAAGCGGCAATCCGCGCCCGCGGGTGTTCAGGCTGGTCGAGGACAAAGCCGTTATCAACCGCATGGGGTTCAACAATGACGGGATGGAGGCGGTTGCCGCCCGGCTGCAGGCGCGGCCAGCAGAGCAACGGTTCGGGCCGCTTGGTATCAATGTTGGCGCAAATAAAGATAGCGAAGACCGGACTGCCGATTATGTGACCGCGACAAAGCGGCTTGCGAACCTTGCCGATTACGTAACTGTCAATATCAGTTCACCCAATACGCCGGGCCTGCGTGCGTTGCAGGACAAGGCTGCGCTGGATGATTTATTGGCCCGGGTGAAGCAGGCAACGCCAGCGGGCAAGCCGGTCTTCTTGAAAGTTGCCCCCGATCTGGAGCCTGCCGATATCGACGATATCGCGGTGTCAGTTATCGATCATAAAATCGACGCGCTGATTGTCAGCAATACAACGATAACGCGGCCCGCGATGCGATCGTCACATGCTGAGGAAACTGGCGGATTATCGGGCGCTCCCTTGCGCGATCTGGCGCAGCAAAGGCTGATTGATTTCCGCAAAGCAACGGGCGGCGCTGTGCCGTTGATCGGGGTGGGCGGGATAGCCTCGGCGCAGGATGCCTATGCACGGATCAGGGCGGGAGCATCGCTGGTGCAACTGTACAGTGCGCTGGTGTATGAAGGCCCAACGCTGGCACGGCGTATAAACGAAGGTCTGGCGGCGCTGCTAACCCGTGACGGCTTTGCCCATGTATCGGATGCTGTTGGTGTTGATCAGATTTAGTCTATCCTATCGCATTCAACTTCGCCAAAAGCTTCAGTCTATGAAAAAACTGTATTTATCCCTTGCCCTGTTGTCGCTGTCTTTGCCGGCGGTCGCTGTTGCAGAAACCGTTGCGGTTGCAACCTCGGCTGATCCGCGCGCAACACAGGCCGGGGCTGAAATTCTGGCCAAGGGTGGGTCCGCATCGGATGCAGCTATAGCCATGATGCTGGCGTTGACGGTCGTGGAGCCGCAATCGAGCGGCATTGGTGGCGGTGGTTTCTTGGTTCATTTCGATGGCGATAAAAGCGCGCTTAGCACCGTTAATGGCCGCGAGACTGCGCCAGCCTCGGCAACACCCGAACGCTTTATGGGCGCAGATGGAAAGCCGTTGCCGTTTTTGCAAGCATTCCCCGGCGGCAAATCGGTCGGTGTCCCCGGCAATATCCGGCTGGCCGCGATGGCGCATAAAAAATGGGGAAAGCTGAAATGGGCGGAGCTGTTCGGGCCCGCAATCCGTCTGGCTGAGGAAGGCTATATCGTCAATAAAACGCTCGAATCGCGTTTGAAAACGGTTGAGAAACTATGGCCGCAATTTGATGAAGCGCGCAGCATTTACTGGGTCGATGGCAAACCTGCGACCGAAGGCATGCGGATCAAAAATCCAAAGCTAGCGGCCACGCTGAAAGCAATCGCCAAGAACGGTGCAAAAGCATTTTACAGCGGTAGCATTGGCGCGAGCATCGTTAATGCGACCACTAAAACAGCGGTCGCCCCGGGTGACATGACGCTGAATGATTTGGCGAAGTATAAGGCCAAGGAACAAGCCGCAGTCTGCGCACCATACCGCGTCTATGTAGTCTGCGGCATGGCCCCGCCATCATCGGGCGCGACCACGGTGCTGCAAATACTCGGCACGCTCGAACGCTTTGATCTGACGGCCATGGGGGCGGATAATCCGCAAAGTTGGCATGTGTTGGGCCAAGCGATGCAGCTGGCCTATGCGGACCGCGAAAAATATCTGGGCGATAGCGACTTTGTCACTGTGCCGGTCGCTGGGCTTCTCGATCCGGTCTATATTGCTGAACGGTCAGCAATGATTGATCCCGACAAAGCACGCACCGATTATCCTGCTGGCAATCCGCCGGGATCAGCTCCGCGAACTGCGGCAATTTCGGGCGAAGTTTCTGGCACGACGCATTTCTCCGCCGTTGATCGCAACGGCAATATCGCCAACATGACCTCGACCATCGAAGGTATTTTTGGCAGCCAGCTGATTGCGGGCGGGTTCTTTTTAAACAACGAACTGACCGATTTCACCTTTGCACCCGAAAAGGACGGTGCGCCGGTTGCGAACCGCGTGATGGGCGGCAAACGCCCGCTTTCGTCCATGGCCCCAACGATGGTATTTGATGCAGAGGGCCGCGCTGTGCTTGCGCTTGGGTCGGCTGGCGGCAAACGGATCATCATGCACGTGACAAAGACATTGGTCGGCGTGATCGACTTTGGCCTGCCGCTGGATAAAGCCATCGCTTTGCCAAACATCTATTTCGGTGGC
>JAAFIB010000122.1 GCA_013297725.1 Sphingomonadales bacterium
CGCGAAATGGATAGGCTCTGCTGACCCGCGCGCGGAGGGAACCGCTGCTATGGTTGATGCCTCTGGCGCGATAACGACCAAAGCAGCACAGGCCGATGCAACTGCCCCAACAGGAAGCGTCCACTAACTCGCGCATTGCGCCAGCCGAAACGGCAGGCTAGCTTTCATTTCATCGAGTCCGGACAACGGAACACCCCTGGAGAGATTACGCGTGTCAGAGCAGTTCAACGATTTTGATAGCTTTCCCAATCTGGTGAGCATGTTTCTGTCGCGTGCGGCATTGCGCGGTGATCGGCCGTTCTTGGGATTCAAAGATGCCAACGAATGGCGCACAATCAGCTGGGCGGAAACCGCGCGCCGCGTGGCGGGCCTTGCCAAAAACCTGAAAAGTATGGGCTTGAAAAAGGGCGATCGGGTGATGCTGGTGTCGGAAAACCGGCCTGAATGGTGCATCGCCGATCTGGGCATTATGGCGGCTGGCTGCATTACTGTGCCAACGTATGTTACGAATTTGGAGCGCGACCACCAACATATATTGGACAATAGCCAATCGCGCGCTGTGATTGTTTCAACCGCAAAACTGGCGCAAAGCCTGATGCCCGCTGTGGTGCGGTCATCCGAGTGCGAATTTGTGATCGGTATGGAGCCGCTGAAAGTTGCGCAAAAGGGGCAGCAATCGCTGCATGACTGGGCCGATATGGTGCAGGGAACCGATGCAGATGTGGCGGCATTGCGCGAGGCATCGGCACTGGTTAGCCGCGATGATATCGCCTGTTTGATTTACACCAGCGGCACGGGCGGTGCGCCGCGCGGGGTGATGCAGCACCACGGTGCGATCCTGTGTAATGTTGATGGTGCGGCGGAGGTTTTGCGCGAAGATTTTGGGCTGGATAATGAACGCTTCCTATCGTTCCTGCCTCTGAGCCATGCGTATGAACATTCGGGCGGGCAATATCTGCCGATTGGTGTGGGCGCAGAAATTTATTACGCCGAGGGGCTAGAGAAGCTTGCCGCTAATATCGAGGAAACGCAGCCGACCGTCATGGTTGTTGTGCCGCGCTTGTTTGAGGTGCTGCGCACGCGGATGATCAAGACTGTGGAAAAGCAAGGCAAAGTCCCCAACTATCTGCTCGATAAGGCGCTGAGCATTGGCGAGCGCGATTATGGCGGCAAAAAACGGTTGCGCGACGGGCCGATGCGTTTGCTATTATCGCGCACGCTTAAGCCCAAGATTCAGGCCAAATTTGGTGGCCGTATGAAAGCGATGGTTTCTGGCGGTGCGCCGCTTAATCCAGATATTGGTATCTTTTTCCAATCGCTTGGTATCACATTGTTGCAAGGATACGGCCAGACCGAATCCGGCCCAGTAGTCAGCTGCAACCGCCCGGCTGCGGGTATCAAAATGGACACCGTCGGCCCGCCATTGAAAAATGTTGAGGTTAAGATCGCCGATGATGGCGAGATACTTGTTCGCGGCGAGCTGGTGATGAAAGGCTATTGGCGCAACAAGGCGGAGACTGAGCGCACCATTAAAGACGGCTGGCTGCATACCGGTGACATCGGCCATTTCGACGAAAAGGGCCGGATCAAAATCACCGATCGCAAAAAGGATCTGATCGTCAATGACAAGGGCGATAATGTTGCCCCGCAAAAGGTTGAAGGCATGCTGACACTACAGCCCGAAATTCTGCAAGCGATGGTCTCTGGCGATAAGCGGCCATACATCGTTGGCTTGGTCGTTCCCGATCCCGAATGGGCGCTGGAATGGGCGCGCGGGCAGGGGATGCGCTATGACTTTTCGGAATTGCAGGGCAACCCGCAATTCCGCGCTGCATTGCGCACTGCGGTTGATCGGGTTAACAAGGACTTGTCCGTCGTTGAAAAAGTCCGCCAGTTCGAATTTGCCGATGAACCGTTCAGCATCGAAAATGGCGAGATGACGCCGAGTATGAAGATCAGGCGGCACGTGATCCGCGAGCGCTATCAGGCGCGGCTAGACGGAATGTATAAGGGGTAGATGCTGCTTTCTTCTCCCTCATCGTCACCCCGTGCTTGACACGGGGTTAGGCTTTAATCGCCACGCAAAAAGCCAAGCCCCGTGTCAAGCACGGGGCGACGGTGAGGGGGGCTTTTGTTTCTCGGATAGTGTTGCGTTCAAACGCTAGGCAAAGCCCAATCAATAGGCGCAATCCCTTTGCTTTCCAGAAATGCATTGCACTGCGAAAAATGTCGACAGCCAAGGAAGCCGTTATGTGCCGACAGCGGTGACGGATGTGCAGCGGTCAGAACCAGATGCTTATTGGCGTCGACAAACGCGGCCTTCTTTTGCGCATAGGCACCCCATAGCATGAACACGACTGGCGCGTCTTTTGCGTTTACCAGCCGGATGACCGCATCGGTAAACTGCTCCCACCCCTTTTTCTGGTGCGATGCGGCTTTGGCCATTTCGACAGTAAGCACACTGTTCAGCAACAACACGCCTTGCTGCGCCCAATGTTCAAGAAACCCGTGGTTGGGGCGGGGGATGCCAAGGTCAGTCTGCAGTTCTTTGTAAATGTTGACTAAGCTAGGCGGCGGCCGAACGCCGGGCTGGACACTAAAGCACAAACCATGCGCTTGCCCCGGCCCATGATAGGGATCTTGCCCCAATATCACCACGCGGACCTGATCGAGCGGCGTCAAATCCAGTGCCCGAAACCATTCTTTACCCTTGGGATAAATCTGCTTTCCCGCTGCTTTTTCGGAAACCAGAAACGCGCGCAGCCCAGCCATATACTCCGATTGGAATTCCGGCAGCAACGGTACCTTCCAGCTTTCGTGCAATTGGATATCAGGCATATGTTTGTTTGCTCAGAGGAAGTAAAAACGGCAGGACGATTCGGACGAGTGGACGATCAGGCTTTCCATTGTTTATTGTAAATTTTACGAATTCCCTGTTTCAGGGTTTCGCAACCGAAATTCAATAACAGGCCGATTGGTAAGTTCATTAGCCGAGTGTATGTCTGAACTTGTTTGATGTGAACGGGCCCCATTGTTTCGATGGACTTTAGCTCTATCAGCAATATGCCCTCGACCAGTAAGTCGTAACGAAAAGCATTTGGGTAGGTCTTATTCTCGAAAACGAGATTGACCGGCTGTTGCCGATCAACTTTAAAACCCGCCTGTGTAAGCCGATCACATAACAACTCTTCATAAACGGACTCGGCAATGCCAGGGCCAATCTGCTTGTGCAAAAACATGGCATGATCGAGTGAAATGACAGTGAGTTTTTCCGCTTCGTTAAACACATCCATCATCGTCCATCCGTCTTTCCGTAAATCCGTTTTCACATCAATCCGACGTCTCCTGCGTCAACAACTCCGCCCAGGCCTCAACCTCTTTTTTGCTCGCTACGCCCAACAGTTCCATTGCGTGGCGCAGGCGTTCGCGTAGGATGTCGCGGCCCAGATGGGTGATGCCGTCGAACAACGGGACGCCTTGCGGGCTGCCCAGCACCGCGAGATAGAATGTGCGGATCATATCCTTTAGCTTTATGTCCAAAGCCGCCGCTGTTTTTCGCAGTGCCGCATCTACATTGTCTTTGTTCCATTCAACCATCGCGTCGAATTGCTGCAGCGCCAGTGTATAGGCGGCGCGTTGCTGGTCCGTCTCAATCTTCACACCATCGCGCAGTCGCTCAACCGACAACCCGTCGATGCGGTTCATAAAGAACGGTGCGGTCAGTGCGCCGAGATCGGACAGACGCACGATGCGGCTTTGCGTCATTTCGGCAATCGGCAGTAGATACGCATCGTTCAGCGCCCATTTGCGGATTTCATCAAGGAACTGTGCGGTGGTCAGTTCCTCGCGCAAATACCGACCGTTCAGCCAATCGAGTTTCGATGTATCAAACACTGGTCCGCCCAGCGAGATATTGTGCACGTCAAAGCCGTCGATCAAATCCTGCAACGACGTCTTTTCATCCTCTTCGCTGGCGCTTTTAATGAACAGTCCAAGAAAGTTTTGCATCGCCGCGGGCAGATACCCGGCGCGTTGGTAATACAGGATCGAGGTCGGGTTTTTCCGCTTGGAAAGCTTTGACCGGTCAGCATTGCGCAGCAACGGCAAATGCGTCAGCACCGGCGGTTCCCAACCGAAATACTGATAGAGCAACAGATGTTTGGGTGCGGAAGAAATCCACTCCTCGCCGCGCATTACATGCGTGATGCCCATCAGATGATCGTCGACAACATTGGCAAGGTGATAGGTCGGCAGTCCGTCCGATTTCATCAGCACCTGCATGTCGACTGTCGCATAGTCGATCTCGATTATGCCGCGCAAAGTGTCCTCAAAACGACACGTGCCGCTTTCGGGAATGACCATGCGGATAACATGCGCTGCACCGGCAGCTTCGCGTTCAGCGGCAACCTTGTCGTTTAACGCCCGATAGCTTGCGTCATACTTTGGCGGTAGCTTAGCTGCGGTTTGTTGCGCGCGCAGGCTGGATAGCTCTTCGGGTGTCAGATAGCATTTGAAAGCATGGCCTGCTTGAAGCAACTGCTCGCAATGCTCGGTGTAAATCGCGCTGCGTTCTGACTGGCGATAGGGGCCATGCGGGCCGCCGACATCCGGACCTTCATCCCAGCTAAGGCCCAGCCATTTTAGGCTATCCAGAATGGCGACCTCTGACGCACGGGTTGATCGCACCTGATCGGTATCCTCTATCCGCAGCAAAAACTGGCCGCCATGTTTTTTGGCAAAACAGTAATTGATCAGCGCGATATAGGCGGTGCCGACATGCGGATCGCCAGTGGGTGACGGGGCTACGCGGGTGCGGACTGGGCGGGTGGCGGCAGGTGTGGTGATTTCATTCATGCGCCGCCCCTACCAAGCTGAAACATACTTGTCATCTTTGGCTTGCAAGAGCATTCAGAGCATGAGCGCGAATGGAGATTCAGGATGCAGTTTAACCGCCGGCAGTTTAACTTTGGCCTTGGCAGCCTCGCCTTTGCAGGCATTCCTGCATGTGCCGCAGCACAAGCTCCAGCTGCGGCCCGTAACGAAGTTGCAGGTTATGGCGCGATCATTCGCGATCCCAATAATCTGATCGATCTGCCCAAAGGCTTTTCCTATCGCGTTATTTCGCGCTTTGGCAATCTGATGGATGACGGTCATGTTGTGCCAAATGCTGGTGACGGTATGGGCGCGTTTGCAAAACATGACCGTCAA
>JAAFIB010000123.1 GCA_013297725.1 Sphingomonadales bacterium
ACCGGATTATTCCGTCGCCTGATGCAGCCTGCGTGCGATCCATGCGGAAACTAGGCAGGCAAAGGCGACATACAGCAATGTGCCCTCGATCGTTGCGCCTATGCCGATCAACGCGCCAAGCGATAGCGATGCGACCACCATAAAGCCGGAATTGACGATATTGTTGACTGCAATAGTCCGTGCCGTTTCAGTCTTTGCAACGGTAACAGTCAGATAGGCGTAAAGCGGCACAACAAACATCCCGCCGAAAATCGCTATCCCAAGCAACGCCAGCATTACGAAATCGGCCAGCGGGTAAGTAATGAAGGTGCGGAAATCATAAAGCGGGCCTGTCGACACGCCCCAGCTTTCGACAGCATACCAAAGCATCAGGACAAACAGCCCCATGATGATCGCTGAGATCGGCGAATATTTTGCTGATACTGTGCCTTTCAGCAGGCGGTTGACGGCAACTGATCCAATGGCAATGCCAATGGAAAAGATCGCAAGAAATGCAGTCGCTACGCTTTCATCAGCATGCAGCGCATTTTTGACCAGTGGCGGGAACTGCGCCCCCAATAAAGCGCCGACGGACCAGAAAAAACTGATGCAGATAATGGCAAGGCGAATGCGGCGCACATGCATCACATCGCCGATCAAACGCCATGACGCTGTGAAGATGTTGAGGTCTATTTTCAGGTCACGGGCGCCATCCTCTGGCGGTGCTGGTGGAACCATATGTCCAGCGATCCGGCCTATGATTGCAACGCCAATGACGGCGGCTGCCATCGTCCAACTCGGCACACTGCCATCACGCACCAGTTGCTGGCCCCAGCCACCGCAAATTGTGCCAAGCAGGATGGCGATATAGGTTCCGGCCTCGACCAATCCGGTGCCGCCCAGCACCTCGCCTTCATCCAGATGTTGCGGTAGGATCGCGTATTTAATCGGACCAAAAAATGTCGAATGCACACCCATTGCGAACAGTGCCGCCAGCATCAAGGGAACATTGTGCAGCATCAATCCGGCTGCGCCAAACAGCATGATAATGATCTCTGCTGACTTGACCAAGCGGATCAAACCCGCCTTGTCATGGCTATCGGCTAGTTGGCCAGAGATAGCAGACAGCAAGAAAAAGGGCAGAATGAACAGCCCCTGCGCGATTGTGCTGAACTGCGCCTCACGCGTTGGATCATCGTAAATCGAATAGATGACCAGCATTACCATCGCGGTGCGGAATAGGTTGTCGTTGAATGCGCCAAGGAACTGGGTGACGAAGAGTGGAAGAAAATATCGCTTTTTCAGCAAGGACGTCGTTGTCTGCATGGTTTGATCATTCCCCATCTGTCGCGCCATGCCCTAGCGGTAGCATTGGCAACGGCAAAGCGGTTTTCTTGTGTTGTTGTGAAATCGGTCCGTGATTTTGCTGTAAACAGTCGTTAGAGCAGCGACATATGCTTAGCCTACCCAATATCTTGACGCTGTCGCGCATCCTGGCGGTGCCGATCCTTGTTTTCCTGTTGTGGCCCAGCCTGCATCCGGGCGGACATCAGCCAGCAGTGCTGGATTACTGGTTGGCTTTCGCGCTGTATTGCCTGATGGGGCTGACTGATTATTTCGACGGATATGTCGCGCGGGCGCAGGGCACAGTGTCAAAACTCGGTGTGTTTCTTGATCCTATTGCTGATAAAATTATGATCGCGGCGGTGATATTGCTGCTTGTGTTTACCCGCGATGTTGATGGCTGGCATGTGATCGCAGCGCTGATTATCTTGCTGCGCGAGATTATCGTGTCAGGCTTGCGTGAATTCCTCGCCGGGCTGCAAGTATCGATGCCGGTGTCACAAATGGCCAAGTGGAAAACTGCGGCGCAGTTGGTGGCTTTTGGCGGGTTGATCCTTGCAGGCGCTTTGCCCGAATGGGAGTTGCTGAAACAGACTGCGCTTGCATTGTTGTGGATCGCGGCGATCCTTACGCTGATCACCGGCTGGGATTATTTGCGCGTTGGCGTAAAGCATATGGATTGACGATGATCCAGATCGTCTATTTTGCGCGGGTGCGTGAAGCCATCGGTGTTGATGGCGAGCAGGTTGAGGTTGAAGCCGGTTCGAGCATCGCGACTTTGATCGACCGTCTAGCGCAAGAAAGCGATCGCCACTCTGCCGCATTTCAGGACCGCAGCAAGCTCAGGTTCGCAGTTGATCAAAAGATGGTTGGTGCTGATACCTTATTGGATAACGCCAAAGAGCTAGCGATTTTTCCGCCGGTAACTGGCGGATGATCGACGTCAGAATTCAGGCTGAACGTTTTGATAGCGCAGCGTTGCTCGCGGCGCTGGAGGCAGATGGCGTCGGTGCAATTGCAAGCTTTACCGGATTGGTGCGCAGCGACGTCGGCGTGACAGCGATTGAACTTGAACATTATCCGGCGATGACCCAGGCAAGCTTGCAGGCTTTAGCAACCGAGGCGCAAAGCCGGTGGAACCTGCCGGGCGCTATCATCGTTCACCGCGTTGGAAAAATGATGGTCGGCGAACCGATCGTCTTTGTTGCCGCTGCATCGCCGCATAGAGCCGAAGCTTTGGCTGCGTGTGCTTTTCTGATCGACCGGCTGAAAACCGATGCGCCGTTCTGGAAAAAGGAATATCGCGGCGAAAGCGCAGCTTGGGTCGAGGCAAAGGCCAGCGACAATGCACGGGCGGCTAACTGGGACTAAGCCGGATAAAGCTGCCGCATTGTTTCGGCCAGCAATTCAAATTCTGTATGACGCGGGCTATTGGTTCGCCACACTAATGCAATATCGCGTGAGGCATGCGGGGCATCAAGCGGCCTTGCCTGCACCTCGGTATTATTCAGCAGCCCTGCCTTCACCGCCATTTCGGGGATCAAAGTCTGACCAAGGCCATTGTCCACCATCAGGATCAATGTGTGCAGCGACGTGCCCAGCATTGTCGCGGATGCGCGCAGCTCTGGCCGGTTACATGCTGCAAGCGCGTGGTCTTTCAGGCAATGGCCATCCACCAGCAACAGCAATCGGCCTTCATCAACATCATTGGGTGTGACCGTTGCGGGCGGATTATCCGGCTCTCCTTTGGGGAATGCTACGTATAGCCGGTCGCTAAACAATACTGCATGTTCGATATCACCTGCGGCAAACGGAAGCGCCATCAGCACGCAATCGACCTGTCCTTTGTGCAGCGCCTCTACCGCTGCGGTGCTGGTTTCCTCACGCAGAAAGAGTTTCAGATCGGGGTATTTCTGGCGCAACTGTGGCAGCAACTTGGGCAACAAGAACGGCGCGATTGTTGGGATGACACTCATCCGCAGTTCGTCGGCCAAGGGCGTTCCTGCTGCGCGCGCCATATCCGCCAGTTCTTCTGCCTCACGCAAAATCCGGTGTGCCTTAGCCACCAGCCTTATGCCTAAAGGCGTAAAGCGAACCACACGGCGAGTGCGCTCGACAAGCATCAGGCCAAGCAGCGACTCCAGTTCTCTAATACCTGCCGACAGCGTTGATTGCGTGACGTAACAGGCCTCGGCAGCTTTGCCAAAATGGCCATGTTCTTCGAGCGCGACAAGATATTGCAGCTGTTTAAGAGTAGGGAGATAGGTGCTCAAAGCGCCAGCCTTTCGATCAATTTGACTTTATTAATCGATTGGCCCGATATTTACCATCAATTCTCGACTTCGTTGCAACCAAATGTCTGGTCAAAGCGAATTTGCCATTGTAACTTTTCAGTCGCGACCCAAAATAAGAGGCAGATGTACATGTCCAAAAAGGGCGCGCGTGTCGCAGGAGAATATTGGTCGATGTTCAACAATTTTATCGACTATCTGGATTCGATCAAAGAACGCGATCCCACGCCACGTTCACGGTGGGAGATCATTTTTTATCCCGGTGTTTGGGCGCTTGGTTTGCACCGCGTTGCGCATTGGCTATTTCGCGGTGAGATGTATTTTCTGGCGCGGTTTGTGAATCACTTTGCGCGTTTTTTGACCGCAATCGACATTCATCCCGGTGCAAAAATTGGCCGCTATTTCTTTATCGACCACGGCTTTGTTGTGATCGGCGAAACATCGGTGATTGGCGATAATGTTACGATTTATCAGGGCGCGACATTGGGCGGAACTAATCCGACAAACGGGCAGGGTGGTAAACGCCATCCGACCATCGGCGATAATGTGATCATCAGCCTGGGTGCTGCTGTTCTTGGCCCAATTTATGTCGGTGCAAATAGCCGGGTCGGGGCGAATGCTGTTGTTACCAAAGATGTTCCTGAAGGGGCCACGATGGTCGGCATTCCGGCGCGATCAACCTTAGTTGAGGTAAAGCCAGAAACGCAAAGCTTTACGCCTTATGGCACGCCGTGCAGCGAAAGGTTCGATCCATCCTCGCAAAAGCTGGAAATTCTGCAATGCGAAATGGAAACGATGCAAAAGCGTCTGACGCAGTTGTTGGAAGAACGCGACGCAAACACGACAAAACCAGCCCCCCGTAAAAAGGCGACGCGGAAGTCGGCTTGAGCGCAACCGTCACCCCCTTTCCGTTATATGCC
Source organism: Sphingomonadales bacterium (assembly GCA_013297725.1). Lineage (GTDB taxonomy): Bacteria > Pseudomonadota > Alphaproteobacteria > Sphingomonadales > Sphingomonadaceae > Sphingorhabdus_B. The sequence goes on from JAAFIB010000123.1 coordinate 4,535, forward strand.
ACGCGGCCCTTGCAGGTCGGGTTTGACCGTGCTGAGCTGACCCGCATTCTCGATTTATATGGCCGTATGGTCGCCGCAGGAAAATGGCGTGATTACGCCATCGACCTTGGCCGCGACATGGCGGTCTTTTCCGCATTCAGGCGCAGTGCGGAACGTCCCGAATACCGCATCATCAAAAACCCGGCTTTGCGCCAGAAACAGGGCATGTGGGCGTTGATGGGCGAGGGTGGTGCCGTGCTAAAACGTGGCACCGAGTTGGGGCCAGTGCTTGCACCTGTGGAGCGGAAGCTGTTGAAGTTGGTTGAGGGGTAAGCGGCCCCAATCGGCGCTGGTTGACTGTTTGTCGAAAAGGCCTGCCCACCAATCCGCAACCATTTGTGTTTGCTGCTGTCCAAGCTAATGTCCGCCTCTGAATTTCTGACTCTTGGGGAGTGAATATATGATCCGTAAATTTGCACTGGCGCTTGCTGTTTCTATCATCGCCATAACCGGTAGCGCGATGGCGCAAAGCAAGCCTGCACCTGTTGCAGACCTCGTCAAACAAGTGAACATTCCATATGAAAAGTTTAC
>JAAFIB010000124.1 GCA_013297725.1 Sphingomonadales bacterium
ACGGTTTTGGAGAGATATTGCGCGATGCCATCGGTGTTGCTCATGTCCATCCGCAAGCATCGGAAGCTTTGCTGGCCTCGGTCGCGATCCGTCTCGGTTGAATTTCAATCCGATTACGCTTCCACCCTTTTTAACATTTCCGCGCTATAACTGACCGCAATGGACAGCTTACTTGCCACTTTGTTTTCGGTTTTGATTGCCGAAATAGGCGACCGGCCGCAGATATTGGCGGCGGCGCTTGCGCTGCGCTTTGGCAATGACCGCATGGTGATTTCGGCGCTGGCTTTAGCGACGGCGATAAACTGCGCGATCTCTGCTGCGGCTGGTTCGGTGATTGATGATTGGATCAGCGAAGATCCGCTTCGCCTGTTCAACGGCCTTGCTTATCTATCCGCTGGGGTCGCGATGCTGTGGTGGCGTCGTCCGGTTGATTTGTTGGCGGGATGGAAAATCGCGCCATTCCTGACAGTATTTTTGGGGCTTTTCATCTTGCAGTTTGGTGACAAGGCGCAGTTCATTATTGGCGCTAATGCTGCGATGACGCCGTACCCTATATTCACCGCCCTTGGCGGTTGGCTGGGCATCATGGCAGCAGTTGTTCCTGCAATTATCCTCAAAGAAAAGCTCGCACAGATGCTGCCGTTACCAACTATTCGCAAGGTGGGTGGCATAGTGTTGTTACTTTGGGGCGTATTTCAAGCGCTACGTGCTTGGCGGATATTGTAAATTAAGTGGTTTTTACTGGCAAAGGCCTTCCCACCTCTTGTCATTCTTATCACTCCATGCCAGTCGCTCGTCTTAGGGTCCTTGTGCAGTCATGACATCATAAAGATGCGGCTGCCTTTGTTGTAGCTGATTTTGCCAAGGATGGTCTGTGCCCGTTTCAATTGTTCCGTTTCACCCAGTATTCGACTCTGCCCAAATCGATGATCTGAAAACCCGGCTGGCACAGACCCGCTTTCCAGAGGCGGCGACTGTGGATGATTGGAGCCAAGGCATACCTCTTGGCTATGTGCGCGAGTTATTGGCGTATTGGCAGTCGGATTATGACTGGAGCCGCAGCACAGATATCTTGAACCAATACCCGCAATACCATGCAGAAATTGACGGGCTACCGATCCATTTCTTGCATGTGAAAAGCCCGCGCGCAGATGCACTGCCGCTGATCATGACGCATGGCTGGCCGGGATCTGTGCTTGAATTTATCGATGTTATCGAACTGCTGACGAACCCCTTTGATCCAGCAGAGCCCGCATTCCATCTCGTGATCCCATCGCTTCCCGGCTATGCTTTTTCAGGCAAGCCCACAGAGGCGGGCTGGTCCGTTGAAAAGACCGCAGATGCGTGGGATCAATTGATGCGCGCGCTTGGCTATGACCGGTATTTCGCACAAGGCGGCGATTGGGGTGCGGTTGTCACCGCAACGATCGGTGCGCAGAATAAAGGCGGCTGCGCTGCCATCCATCTCAACATGCCGATTGCTCAGCCTTCTGCCGAGGTGCTTGCCAGCCCGACCCCTTATGAAGCGCAATCGCTAGCACGGCTGAAATGGTATCGTTCAAACGACAATGGCTATGCGATCATGCATGCAACGCGGCCGCAAACGCTCGGCTATGGCCTAACGGACTCTCCTGTCGGCCAGTTGGCGTGGATCGTCGAAAAGTTTCAGGGATGGAGCGATTGCGCGGGCCATCCTGAAAATGTTTTCAGCAAGGATCAGCTGCTCGATACCGTGATGCTGTATTGGATGACAGCATCGGCGGCGTCCTCTGCGCGGCTATATTGGCAAAGCTATCTGCAACAGAATATGGATGCTGTCTCGATCCCCACGGGATGCAGCCTGTTTCCAAAAGAACTGTTCCGTCCGTCCCGCCGCTGGGCAGAGACGAGGTTTTCGAACATCACCTATTGGAACGAACTCGACAAAGGCGGCCATTTTGCTGCGATGGAACAACCTGTTTTGTTCACGCAGGAGATCAGGCGCTGCTTTGCGGGGATGACGCTTTAGTTTCTTGCGGGGTTGTGAGGTTAAGCCCGATGGCCCCGATCAGGATCAGCACGATGAAACCGGTTTGCGCCAAGGTCAACGACTGGCGAAACACGACCCAGCCGATGATTGCAATCGCAACGATGCCAACGCCTGACCAGATTGCATAAGCCACCCCGACAGGGATGGTCTTAATCGCAGCGGCCAAGAAACCAAAGCAAACCCAGTAACACGCCATTGATGCCATGCCGAGGCTCCAGCGCGTGAAGCCATCCGATGCTTTTAACAGGCTGGTTCCGGCGATTTCAAAAGCAATGGCAACCGCAAGTAAAATCCAGGCATTCATGATGTTTCTCCGTTTCTCCCATCGTTGAAACCTTGACGCCGCGTCAACTTCAAGCAGAAAATGCATACTGGACGCTTACCGGCTTTTGGGCCAATCAGCATGCATGTTCAGAATGATTGCGCAAAGGCTGTTGACGGCAATACCGACATTGCTCGCGATCATTATCTTATCCTTTATCTTGATGCGGATTGCGCCGGGTGGGCCGTTCGACGGGGAGCGGCCTTTGGCCCCCGAAGTACGCGCTTCGTTGGAGGCAGCTTATGGCCTCGACAAAAGCCTGCCCGAACAAGTCTGGATGTACCTCAGCCGGCTTGCGCAAGGCGATTTCGGGCCGAGCATGGTGTATCGGGATTTCACGGTCAGCGGCCTTATTGCCGAGGCACTGCCGGTGTCGTTGCTGATTGGCGGATGCGCCTTGGTGCTGGCGGCGATGCTGGGCATTTCGGCTGGTTTATGGGCAGCGTTGCGCGCGGGTAAATGGCAGGATGAAGTCCTAATGCTGGGTGCAACACTGCTGACCGCATTGCCAACCTTTGTCACCGGACCTTTGCTGGCGTTGATCTTTGGACTGTGGCTGGGATGGCTGCCGGTGTCGGGGCAGAATGACGGAATCAATTGGTTGATACTGCCTGTCGTTGCGCTGGCACTACCGGTCACAGGCGCAGTCGCAAAGCTGGCGCGTGCGGGCCTTGCCGGGGAACTTGGGTCTGACCATATTCGCGCAGCGCGGGCGCGGGGGATTGCGCCGCTGACGATCCTGCGCCGTCACGCGTTGCGGCCAGCCTTGGTTCCGGTCGCCAGCTATTTGGGACCAGCGGCGGCAGCGTTGTTGACCGGGGCAGTGGTCATCGAAACGGTTTTTGGCTTGCCCGGGCTTGGCCGCTATTTTGTGCAAGGCGCGCTGAACCGGGACTATCCGCTCGTGCTCGGCGTAGTCACGCTTTATGCGGCGCTGATCATCCTGTTCAACCTGTTTGCCGACCTGATCTATGGCTGGCTCGACCCTCGGATGCGTGAGGGATGAAGGCGGCATTAATCATCGTTGCGGTAATTGCACTTGCGGCTTTGTTTGGGCCGTTGTTGCTGCCCTATGATCCGATCTCGATTGACTGGAACAGTGTTCGCGTGGGGCTGTTCACCGATGGCCATATGCTGGGGACTGACGATCTGGGACGCGACCGTTTGGCGCGGTTGCTGGTCGGTACGCGGGTTACTTTGTCGGTTGCCCTTGCCGCTGCGATGGTTGCGCTTGTCATCGGCGTGGCGTGGGGCGCGATTGCAGGCTGGGTTGGCGGGCGCACCGATGAATTGATGATGCGCATTGTCGACGGGCTTTATGCATTGCCATTTATGTTTGTCGTTATCCTGTTGATGGTCGTGTTTGGCCGTTCGATCTTGCTGGTGTTTCTCGGCATCGGTTTTGTCGAATGGCTGACGATGGCGCGCGTGGTGCGGGGGCAAGTCATCGCTTTGAAACAGAGACCTTTTGTTCTTGCTGCCGAGGCGGCTGGTTCGCCTGCACGGGCAACACTCATCCGCCATATTCTGCCCAATGTTGCGGGGGTGGCGATTGCGTATCTGATGCTGACCGTGCCGCATGTGGTGATGATTGAGAGCTTCCTCTCGTTTCTGGGCCTTGGCGTGCAAGAACCGATGACCTCGCTGGGTATCTTGGTCAATGAAGGCGCAGAGGAAATGGACATGAACCCGGCGGCCTTGTTGCTTCCGGGCGGAGTGTTGATTGCTTTAATCGCCTGCCTGACAATTGCAGGCGAACGGTTTCGCGACCGCTTGGCGGATGCTGCCAAATGACCGGCGGTTATCACGTCCAAAACCTGACCATCCACATCGGTGAGCGGTGCATCGTTGATGATATTAGCCTTGCACTTGCCCCGGGCGAAATCGTTGCGCTTGCCGGTGCATCTGGTGCAGGCAAAAGCATGACGGCAATGACGCCCTTTGGCCTTAGCGTCGGTGCGGCGAGTGGCTCGGTTATGCTTGATGGCATCGAACTGGTCGGCATGTCGGAACGCGAATTGAGCCGCGTTCGTGCCGCAAAAGTCGGTTTTGTGTTTCAACAACCGCTTACGGCCTTGACCCCGCACCGGACCGTGCGGCAGCATTTGCAAGAGGCTGCGAGCCAAGCTGGCGGAGCAAAGCCGGATACCGCAGCCATGGTTGCCATGCTGGACGCTGTCGGCTTGTCGCGGCCAGAGGAGAGGCTGGCGCAATATCCGCATCGGCTTTCGGGCGGGGAACGGCAACGCGTGCTGATCGCAGCGGCGCTGGCGCATGATCCGAAATATCTTGTCGCGGATGAGCCGGTCAGTGCCCTTGACGCAGCATTGCGCGGAGAGATTATGGCGTTGCTCGTTCGGCTGTGTCGTGAGCGTAATATGGCGATGTTGCTGGTCAGCCATGACTTGGCGGGGATCGAACATCATGCTGACCGGTTGTTGTTGTTGGAGCATGGCAAAGTCGTCGAGGCGGGTTCGGCCAAGCAAGTCGCAACCGCTCCAACGACGGATTATGGCAAGCGGCTGATGGCCGCGACGCCGCGATTGACAGAGGCGATGACGCCGCTTTCAAAACCCGGCGAGATCATTCTTGAGGCACATAATGTGCATGTCCATTTCCCAAAGCCCGGCTGGCGCCCTCGATTGACTAAGGGACGCA
>JAAFIB010000125.1 GCA_013297725.1 Sphingomonadales bacterium
CGACAATGACATCGATGCTGGTATTTTCGGCAGCGGCAGCTGCACCTGCTGGTGCAGGCGGCGCGCAATTTTTTATGCAGATTGTTCCATTGCTGCTGATCTTTGTGGTGTTCTATTTCCTGTTGATCCGTCCGCAGCAAAAACGTGCGAAAGAGCATGAGGCAAAGCTGAATGCGGTTCAAAAGAATGATGAAGTCGTAACAGGCGGCGGCCTTATGGGTAAAGTGACGAAGGTTGCGGATGATCATGTCGAGGTAGAGATTGCGCCGAACGTCCGCGTCAAAGCGTTGAAATCCACCCTTGCCGATGTGAAAAGCCGCAGCACTAAGCCTGCGAACGATTGATCTGCGCAGCTGCGCCCCACTCTAAACAGTTCTAAAGTCTGGTTCTATCATGCTCGATTTTCCCCGCTGGCGTATCTGGATGTTGCACGCATTAATTGCTGTTTCCTTCCTGCTCGCGATCCCAAGCTTTCTGCCGAAAACGACGCTCGAACAGATGCCGTCATGGATTGCTAAGCCGACGATTAGTCTGGGGCTCGACCTTGCGGGCGGCAGCCATATTTTGTTGGAGGCGGATCAGGCTCAATTGGAGCGTGACCGGTTGGAATCGCTTGAAGACAGCGTTCGCAATGCGATGAGCCGCGCTGAGCCAAAGGTTGATATCGACACGGTAACACGTACCGATGGAGCATTGAGCTTTTTGGTCACAGAGGCCAATAAAATTGACGCTGCGCGTAAAGCGTTGGAGCCTATCGTCGCCAATAATCTGGGCGGACGTGACTGGAATATCGAAATTACCGATGGCAACCGGATCACGCTTAAACCAGCAGGCGCGGGCCGGACCGACGCATTAAACCGTGCGATGGATTCAGCAAAGGACGTTATCGGGCGGCGTATTGGTGATTTGGCAGAAGCCACGATTATCCGCCAGGGTGATGACCGGATTGTCGTTCAGGTGCCGGGACTTGAAGATCCCGAGGCGCTGAAAAAGTTGATCGGTGAGACTGCTAAGCTGGAGTTTAAGCTGGTCGATGAAGCCGCCATTTTTGAAGATACTCAAAAGGGTAAAGCGCGGGTCGGCAGCCAGGCTTTGCCTAATGTCGAGGGCGGGTTTGTTGCTGTGCGCAGGCTTGGCGGCATTCAGGGCGATCAGTTGACCGGCGCGCAGCAAGGTTTTGACGCGAAGACAAACGAACCTGTCGTAAACATTCAATTCAACAGTGAAGGCGGCCAAAAATTTGCGCGGATGACGCAAAAATATGTTGGCAAACCCTTTGCAATCATATTGGACGGAAAAGTGCTGTCCGCGCCGACAATCAACGAGCCTATATTAAATGGCGCATCACAGATTTCTGGAAACTTCACTGTTGAGAGTGCGAACCAGTTAGCAATTTCTTTGAACTCTGGCGCACTGCCGGTGGACTTAAAAGTTGTAGAAGAACGTTCGGTTGGGCCTGACCTTGGCGCCGATTCCATTCGGCGCGGTATGATCGCTGCTATTATCGGAACGACGGGCGTGCTTGTCTGGATGTTGCTCGCTTATGGCCGGTTTGGCGTCTATTCCTGCTTTGCCCTGTTCATCAACGTGGCAATGATCCTTGCGGTGATGGCAATTGCTAATGCGACGCTCACTTTGCCGGGCATTGCAGGGTTCGTTTTGACGATTGGTGCAGCGGTGGATGCCAACGTCATCATTAACGAGCGCATACGCGAAGAACGAAGACGAGGGCGGCGTGTCGCGCTTGCGGTCGAACATGGCTATTCCGAGGCTAGTCGCGCGATTTTCGATGCGAACATCACCAACGTCATCGCTGCGGTATTGCTGTTCTTTATCGGCTCTGGCCCGATCCGCGGATTTGCCGTCGTTCTGATGATCGGCATTGTCACGTCGGTGTTCACAGCGGTCACACTGACCCGCATGTGGGTGTCCATCTGGTTGAAACGCAACCGTCCCCAAGAAATCAATATTTGAGGCCGGGAGAGAGATTATGAAACTTTTGAAACTCGTTCCCGATGATACCAATATCGGTTTTCTGAAATGGCGGAACATTGCGTTCAGCATTTCTATTTTGCTGATGATTGCATCGATGGCGTTGCTGTTCACCAAAGGGCTGAACTACGGCGTTGATTTTATCGGTGGACAAATGATCCGCACGACCTTTGTTGGCGAAAAGGTCGCCCCGGTACAGGAATTGCGCAATACAGTCGGCTCGCTTGGCTATGGCGAGCCCACAATCCAGCGTTTCGGTGCGGAGAACCAAGTTTCAATCCGGATGAAGCTTCCGGCTGGAGCTGATAAAAAGCCAGAGCTTTCGAACATCATGGCCGAAAAGATCGTGGCGAAGCTGAAAGAGAAGCATCCCAAAGTCCGCATCGACGGGGTGGATTCGGTATCGGGTAAAGTCTCCAGCGAACTGTTTTCCGACGGTATCATGGCGTTGCTGGCCGCATCACTTGGCATCGGCCTTTACATCTGGTTCCGTTTTGAATGGCAATTCGGTGTTGGTGCGATCTGGGCCTTGGTCCACGACGTTACGCTAACGCTCGGGCTGTTCTCGTTGACGCAGATGGAGTTCGATCTGAACACTATCGCCGCGTTGCTGACAATCATCGGCTATTCGTTGAATGATAACATCATCATCTATGACCGGATTCGCGAGAATTTGAAGAAGTTCCGCAAGATGGAAATCAGTGCTTTGCTCGATCTGTCGGTCAACGAAACACTGTCGCGTACCGTGATGACCAGCCTTACGATCCTGACGCCGCTTGTAGTGTTGGTGTTCTTTGGCCCTGATGTGATTTTCGGGTTTAGCGTTGCGATGGCATTCGGTATTTTTGTCGGCAGCTATTCGTCAATCTATCAGGCTGCGCCGATCCTCATCTGGCTGAAAGTGACGCAGGACAGCTTTGTTCCGGCGGAAACAGTGAAGATGAGCAATCTGAATAACAACAGCGAAGGCGTGGTTTAGGTCGGCTCTGTAGATCTGAAACATCCACCGTTTCGTCATCCTGAACTTGTTTCAGGATAACAAACTACGGTCGCGTGTTATCCTGAAACAAGTTCAGGATGACGATGATCTAGATTTCTAACGCAGTAGTCTAAACGGTCAGTAGTGATCGCCAATAGGCGACCAAAGCTTTGCCGTTTCGTTCCCAGCTATAGTCGGCAACGACCGCCGCCACATCGGCGCGGTCGGGCGGGTTTTGCAGCAGGTCGCGCACCGCATAGGCAATTGCACCTGCATTACGTTCGATGATCCGTCCGCCTGCGCCGCCAGTGATGACTTCGCGTGCGCCGCCTGCATCGGTAATAACTAAAGGCGTTCCGCAGGCGAGCGCTTCGATCCATGCATTGGCGATCCCCTCGCTTTCAGATGGCAGCACGCAAACGTCGGCTGCCTGAACATGCCGGGCGATATCGCTGTGTGGTAATGATCCAAGGAAATGGACACGGTCAGCAACATCCTGATCCTTTGCCAGTTGGCGCAGCATGGATAGGTCCGGCCCATCGCCAATGATTGCAAGCCGTGTGCCGGGCACTTGCGCCAGTGCCTCAATGGCAAAGACTTGCCCTTTACGCGGGATTAGTGCGCCTACAGTGACCAGCAACGCGCCATCGATAGGAAGATCAATGCGTTGGCGAAGGTCAGCGCGCGGTTCGCTGGCAACCTGAAACAGAGACCGGTCGATGCCGGTTCGGTGAACAAGGATTTTTGCCGGATCAACGCCCAATGCAGTGATATCGGCTTTGATAGCCTCGGACACGGCAAGTAGCCCGGCAGCGTCTTGTGCAGCTTTGATAATCTGTTCTCGGCAGCCCGGAACTGTCGTCCAGTGATGAATGTCTGCACCGCGCGCTTTGATGGAGTAAGGAACGTTCAGCGCCTGCGCAATGTGCATAGCCGCTGGACCATCGGGCCAAAAAAACTGTGCATCGACCACATCAAAAGGCGCTGTATCGTGCAGCTGTTGCGCCAAGGGCAGCACAGCCTTAACGATGGCATTTGCATTTCGGCTGGGGTTAAACCCGGGCAACAAAGTGAAGTGTGGGCGGTGGATATTATTGTCAAGTAAAGGCAGAGCCGCCGCTCCGCGATAACGCGGATGGATGTGCCCCAGCGGCCATGGCGGTAGTCCGTTGGGGCATATGCGGACAATATCAACTTCGCCTGTTTCATCCGCCGCATCCAGCGACAACTGCACAAACCGCCCGAAATTTGGCGCAGCAGAGGACGGGTGCAGAGTTGAAAGAGCAAGAACCCGCATTATAGCGAGCGGATCAATTTGGCAGCGCGGCCGATCCAGGCAGGGTCAGCGACGACTTGCTGCCGTGCGCCCGATGCCAGCGGCAGCAGATGTAGCTTTCCATCTTCGCGACCCAGCAAACGTCCAAACAGAAACCGCCCGGCAGGACGAGGCACCAGCACATCGCAATTCAGCGCTTCTCCATAGTTTTCTGGTGCCAGCTGTTCTAGCCATAGCTCGTCACCACGCCGATAGTCACCAATGCTGTCTGTAACGCGCAGGCCCACCATTTCACCCAACAAGCGCGGTGCGATTAAAATATCAGCCTTTGTTGGGGCCTGCGCACCATCCGCGCCCAGATATGCCGCAACCGGCAGTTCTTGTTGATCGGGCAATTGCACCAACTCGCTAGCATCGACGCCAAGCGCGCCTGCAATACGGTTCAACCAACCAAGCGATAATGTGCGTGTGCCCGTTTCAAGACGCCCGATTGTTTGCGCGGTTGTCGGCGGGTCACAGCGTTCGGCAACATCGAACAGGGTTAGGCGTTTGGCTTTGCGCACTTCGCGAACGCGGCTCAGCATAAATTTCTCCAACCAAATAGGTTTTTAACTGTCCTACAAGTTCACGTCTTTGGCAAGTCGTTTTCTGATGATTCGTTCACAGGAGATAATTTATGCGCAAGAAATCGGTTGCCGCACTGTTTCAAGACC
>JAAFIB010000126.1 GCA_013297725.1 Sphingomonadales bacterium
CAATAAGGCATAACGCACAGCACGCGCCTCTGACTGCAGATTGCCGGTTATGGGTTCTGACGGTCGCAAAATTATATGCGGGATGTTCAATGCCTTGCACAAATCCGCAACGAAATCGGCTTCTGCTGCGGCCTCTGGCCTCAACTGATGATCTACCGTCGCTGCGGAAATCCGTTCCGGCATCGCCGCATGCGCAAGCAAAAGCATCGCCACACTATCCGGACCGCCCGACACAGCAAGCAACAATCGGGCATCGTCCCCCGCCAATTTCTGCACTGATCTGGTAAACGCGGCGAGGGCCAGATCAGACACCAGTTCAGATAGGGGGTTTAGCTGCACTTTGCCTTTTTGCGCCCCGCAGCCAATCGTGCGGCCAATCGTCCTGCAGCTTCGCTTGGATAGGCTTTATCCAACTGCTTGAACACGTCACATGCATCGGCAGGTTTATTCATGGCGATGAAGGACTCGCCTAGGAAATACAGACTTTCCGGCGCACGTTCACCTTTGGCATCGGCTTTGTAATTTTCGTAGAATATCTTGGCCGCTTGCGACGGACGGCCATCATCGAGCCATGCACGACCGAGTAGATTCCGCGCGCGGCTGGTTCCGCTGTGGCTGGGGAATTTTTTGACGGTTTCTTCCAACTGCGTTTGCGCCTCTGGATAGAATTTTGCTTCCCACAAACGATAGCCATAGGAATAGCTGTCTTCAAAATTGTTGCCCGATGCTGGACGTTCAATCTTTGCAACCGCCGCTTCGCGCGCCTTGTCTTTGCTGGCTGTTGCCACCGGTGGCTTTACGGTCGCTGGTTTCTGTGTCGTTGCAACCGGCGTGGCGACGGCAGGCTTTGGATCGGCCGCTACCGTGGCCGCCGCGTCGGCATTCAAGGTTTTAACCTGCGATTCCATAGCCTTAAGCCGGGCTTCCATGGCTTTTATGCTATTGCTGTGCTGCTCAACTTGACCAGTTAATGCTGCCAACTGGGTTTCCAAAGCATCGACACGGCCAATCAGGTCAGTGACTTCGGTGCCAGAAGCTGTTTTTGTGCCGTCAGTAACAGGGGTGTCTGGCTTGATATCAGGCTCAAAATACTTACCCGCGCCATCGGGAAAGACTTTGCGCTGAACCGCCTTTAGTTCTTTTTCCAACTTGGTGACGCGGCCCTCGACATTGGCATCTTGCGCTGTTGCCGGAATGGATAGCGCCAGTAATGCCGCGCTCGCGAACAAGACAGCCAGTTTCATTCCAATTCTCCCAACCAAATCAAGACCTCAGGCGGCAATATACCCAAAGTTGCCGCTCCGTCAAAGCGCCTTACCCGGAAACGGTGCAGTTTGTTGTCGATAGAATCTGTCAGGGCGTGGAATTTCCCGTGGTTCCTGTGCCTGCTGCATTTGGTTCAGTGGGTGCGGGTTCCGCTGGCTTGCGCGCCAATAATGCCGCGGCGCTGACACCCACGTCCGATATTGTCCGGTCAGGAACGCCCAGAGCAGGGACAGGCTTGCCGCCCACAGTGACTTGCAACGCCTGCGGCCTGCCGGTGACAATCATCGGGTTGTTGGCGTCGGCTGGTACGGTGTAGCTTTCGCCCGTCTTCATCTCCGCCTCGAATAACCGTTTATTGTCCGCATCATAGATTTTCACCCACGCAGTTTCGCTCGCGGTGATGACGACGGCTCCGCCTGCGGGGGCCGCTGCTGCTGGGGTTGCTGGCGCGGCACCATCGGTTGTTTTTGCAGCGGCAACCTCTGCCTCTACGACCGGTGCAGCAGGTGCATCCGGAGAAAGCGCAAAGCTACGCCAAGCGAAATAGCCGATCAGACCAAGCAGCGCGATCCCAGCCGCTGTCCATGCCAACCAACGCGGCGGAACACGGCCAGGATCGGCCGGTTCATAGTCCGGGGTTGCGGGGATAAATCCAGCATGGCCGCCTTGCGCCAGTTCTGCGCGCATTTCATCGGCGACGACATTCTGGTCGAGGCCAACGGTGCGGGCGTAGGATTTGGCAAAGCCGATGGAATACATGCTTCCCGGCAAAGCTGCAAAATCAGAACTTTCCAGCGCCTCAAGATGACGGATGGGAATGCGCGTTTGCGCAGCGATGTCCGTAAGCGAAAGCTGACGTTCATCTCGCGCAGCTTTTAACTGCTCACCGACCGTGTGAAAACGGAATTCAGCATTCTCGGCCGCTTCCATAGCAGCATCTTCCTCGACCATTGTATCTCCAAGCGACCTATATTTTTGACAGGTCTCTCCCGGACCCCTCGCGAAGAATGACGATGGTGGTAGGAATGTCAAGGCGATTAGCAGCGAAAGCGGCGGTTTTACGTGGCTTTTAAATTTCCACGCTGTTTTGACGCGCCCATTCGGTCAAAGCCGTGCGGATGCTCTGCGGCGGTTTCGCCAAAAGCCGTTCCATTTCCTCAGCAATCGATTTCGAATCGAGTGAACAGACCATCGCCTTTATCGCGCCGATACCGGCGGGTGTGATCGAAAGCCGGTTAAGCCCGATCCCGATCAAAGCCATTGCCTCCAGCGGGCGTCCACCCATTTCGCCGCACACAGCAAGGTCAACTTTATGTTCTGCACAGGCAACGGCAACACGGCGGATAAAACGCAAAATCGCCGGGCTTAACCAGTCATAACGCTCAGCCAGCCGCGGATCGGCGCGATCTGCGGCAAACAAAAACTGCGTTAAATCATTCGTGCCGATGGACAGAAAATCCAGATTGGGCAGTAATATGTCCAATGTTTCGGCAAGCGCAGGCACTTCTAGCATCGCGCCATAACGGATCCGTGATGGCAGCTGCTTTTTGCGCTTTGCAAGGAACGCAAGCTGTGCCTCAAACAACGCTTTGGCTTGGTCAAATTCCCAAGGTTCAGACACCATAGGGAACATGACATTCAACTGACGCCCTGCTGCCGCTTCCAGCAAAGCGCGTGCCTGCGCCTTCATCAGCCCGTCATGGTCAAGTGCCAAACGGATCGCCCGCCAGCCCAAGGCGGGATTTTCCTCTACCGGCCCTGTGTCTTTCAGATAGGGCAAAGCTTTGTCGCCGCCAACATCGAGCGTGCGAAAGATAACCGGCTTGCTTCCTGCTGCATCAAGCACATCGCGATAAAACCGCTGCTGCCGCTCGCGTTGTGGCAATGTCGCGGAAATAAGGAACTGAAACTCGGTGCGGAACAATCCGATGCCATCAGCCCCCGTCAACGCAATCGCCGACACGTCATCGCGCAGCCCTGCGTTGATCATCAGGTTGATACGCTGTCCATCCTTTGTAACCGGCTCAACATCGCGCAGCGAGGCAAAACGCGCCTTTTTCTTTTGTCCCTCGGCGAGATCGCCGGAAAACGCCGCTTGAACAGCGGGGGAGGGGCGAACGATGATGCTTTTCTCATCGACGTTCAACAGCAGCATGTCGCCTTCGGATATTGTCCGGCGAATACCATCGACGCGGCCAAGCACTGGAACGCCCATAGCCCGGGCCACGATAACCACATGGGCGGTCAGCGAGCCTTCGCCTAGGATAACTCCTCGCAACCGGCGCTTGTCGTATTCCAGCAGTTCTGCTGGCCCCAGGTTACGGGCAACAAGGATCGAATCCTGCTTCAGTCCCATTTGCGCCGCAGTGCCCATTTGTCCGGAAACAATCCGCAACAACCGGTTCGACAGATCCTCCAGATCGTGCATCCGGTCTGCGAGCAACGGATCGTCAATCTGACGCATCCGCATCCGTGTGCGTTGCTGCACGCGTTCGATGGCGGCTTCGGCGGTCAGGCCGCTGTCGATGGCCTCGTTAATCCGCCGCGACCAACCTTCGTCATAGGCGAACATCTTATAGGTCGCGATGATCTCGTCATGTTCACCGCCGCCGCCAAATTCGGCTTGGCTTGCCATGCGGTCAATCTGTTCGCGCATCCGGTCAAATGCGGAATAGACGCGCGCGCGTTCTGCCTCGGTATCTTCGGCAACGGTATGTTCGATGCGGACATTGGGCTGGTGAAAAATGGCGACGCCTGCGGCCATGCCGGACACCAGCGGTAATCCATTGAGTACGACAGTGCCTGTCTTGGCACTACCCAAAGACAGGGTTTCATCGATCAGCCCGGCGTTGGAAATCAGTTCGGCAAGAACCATTGCGGTGGTTTGCAACGCCTCGATCTCAACCTCTTCATATTTGCGCGGATCGGCATGTTGAACTGCAACAACACCAACGGCTTGCCCCGCGCGCACAATGGGCACGCCGGCAAAGCTGTGGAAGCGTTCTTCGCCTGTTTCGGGCATATAACGGAACGCGGGATGGGCTGCTGCTTCATCAAGATTCAGCGTATCTACCTGTTCAGCTATTGTGCCAACAAGCCCCTCACCAAAACCCAATTTAGTTACGTGGACAGCGTCTTGGTTCAGCCCGCGTGTTGCAAACAGTTCCAGCACACCATCGCGCAACAAATAGACCGAGCACACTTCGCTAGTAAGCGCCTCGCCAATGATATTGACGACTTGGTTCAGCTTTGCCTGCACAGCCGAATTGGCAGCCATTACATCATGCAGGCCGGTCAAGATATTACGAGCAGAACGCGCAGCAGATTCCATATCATCAGCGCTAGCAGAAGCATTTGGTCTGCGCGATAGCTACTATCGCCCTTTCGAACGAATTTTGGCTGAACGAATTTTCGCCGCTGACGCTACGTCAGGCAGCCGCTGCCTCTTGCATCAGAATATCTTTGATATGCAGCTTTTGCTTTTTCAGTCGGTGGATCAAGGCATCATCGGGGTGCGGTCGGTTATTTTCGGTTTCGATCTTTGAATCGAGTTCGGCATGTTTTGTCTGCAATGCAGTCATATGACCATTATTCACCGCGATCTCCTTTTATGTATTGGACTGTACCAACTTCCTTTGCGACCCCGGC
>JAAFIB010000127.1 GCA_013297725.1 Sphingomonadales bacterium
CAGAACCAGTTCACCATTATCATCCACAATCGCCACATGGCGGCCATCACCGGTGACTAACAGATCGGGCCGCGAGACTGTGACCATTGCGACCATCCCTGCTAACACCGGCAGCACCCCGAAAAACCGGCCCTTGCCTTTAACGATCGCCAGCCAAAGCCCGCCGATAATCGTAGAACCAAACGCCCAAATTGGCATTGATGGCAGCATCAGCACTGATCCGGGCGCATCGCTGACACCATAGGCCATAATCATAATGCCCCTGACACCCTGCCCCGCCAGCCACCAAAACGGCCCGCCAATACCGATCTGATCGAAGATCAGCGCCAGTATCTGCAACGGCATGACAAAAAATGTGGTCAGCGGGATCGCGATGATGTTGGCGAGCGCCCCATACAATCCGCTTTTGTGAAAATGGAACAATGCAATCGGGGCAAGAACCAGTTCGATCGCAACACCTGTTAGTAATAGGGAAAAGACAAACCGCCCTAATTTCAGCGGCAATGTCTCCTCGCGACTTGCCGTCAATCGCTGCATCAGCTTTGATTCGTGCAGCAATATGATGGTCGCAACAGCCGCGAAGCTAAGCTGAAAGCTTGGCCCCGCCAATGCTTCGGGCCAGAAGAGCAACACCATGCACGCCCCTGCGGCCAATAATCGCAACGATAAAGGCTCTCGCCCCAGCGCAAGGGCCACCAATATCAGCAACGCCGCGATGCATGCCCTTACAGTTGGAACCTCGGCGCCAGTCAGTAAAGTATAGCAAACCGCAATCGCCGCAGCACCACCTGCGGCCGCTATCGGAACCCGGATACGCAGCGCGAGCCAAGGGAACAAAGCCAATATCCGGCTGATCAGCATAAAGGCTCCGCCGACAACCGCTGTTACATGCAACCCGCTGACCGATAGCAGATGTGCCATGCCACTGTTGCGCAACGCTTCGGCATCTTCTTCGGAAATCGCGCCGCGTGTTCCAACCAATAGTGCAGCGCCAACCGGACCGCTTTCGCCGGGCATTGCTGTCCGGATATGGTCAGCAAGGCTTTCGCGCGAAACGCTCCAGAAATTTGCGCTGCCCGGCGATTTTGTGATCAGTATCGGGGGTGACAACGCGCTTCCCGTTGCACCAATTCCAAGAAACCATGCTTGGCGCGAAAAGTCATAGCTGTTGGGCAATGCTGGCCCTGCGGGTGGCATCAGCCGTGCCTTCAACTGGATAATCGCTCCCGGCTCTATTTCAGCGCGGTGTTTATCCTTTGGAACATTGACGCGCACTAAAGCGGGCAGCTCGGCATGCCCGCCAGTTTTCAGCACATACCGCACTAAATCACGAGCAGAGACGTCCTCCACACTTTCTACATGCGCGTTAAAGGTGACAATCTTTGGCCTTTGCAACGCAGCATTTGCAACGAAGCTCGATTTCCCCGCAATCGCCACAAACCCTAGGCTAAACAAAACCGCCGCCCATAACAGCACGCGGGCGCATCTATAATGCAATCCCATATAGAGCGAGAGCAAAACAAAACCCGCAGCCGCACAGAGCATTGCTGGCAACGCAGCATTACCGCCAAATTGCCAAGCAATAATCCCCGCCCCCAGCCCAAGTGGCACCAAAAGCGGCAACTGATCGCGTTGCGCCTCCAAAGCATTTTCGATCACCGAAATGGAGGTTGATGATATCGTTTCATCAGCTTGACGTGCAGGCGAAAACTGCGCAAGGAAGCGCCACGCAATGGCACTTTGGGGTATTGTTAAATCACTCCATTTTCCTGTTGCCAACATGGTCTCCCGACCGGAAGCTTTTAGTCATATTGTCGGAAATATAACAACGACATAATTTAAGCTTTTAGTCCAATATTCTCGGCTACCCCGGCCTAAATACAAGTGGAAAATAAAGATGGCAGACAAAGCTGTAACTTTGACAATCGACAATCAGGCAATTGAATTGCCGATCATCACAGGAACAGTGGGACCGGATGTCATCGATATCCGTAAACTATATGCGCAGTCTGATCGTTTTACTTTTGATCCCGGGTTTACATCGACCGCCAGCTGCGAATCGCAACTGACATATATTGACGGTGATCAGGGCGTCTTGCTTCACCGGGGCTATTCCATTGAACAGCTGTCCGAAGAATCAAGCTTTATGGAAGTTTCCTATCTGTTGTTGAACGGAGAGCTTCCATCAAAGGCGGAGCTAAAGGATTTTAGCTACACTATTTCGCGCCACACAATGTTGCACGAACAGCTTGCGACTTTCTATCGCGGGTTCCGCCGTGACGCGCACCCAATGGCGATCATGTGCGGCGTCGTTGGCGCGCTTTCAGCATTCTACCACGATTCCACCGATATTTCCGATCCGCAGCAACGCACGATCGCCAGCCATCGTTTGATTGCGAAAATGCCGACGATTGCCGCAATGGCGTATAAATATTCGGTTGGTCAGCCGTTCATGTATCCGGATAACAGCCTGTCCTACACTGGCAATTTCTTGCGTATGACCTTTGGCGTGCCAGCGGAACATTATGAGGTGAACCCGGTCGTCGAACAGGCTCTCGACCGGATCTTTACGCTCCATGCCGATCATGAACAGAATGCGTCGACGTCGACTGTCCGCCTAGCCGGATCATCAGGTGCAAATCCATTTGCTTGTATCGCCGCTGGCATTGCGTGCCTTTGGGGACCAGCACATGGCGGCGCCAACGAAGCGGCGCTGAATATGCTGCGCGAAATCGGAACGCCTGATAAAATCCCGCATTATATCGCGCGTGCAAAGGACAAGAATGATCCATTCCGCCTGATGGGCTTTGGCCACCGCGTTTACAAAAACTATGATCCACGCGCGACGGTAATGCAGAAAACTGTACGCGAAGTGCTGACTGCGCTGAACGTGAAAGACCCGATCTTTGAAGTTGCGATGCAGCTTGAAGAAATGGCGCTAAACGATCCGTATTTCATCGAAAAGAAGCTGTTCCCGAATGTCGATTTTTATTCAGGCATCATCCTGTCGGCCATCGGTTTCCCGACAACAATGTTCACTGTGCTGTTTGCTCTTGCGCGCACAGTGGGTTGGGTTGCGCAGTGGAATGAAATGATTTCTGACCCCGGCCAGAAAATCGGTCGTCCGCGTCAGCTTTATACTGGTCCGGCGCAGCGTGACTATGTCCCACTGAGCAAGCGTTAACGCGCAGGCAGCGTCAGGCGGAAACAAGCGCCTCCGCCCGGCGCACCTGTTACAACCAAATCGCCACCCATAAAGCGGGCGAGTTTGCGCGATATATACAGCCCAAGCCCGCTGCCGCCGTCGCCACTGCGGCCGAGGCGTTCGAATTTCTCGAACACACGCTCGCGGTCTTCTTCGGGCACGCCTTGACCCTGGTCTGCCACGCTGATGGAGGCAAAGTCGGCTTGTTTTTCAATGGTAATCGTCACGATGCTGCCACCGGGTGCATAGCGGATCGCATTCCCGACCAGATTTAGCATAACTTGCAGCACACGGCGAAACTCGCCAATTGCAGCAACTTTTTCAGTGTCTGGTGGCAGCACGAGAGAAATGCCGTGGTCCGATGCTTTCAGCGCCAGCAACCCACCCACTCTGCGGGCGACATCACCCAATTCCAACCTATCACGCGCAGCCGAAAAATCCGGGCGATCAATGGCGTCCAGATCCTCCATATCCGACACCAGTTCGGCAAGATGGCGTGCCGCATTGGCAATGTCTTGTGCATATTCCGCGTAATTATCGCGCAGCGGCCCATGGACGCGGCTACCGATAGTTTCCGCATTGGCGACAATCCGGTTTAGCGGTTGTTTCAGCACTGAGGCCAATTGCCGGCTCATCGGCAGATCGGAACGCGCAGAGTTCAAGTTTTCGCCGTCCACATCGTCCGCAATCGCAGTTACGCGACCAATATGACCCAAATAGCGGCCATCGGATGCAAGTTGCGGCGTCAAATCCAGAACATACCGTTCAGGTTTGCCGATAACGCCAATCGGCACTTGCGTAATCGCGCGCCGCTCCATCAATGCATCGATCAGCGGAATATGGCCGCTATCATCACTTTCGACAACGAACAGCGAACCGAAATGTTGGCCGATACCCTGCGATGGAAATGTCGATGGCAAACGAACAACCCGCTGTTCGGGATCGATCAGAATTTCGTTGCTGTCATTCTTGGCAAGATCAACGCTCTCTTCGCGCTCGGCTCGATCGGCGGGCGGAACAACATCCCTCCAGCCTGTGATGATCAGGCTTACAACATCGTTTTGCGGAACTGCCGCGACCCACAATTCGATGTCATTTTCTTCGTCTGCTGTACGCACAGGGCGCTCGATCCGCATACGTGTTCGCAATGCCGTGGCCGCCAGCGCCGCAAGCCCGGGGACAGCTATTTCACTGTTATCGTTGCCTCCGGCCAGAACATGTAATCGCCACAGCGGTGGGTCTGCAGACAGCAACACTCCGTCGCGGGAAACGGTTGCTTTAATCGGCACAGATAGAAAGGATTGAAACGCGCTCATTCAGCGTCACCTGATTTCCACGATGCAATGGCTGCACGCGCTTCTACGGGGTCCAAATCGGCGTAGATTGTCGCCCAATCTGGCATCATGGTGTCAGCTGTCGCCCCGCGTAACGCCACGACAATCTCGGTCGCCTTATCAACTGGCTGCCCCTGCCCTTTAAGCAAAAGCAGCAAAGGCGCGACATGCTCTCCACCGACCAAGCGCAGCAGAAAATCGCTGCCAAGATCATAATCCTGATCCAGCGATGCGATGAACAGGTGTAGTCCTGCTATGCTTGGATCCAATAGCTCGTGCCGATATTCCTGCCCCAGAAAAAAGACCAGCTTTCGG
>JAAFIB010000128.1 GCA_013297725.1 Sphingomonadales bacterium
GATGTCCGCGCTGGTTTCGACCACATCACCGCCTGCGTTCAACACTTCCGCCTCAAGCGTTATTTCCAGTGCGTGTGAGTCCCGGTCGGCGCAGCGGAATAGCATTTCGGGCAGAAAGCCTGCCTCACGCGCTTCGGTCATGATCCTTAGCCCTTCGGCCAAGAATAAACCTTCGCGCTTGCGGTGCTTTTTTTCGCGTAAAGACCGAACCTGCTTGATCAGCGGGTTGGAAAATCCGGTTATCTCGCGGCGCATGACGCCTTAATCTTCGCCAAAGCCGTCAGTGATCAAGCCCGCGAGTTTCTCCAGTGCCATTTCTGAATCGTCGCCAGACACATGCAGCATAATCTCGCTGCCTTTTGCCGCCCCCAACATCATCAACCCCATGATGGAGGCTCCATTGACGCTTTGCCCGTCCTTCTCAACTTCGACGACAAGGCCATCTGGAAGTCGGGCGACAAACGTCACGAATTTTGCACTGGCGCGGGCGTGCAGACCCTTTTGGTTGACGATGGTAAGGGTGCGGCTGATGCGGCTCATCGCGATGCCTCCAGCAACTCTGACGCGACGCTGATGTATTTGCGCCCAGCATCGCGTGCCGCAGCAACAGCGTCAGTTACGGACATATTCTTGCGGGCGCTTTCCAGTCTGATCAACATTGGCAGATTAACCCCAGCGATCACCTCGACGCGACCAGTATCCAGCAATGAGATCGACAAGTTAGATGGTGTGCCCCCAAACAGGTCGGATAGGATGATTACGCCTTCGCCATCATCGACCGTTTTGATGGCGGTTGCTATGTCCTTACGCCGCTGTTCCATATCATCACGCGGGCCGATACACACCGTCGCGATTTGCTTTTGTGGCCCCACGACATGCTCCATTGCGACGACAAATTCGTCGGCTAATGTGCCATGCGTAACCAGAATCAACCCTATCATGCGAACAAAAACCCTATTTCGACCTTATTTTTTAATCCGTTACAATCAGTCGTTGTAGATTGGACGATCCTGATTGCCTTGCTGCTCCAACGAGTCAATGGGGCGTGAATGTAAGTTCCGGTGTGAGACAGTCGGACGATAGCCTGCATCGCGCAAAATTTGGCCGAATTGTTCCGAGACGAAAACCGAACGATGCCGCCCGCCGGTGCAGCCAAAGGCAATGGTCACATAGGCTTTTCCCTGCGCGTCGTATCGCGGCAGCAGGTATAACAACAGACCTTTGATCCGCTCTATTGCTTCGGCATATCCTGGGTCTTTGCTAACATAAGCAGCGACTGGTGCATCAAGCCCTGTCAGTGGCCGCAAATCGGCGTCCCAATGTGGGTTTTTTAAAAAACGCATGTCGAAAATCAAATCGGCATTGGGCGGAACGCCTCGGGAAAAGCCAAAGCTTGTCACCGATACCGTCATGCCGCCCGTTGCGACGCGGAACTTTTCGCGAATTTCGCCTTGCAAGTCGCTAGTGGATAGCTTGCTGGTGTCGATGACTAGGTCAGCCCAGCGACGTAGAGGCTCCATTATAGCGCGCTCCTGGCCAATGCCATCAATCGCCGGGCGGTCTTGCGCTAGCGGGTGACGGCGACGTGTTTCGCTATAGCGTCGCTCGATCTCGCTGCCTGTACAGTCGAGGAACAGCATCATAATTTCCAGATCACCGCGTTTTTGCAGCTGCTTGATCTGTTCGATTAACTTGTCAGTGTTGAAACCTCGTGTGCGTGTGTCAAATCCCAGTGCTAATGGGATATCAATATCGCCGCGCCCTTCTGGTGAGGGTAATGCCAACAACGGCCCCGCCAAGCGAATAGGGAAATTGTCTACCGCCTCCCACCCAAGATCTTCGAGTGTCTTTAGCGCAGTTGTTTTTCCTGCACCCGATAGTCCGGTGATCAAGAGAATTTTTTTGACGGGGCGTGCGGCTGTCATGATGCAACAGGCAATCGCACCGGATGTAACCCTTCGTCAACGACGGACTTTAATGCCAGTTCAATTTTAATAGGTGCTGAGGCGGTAAAGCCATCCAAGCGCAGCACAGGCACCGACCATCCGTTTAGATCGCGTAAGGGCCAGCTAGCGGGCAATCGCTCGCCATCCGCGCCAAGCTCGATCAGCAACCGTAACGGACATTTGTCGGTGGCCTCCATGTCGAAAATACCAACGCCTCTGACTTCGATCCGGTTTTCTATCGCGGCAGAAGCTTGCACAAATAGCGTGTCATCGCGGCTGTGCAATGTAACCGCATCATCACCTACCAATTTTGCACCACGGTCGATCAAACGCAAAGCAAGATCGGATTTTCCCGATCCCGATGGCCCCATCAGCAACACAGCATAGCCTTGGATTTCAACTGCAGTGCCATGCTGGGCTTTGCTCATGGTTGTATCGAGCCGGCGGCGGGCAGCATGATTTGAAAGCACGCGCCGCGTCCACTGTCTTCACGGTCTTGCACTGTGATTGAACCATGATGACCTTCAATAATAGTGCGGGCGATTGCAAGGCCTAGGCCGCTATGACTGCCGAAATTTTCGCTCGACGGGCGTTCACTGTGAAAACGGCGGAACACAGCCTCGCGTTCATGGGCAGGGATACCCGGGCCTTGGTCCATAATCCGGACAATAACATCATCGCCACTGCGCGTTGCCGATACCTCGACCAATCCCGACGGCGGAGAGAACGATACGGCATTATCTAGAAGGTTGGTAAGCACACGCTCCAGCCGTAAATCCTCGCCCATAATAAGCGCAATGCCGCGGCGGGGGCGGGCAAAGGCAATTGTTTTGTCTCCGTCTGCACTGCGGCTTTCGCGCGCAGCCAGTAATTGGTCGATCATATCGCCCAGATCAATCTGTTCAAATTTTGCCTTGGCAAGCTGTGCGTCGATACGGCTGGCATCGGAAATATCGCTGATCAGCCTATCCATGCGCAGGACATCAGCCTTGGCGACATCCATCAACTGCGCCCGGTGATCTGGTTTCTTGACAGTGTCCAGACCATCGAGCGCAGAACGCAAAGAGGCGAGCGGGTTTTTAATTTCATGCGCAACATCAGCCGCAAATGCCTCGGTTGCGTCGATCCGTTGCCGCAACGCGATACTCATATCGGACAATGCCCGCGCCAACATACCGATTTCATCGCGCCGTTCTGGCAAGCGAGGGACGTGCACCTCAGGCGCGCGACCTAAACGGACCTTAACGGCTGCTCGAGCGAGGTGCTGCAAGGGACGTACGATTGTTCGCGCAAGGAACAACGAGAGCAACACTGAAATACCTAGTACCAGCAATATGAACATGCCGATGCTGAACCGTTCAGCACGTACCAAGGCACGAATGTCACGCGGGTTTGCTGTGGTAAGCAGATAGCCGTTATCAGTAAGCCTTCCGCCCGCTGTGATCATATGGGTCAAATCATCGGCAAGGCGGACGCGTGATTGGGGCGCTAATCCCTTTAGCCCTCGTAGTTCGGCCCATGAAGATGCCACATCAGCACCCGGTTCTTTGAACCCAACCAATGCAGGTGATGCTACAAGAAAATCAAAAACTCGGTCAATTCCTCGGGCTAGCTTCTTTCGTAGTGGCTCCGCTGCGGGATCGGTCACAGTATAGACAGGCAAATCCTTTTCGAAACTGTCAAAGCTTTTTGCGCCCACTGGGTTGTAAATGCGGACGCGGACTTTGTCGCGCTTGGCAAACTGCATGATCAAATCACTGCGCAAATTGTCGGGCAGTTGCTCGATACTATCGCGCAGAAGGAGCAGCTGCGTTTCGGCAAACTCTTGTCGCTCGCTAATTAATCTGGCGCGATAACTGTCCAGAAAAAACAGGCCGCCTGCCATCAATGCCAATGCGAACATATTCACCGCAAGGATGCGCACCGTCAACGACAGTCCGCGGCTCCAGCTAAGCCTTAACCTGTCCCTTTCAACTTTCAGCAAAACGATACCCCGCACCATAAAGAGTATCTATGGCGGAAAATTCAGTATCGATCTGACGGAATTTTCGTCGCAGCCTTTTGATATGACTGTCGATTGTCCGGTCATCGACATAGACGTCATCCTGATAGGCTATGTCCATCAACTGACTGCGCGTACGCACTACGCCAGGGCGATTGGCCAGTGCCTCAAGGATCATGAATTCTGTGACTGTCAGCGTAACCGGCTTTCCATCCCAGCGAACATGCTGGCGGGCAGGGTCCATCTCCAACTTGCCGCGCAGCATCGGTTCGGGCTCATCAGCGGCCTGCTCTCCGCTGGTTTCGCGCCGAAAACTGGCGCGGCGCAATATTGCTTTGACTCGCGCGACCAGCAGGCGCTGCGAAAACGGTTTTGTAATATAATCGTCCGCACCCATCGCAAGGCCAAGTGCCTCATCTAGCTCCTCATCCTTTGATGTCAGGAAAATCACTGGCATGTCAGATTTTTCACGCAACCGGCGGAGCAATTCCAGGCCATCCATGCGCGGCATCTTTATGTCGAAAATGCCAAGGTCCGCTGGATTATCAACCAGTGCTTTCAACGCAGATTCCCCGTCCGGATAAAGCCGCGTGACATAGCCTTCTGACTGCATTGCAATCGAAACCGACGTCAAGATGTTACGGTCGTCATCGACGAGGGCAATTGTGGCTGTCATCGCCGCGCTTATAGGCAGGCAAACGCGTTGCATCAATGCTCTGCGCGCCAACAAAATGGCTAAGCTAAAAATGCCGCCGCCCAGCGATTTGACCTTAGCCTATCGCTCGTATAGGGGGCAAGCAAAGAATAAGTGCATACCTATGCATTAAATCTAGAACTAAGCCATTCTAGGAGCAACTAGTGTCCATAACGCCGAAATTTTCGCTTTCTGA
>JAAFIB010000129.1 GCA_013297725.1 Sphingomonadales bacterium
TTTAAAGATCAAAGGTGAAGTGAAATTAACCACATCACGCGCTGATTTGGCGGGAATTTTTCTTTACCGTCACTTGAAATTCACATGCATCGGCTTGACATGACACGCGCAGTGCCGAATTGGAGACGCAATTCTACCCCCTGAAAGGAATGACATTATGACAATCAAAGTTGGCGACACGCTTCCCGACGTAAAACTGGTGAAGGCCACGGCAGACGGCCCTGTGCCTGTGCAGTCCTCTGACTTTTTCGCTGGTCGCAAAGTGGCGTTGTTTTCGGTTCCCGGCGCTTACACGCCTACCTGTTCCGCTAAACACCTTCCCGGCTTTGTTGAAAAGGCCGATGAACTGAAAGCCAAAGGCATTGACGAAATCGCCTGCACCGCTGTCAACGACGCGTTCGTACTGGGCGCATGGAACAAAGCTGGCGGATCGGACATGATCGCTATGCTTGCCGATGGCAACGCCGATTTTGCCGAAGCATTGGGCCTGACTATGGATGGCAGCGGTTTTGGCATGGGCAAACGCGGACAACGTTTCTCAATGGTCGTCAATGATGGCGTGGTCGAACAGCTAAACGTTGAGGCACCCGGCGATTTCAAAGTCAGTTCAGCGGACCACATGCTCGAACAGATGTGACATAAGGCCGCAATAATTGCGCGGCAAAAGGCGGTTGAGGCCATATTGCCAAGAAAGGGCGGAGGCTTCTCCGCCCTTTTTGCTTGCCAAATCGCGCCAAATGGAGAATCCGACCTGATGGCCAATACACAAACACAAAACATAATCCGCCAAATCACTGAACACTATGACGCCTCAGTCACGCGCCTGCGCGATGATCTGGCGGCTTATCTGAAAGACCGGACGCATCCGGATCCTGCAGCGCGGATTGCCGGAGCCTATGCCTATCCTGAACTGGTGATCCATTATGCAGGCGAAGAGCGCGACATGACCGCAAACCTTGCATTTGGCCGGTTGGAGAAATCGGGAACCTATCGCACCACGCTGACCCGACCAGAAATTTTCAGCGACTATCTGGAAAGCCAAATCGATCTGTTGGTTGAACAATATGCGATCGAGATTGAGGTGAACCCTAGCCGTCAGGAAATCCCGTTCCCGTATGTGCTTGACGGGCTGGAACTGGGCGATGTTTCGCCGATGCAGCTATCAAAGCTTTTCCCCGCAACCGATCTAGCCGACATAGGCGATGAGGCTGCCGACGGATTATTAATCGCTGACGAAGACGGAGCGCCGCTGTCATTATTTGACGGCCTGCGCACCGATTTTTCGCTCGCACGGTTGAAGCATTACACCGGCACACCAGCGGACCATTTTCAACGCTATATTTTGTTCACCAACTATAACCGTTATGTCGACGAATTCGTTGCATGGGGATGCCAGCAAGTTGGCAAAGGCCGCTACACCGCGCTGTCGGGCGCAGGTGGTCTGTATATCGATGAAGCGACCGACGACCACGCACAGCTTGTTGCTGATAGCACATGGCGCAAGCACCAGATGCCAGCCTATCACTTGATGGCTGACGGCGAGACCGGGATTACGCTGGTCAACATCGGCGTCGGCCCCAGCAATGCAAAGAACATCTGCGATCACTTGGCTGTGCTACGCCCCGAAGTATGGCTGATGATCGGCCATTGTGGCGGACTGCGCGAGACGCAGCGGATTGGCGATTATGTTCTTGCACACGCCTATCTGCGCGACGACAACATCCTTGACCGCGTGCTGCCGCCCGAAATACCCATCCCGCCAATTGCCGAGGTTCAACAAGCGCTGGAGGCAGCGGCAGTGCAAGTTTCCGGCACCAGCGGCGCTGACCTGAAACGCCGGATGCGCACAGGCACAGTCGTCACCACCGACGACCGAAACTGGGAACTACGCTACACCGACAGCGCGCTGCGTTTCTCGCAAAGCCGCGCGATTGCCATCGACATGGAGTCCGCGACCATTGCGGCGCAAGGATATCGTTTCCGCGTGCCGTATGGCACATTACTTTGCGTCTCGGACAAGCCGCTGCACGGCGAAATCAAACTGCCTGGCCAAGCCAATCGTTTCTATGAAGAGGCGATCGCTGCGCATCTCCAGATCGGCATTCAGACCTGCGAGTTGTTACGCGAGGCTGGAAATTCGCTACACAGCCGCAAGCTGCGCGCGTTTAACGAGCCGCCGTTTAGATAGGCGGCGGCTGCCTTCCACCGGCATAATCTCGATCAAAACCGTCGCCCCATGCTTGGCACGGGGCGACGTAGCGGGGTAACTAGAGTATTGTTCAGGATGTTCTAATTCTTTGGCCCCAGCACAAAATCAACCGAGATTGAGGCTGTGATTGGAACATCGTTCGATACCGGCCCGCGCCGATCACGTTCGTTGCGCATTTCCTGCATGATGAAATCAGATTCCGGCCCCAAAAACTCACGGATTGCGCCTGTTTCGCTCACGCGTAGCATGCGAACTACCCGCAT
Organism: Sphingomonadales bacterium; assembly: GCA_013297725.1. Lineage (GTDB taxonomy): Bacteria > Pseudomonadota > Alphaproteobacteria > Sphingomonadales > Sphingomonadaceae > Sphingorhabdus_B. Next base: position 2,473 of record JAAFIB010000129.1, read on the forward strand.
ATTGAGGGCGGCTGCGTAGTTTTCGGCCTGCGCTTTTGCGGTCGCAACTGCGGCGGTCGTCGCTTTCGCTTTTGCACCGCTTTCGTCGGCGAGCTGGATATTGGGACGGCGGATCATTTGATAATCCTCATCACACCCAAATTCGTTAAACACCGAACGCGCCTCTTGCATGTCTATCACTGAAGCACTGCTAACACCTACACGGCGCGACAAACCCACCGTCGACACTTTCTCCGCCGAGCTTTCCGTTGCTTCTGTTGTAGCTTCGCTTGCATATGCCGCAACATTCGCAGCAGCTACAGCAGCACTCGTGGCGGCAACCGATACCTCGTAATATCCATCCGTTTTCAATGTTGCTGGTGTGGAAAAATCAAGCGCCACCGTGCCCAACCCAGCAGCCTGCATACCGTTTAAGAAGGCCTGTTCCTGTTTAGCCAAAAGCTTCGCAGCTTCGTCTTTATTGGAACCATTTACCCGTAATTCGCAATAGGTCGAAATCTTGACGATTTTGGCCGTCGAAGTCCCTGTGGCAAGCACCTCAAGAAGCACCTCGCCTTTATCCGTGTTGACCTTAACCAGCGATTCAGGAGCCGCCAGCGTAGCCCCGGATAACAACGCCGCGCCTAACGCGAGCCCTAATTTTACCATCCCTTTTTCGCTCCCTTATTTTCTTTTTTCAACCATTCCATCAATGGCTTGAAATACTCGATCATGGCTTTGCCAGACATTTCGCGGCTGCCAGTAAAGGCCTGCAACGCATCCGGCCATGGCTTTGACGCGCCCATTTCAAGCATCGCGTTCAGCTTCGCGCCAACATCTTTGTTGCCGTAAAACGAGCACCTGTGCAGCGGGCCTTTCCAGCCCGCGGTATCGCACGCAGCCTTGTAAAACTGGAACTGCAATATCCGTGCAAGGAAATAGCGGGTGTAGGGCGTATTACCCGGAATGTGATATTTCGCGCCGGGATCAAACGCATTTTCGGGTCGCTCCACTGGCGGAATGATCCCCTGATATTTCAATCTAAGATCGGTCCAGGCCTTGTTGTAAGCGGCTGTCGGAACTGAACCCTCAAACACACCCCAGCGCCACTTATCGACGATCAGGCTGAACGGCAGGAACGCGACCTTGTCCATCGCCTGACGCAGTAACAGGCCGGTGTCTTTATCCGCGCCGGGGACTTTGTCTTTATCCAGCAAGCCGATTTGCACCAGATAATCGGGCGTGATCGACAAAGCGATGGCATCACCAATCGCTTCATGGAAACCATCATTCGCACCGTTCAGATGCAGGAAATCCTGCTTTTTATAAGCGCGCTGGTAATAGTTATGGCCCAGTTCGTGGTGGATCGTGACAAAGTCGTCAGTGTTCACCTTAATGCACATCTTGATCCGCAGATCATCGACATTGTCTATATCCCAAGCCGAGGCGTGGCACACAACTTCGCGGTCCTTTGGTTTCAAAAACTGCGACCGTTTGTAGAAACTTTCGGGCAATGGATCGAACCCGAGTGAAGAGAAAAAGCCCTCGCCGATCTTCACCATGTCGATCTCTGACTTGCCCTTTACTTTCAGCAATTCGCCAATGTCATAACCGATTTCACCAGCACCGGGAGGCGCGACCAGATCGTAAATCCCGCCCCATTCCTGCGCCCACATATTGCCGAGCAAATCGGCGCGGATCGGGCCAGTTTTTGATTGCACAGCATCGCCATATTTCGCGTTCAGCTTGTTGCGCGTAAAGGTATGTAGTTCGTCGTAAAGCGGCTTTACCTCGAGCCACAGCTTATCAGTCAGCGCGGCAAAATCATCGGCAGGCATATCATAGCCCGACCGCCACATGGCGCCGGTATCCTTAAAGCCCAGCTCTTTTGCGCCTTCATTGGCGATGGCGACCATGCGGGCGTAATCCGCGCCCATCGGGCCGCCAACATTGTCGTGCCAGCTGGTCCACATTTCCTTTAGCTCTTCGGGGTTGCGGTTCGTGCCCATCTCGGCCTCGATATCTGAGCCATTGATAGGCTGTCCGCGCAATGTGCCTTTGCCCGCACCATATGCCGAATCGAGCTTTGTCGCGATCACGTTCAGCTCGGTCGCAGCACCCTCAGTCGTTGGTGCAGGAAGCACAATGCCCCCGCGCAAGATATCCAGCTTTCGCTTGGTCTCAGCGGACAGCCCGGCAACCGACTGATACTTGGCCGCCTCCAGCGCATATTTCACCGATTTCTCCGTACCAACCGCGCCATATTTGGCGGCCAGTGCATCAGTATCATCATTGATATAAGTAGCCTTTATCCAAGCGACGCG
>JAAFIB010000013.1 GCA_013297725.1 Sphingomonadales bacterium
CTGCACGAAGCGAATCGATTTCGGTGTCATTCGTTTGCGCCATTGCGGGAGTGGCAACCACCATCGCAGCTGCAGCCACGCTAGAAAAAAGGGCGTATTTCAAAACAGTCATGTCACAAAGCTCCCGCATATTATGGCGGGGTGAATAAGCACCAGACATGAACTGGCCCGCCGATAGGCAGGCCAGTTATGACAGCTTTGCAACAGTATTATGACAATGACAGGTTTATTGCAGGGATGTGACGGTTTTGTCACATCCCTGCATAGCTCATCAGAACCTTATCGATGCGTCGATGCCAAAGGTACGAGGCATATTAAAGTTGCCGTAATCACCCAAAATACCATTGTTATTCCCGATGCGGGTTACGTTAGCGACACCGGCCACAGGGGTGGACTGCACTGACGGCAGGCTGTTGGACGGATCGCGGCGATAGACGAGTTGATTGTCAAACAAGTTCCGCCCCCAAAGGCCAATGTTCAGCTTTGTATCGCTGCTACCCATGCGAAGGTCCAAAACAGACAGTCTGCCATTAACAATGAAGCTCTTGTCCGCTTTCACCGCAAACTGGTCAAAGCTTTGTGTTGCTTGGCTATAGTTTGCATCAAGATGCAGCTTGACGCTGGCTTCGCTGTTGGCGAGCGGGATCACATAATCGAGCGAACCGCTTGCCGCATTACGCGGCGTGTACACGACATAGAATTGCTGCGGAGTGGTGGTGGTCGCTGCGGGCGAAGCTGCTCCCAACGGACAGGCTGGTAATACAACAGTCGTACAGAATGCCGAATAGGTTACATTCACCGGCGGGATTTTAGTAAATGTATAGGCATAGGAAACACCAAGCGTCAGGCCGTCAACAGGACGAACGGTAAGGTCCGCCTCAATACCGCGAATCTTGGTTGTGCCCGGTGCGTTGAACGTGACAAGGTTGTTAAAGTTACCCGTTGCTGTCGGCTGGATGGTCGACAAGTCAACTTGGCTACCCTTGCGGTTCATAATATAGCCCGCAACGTTAAGGCGCGCACGACGATCCAAGAAATCCGCCTTTACGCCAATTTCATAGCTCTTAACATCTTCAGGGTTAAACGCCCGATAGTCGGAAGTACGCGAACTTGCACCACCAGCGCGGTAGCCGGTAGCATATTTGGCATAGAGGTTAATGTCATCGGTTGGTTTGTACGCAAGTGTCACCATCGGGTTAAACCGGCTCCAGCTTTTGTCCAGCGGTGTATAACCATTGGTCGCTGCTGCTGCTGGGTTTAGCCGATAATCTACTCCGCGCGAGAAGATCAATGCGCCCTCTTTCTTGTCCTTGGTATAACGGCCACCAACGGTGACGCTGAACTGTTGAGTCGCATTCCACGTCAACTGACCATAAGCTGCATAACTTCTGGACCGCACCCGCGAGGCACGGTCGATGCTGCAGCCTTGCACAGCATTACCAAGCTCGGGATTCGGTGCGCCTGTGCAGAAGGGGATTGGCGCATAGGTAGCGCCGGTGACGACGCCGCCAGTGACAATTGCTGTGGCACCCATGGTGTTCGGCGTTGCCGCGTCATCGCTAACGCGTTCGTTGAAATAGTACAGACCAGCGACATAATCAAAATCGCTAATCGAACCGACAGCTTGCAGTTCTTGGCTGAACTGACGCTGTTTCAGGTCAGCACGGCTGTAACGGCTAAACGCACAGTTGGCACCTGCACAGGCCGCAGTCAGAGTAATCACCGGAACACGGTTGAAACCACCGGCATTGTCGTTTTGTTCAACCTCGACACCGCGCCAGGCAGTGATCGAACGCAATTCCAGGCCGTCAGCAGCTTTCCATTTAAAGATGTTTGTAAAGCCAAAGGTTTTGTCGACCGTATCTTTTTGCGGCACACCGATTGTCGCTGTGCGCTGTAGAGTGCGGCCATTGATAATCGCGCCAGGAGGAAGTGGGCGGATGGTACCCTGCGTTCCGACAAAAGTCGTGCCGGGTGTTACGCATGTGCTGTTGGCTGGAATTGCCAGTGGGGCAAGGTTGGTACCTCCGGATAGGCAGCCATTAGGATTATAGTTCAGCAGCTGGCTGTAAAATGGCGAGTTTTTATCCTTCGCGATGTCGAAGGAGAAATCGTTGGTGATGCCCTCTATCGGCTGCCAGCGGACAGCAATGCGGCCGCCTTTACGGTTATATGCACCCCAGCCCTTTTGGCCGGCAAGCGGGTTTTTGGTGACAGCGTCCTGATTCGAAATCACACCATCAAGCTTGATCGAGAAACCTGCAACTTCTGGCAAATTAAGGTGGATGCCAGCATCATATTTACCGATGTTACCAACGCCGCCATCAATACGGCCACCGAATTCTCCCGTTGGCGCTTTAGAAACGATGGAGACTGCGCCGCCCTCTGTATTGCGGCCAAACAAGGTTCCTTGCGGACCTTTCAAAACCTCGATGCGTTCAACATCGAACAGGCCTGTGTTCAAGCCATGCTGGCGGCCAAGATAGACGTTGTCGATATAGATGCCGACACCCTGTTCGCGCGCGGGCTGGTTCGCATCAAGGGGAACGATACCGCGAATACCCACAGTCAAAGCCGACTGACGCGATTCAAATGGTGCAACACGAAGCGAGGGAACACCGCCATCGGTAAGATCAAGCAGGCTCTGCACCTTGCGCTCGCGGATGGTATCGCCGCCCATCACCGAGATCGAAATCGGTGTTTCTTGCAGGTTGGTTTCGCGCTTTGTCGCAGTAACGATAATCTCAGTCAGACCCGTGTCTGAATCTTGTGCTTCTACATCCGCAGTCGGATCAACACTGTCTTGCGTAGCCGCATCGGCTGCATTTGCAGTGTCAACGCCTGCTACGGATACACCTTCGTCAGTTACAACAAAGGATGCATATGCTGCGCCTGATGCGCCAAAGGCAGAAGCGGAAACGATAGCGGCGAGTGAAACTGACCTGAACACGGTCGACTTTATCATGGTAAAACCCCTGAATGATTATCTGTGCGCGACAAAAGTCGACCGCCCGGCTTTATTCGCCTTTGACGATTCGATTTCTTGACGCACGAAAATCGCTAGGGGTGATATGTTGCAGCGATGTGTAGCATTAGTGACAGAATAATGACTGGTTCGATTGGTTCTAAATGCTCTTGATATGCCGGTTAATTTTCCAGACGAGCCGAGTTGAGCAAGGCCATCCATTGCTGCTGCGTTTGTTCATCCATATCCGCACGGTTAATGGCATTCAGCAGGAAGAGCGACTTTTTGCCTTTAACGATGCGGTACAATGCCGATTGCACTTTATCCGCGCCGCAATTCGTAGAGCGCCTTGAAAAGGTAATCGAACCCTCTTCCTTTGCGATAACCTCAAACTGGCTCGCACAGGCCTTTCCGGTTTTCGCTTTAATTTCCGCGAACCAATCGTCTGCTGTTTGAACATCACGCGACGGAGCGCGCACGATGATGTCAAGCGCCTCGGTCCAATCGGACACCGACTTTCCCTTTATGGCAATCCGGTCAATGACATACTTGGGATTGGAATTGTCATAGCTGATCATTTCATTCCGGTTATTGTCGAACACGGCCTTCAACGGCGGATATAACCGATGATCAAAATGGAGCCGCTCGGCAAAGGCTGGGGCCGTTACGCCGCATAAGAGCAAAACTGCTAAGCAAAGCTTTTTCATTGGTTATCTCTCCCCGTCGGATAACGATGATAATTTAATTTGAGACTTGCGACCAGCGGAAACCTCAACGAACACGATGAACAATCAGCTTTACGCTTGCGTAAACGTAAAGGTCATGCCAATTCGCGCGGCAATTGATTTGGGAGTCGCGGCGCAGCCCACTCCCCCAGATACGGAGAAATACGATGACCATCAGCTTTAAAGATAAAGTCGCAATTGTAACCGGCGCAGGCGGCGGATTGGGCAGGGCCTATGCGTTGGAACTGGCCAAGCGCGGCGCAAAGGTTGTGGTCAATGATCTGGGCGGATCGCGCGATGGCACAGGCCATTCGGATGCGGCATTAAAAGTCGTTGAAGAGATCAAAGCAGCAGGCGGCGAGGCAATGTCGAACGGCGGCAGCGTGACCGAATATGAGCAAATGGTCGAAATGGTCGCTAAGGCCAAGGAAGCCTATGGCGGCGTCCATATCCTGATCAACAACGCTGGCATCCTGCGCGACAAAAGCTTTACCAAAATGGAAATCGCCGATTTCAAACTGGTCGTTGATGTTCACCTGAACGGTTCGGCGAACTGCACCAAAGCAGTGTGGGACATGATGCGCGAACAGAATTATGGCCGCATCCTGATGACGGCATCGTCAACCGGACTATACGGTAATTTCGGCCAAGCCAATTACGGCGCGGCAAAGCTTGGCCTTGCCGGCCTAACCAAAACGCTTCACCTCGAAGGTGCAAAGTACAACGTCAAATGCAACTCGATTGCCCCGATTGCGGCAACACGCATGACCGAAGACATTTTGCCACCAGCGGCGTTTGCGATGTTTGATCCGGTCAACGTTGTGCCCGCAGCATTGTTCCTGGTGTCCGAAGATGCGCCGTCCAATGTCATCATGGGTGCAGGTGCTGGCTTCTTCCACACCGCCAATGTGACCATGACGCAAGGAGCGTTGCTGCAGGGTGACGATCTATCCCCCGAAGGCGTTGCCGCCAACTTTGCCGCAATCAGCGACCGCACCGGCGAGGTTGTTCCGCAAACCGGCGGAGAGCAGTCAATGCAGGCGATGAAGTTGTTGCAGGCAGCGGCGAACGGCTAAGGCCGGTACTTCCGCTTCGCATTTTTTAGCGCATCGGCCCATTCGAAATGCACGGGCTTATACTGGCCAGCAACGTATAGCTTCATCTGGTCAGTGTAATGCGGCGATTCCGGGCGGTTAGTGGCTGAGCCGTAAGGCTGGATCGATTCCGAGGTCAGCTGCCCGGCTTTGTCCCAGCGCACCAGCATGATGTAGCTATCGCCATGCCGGACGCGGAATTTGCCGTCGGGTTGGTCGCGGTCCCACATCGTCGTTGCGCGCAGCACGTCGGTGCCGCCCAACAACGGCAGATCGACTTTGCCGCGACGCAAGCGCTGAATATCGCCTAAGGCTGGATCAATCCGGCCGAAACGCTTGGTGAATTCGTCCACGACCTCTTGCAAAGTTGCGCGCGGATCGGGCAGCGGATCGCCCCGATAGCTGGCGCGGGCGGCTTGGCGGATCAGTCCCTCGGCAAGCGCATCGGCGCGGCCTTTGCCATCGCTTGACCAATCCCATTCACGCAGCAGCGTTTGCGCCTCGGCAAGCTTTGGTTCTTTCGAGGTGTCGACCGCCAAAAGGCTTTCCATCCAGCCGCCAACCCAACTCGCCTTGGCATAGCGCGCGTTCATTTTGATCGCGATCAGTTCGGCGGGCGTGATGGAGCTATCGTTCATCATCAACGCGGTTCCTTGCAGCCCGCGATTGGTCATGCCCAGTTCTACGCCCAAATAGGGAGAGGTTTTGAGAGGATCGATTTCCGACCCCGGCCCTGCGGCAAGATAGGGCGTGTTGTTGGCATTTTGCACAAAGCCCGATGCAGGAGCGACGATTTTGGGGAAGCGATCAAACGATACTGGCCCCTTCCACACTGGCGCAGATGTGTCGCCCGGCAGCACCTTGGTATAGTCGAACCCCGGTTTACGGTCCGGGAATAATGCGTTGTAGATATAGGCAATCCGCCCTGTTTTATCCGCATAGATAAAGTTCGTGCCGGTGATCCCGCCGGTGGACATCGACTTCGTCCATTCGTCCCAATTGGTCGCTTTGGTGTTGCGGTAATATTGCTCGACCGCCTTCACATTATCGATCCCGGCATAGCGGATGGCAAAGCTGCCGTTCGCATTTTTGATGACTGGACCATGGACCGAGCGATACATGGTTTGCGGCACTGGCAGATTGAACCAGCCGAACTTAACAGACAGCCAAACGCGTTTCTGCTCCAGTGGCAGCCACTTGCCATCATAACGGTATTTATCGCCCGCCTCGTTCAGCACTAATTTGTAGATGTCCACCAGATCGGGCCGGTTGACCGTATTGGTCCAGCCCAGATGGCGGTTATGGCCCAGCAGCACGAACGGCGATCCCGGGAACAATGCGCCCGCCATATCAAGCCCCTCACCCGAATGCGTCACCGCCTCGTACCACGCAACTTGCCCCTCCAAAGGTTGGTGCGAGTTTGACACCAGCCAGGTTTTGCCATCTGCCATCCTGCTTGGCGCGACTGCCCATGCATTCGAACCGTTCATTTCAGCATCGCGGCCAATCGGCGTCATCCGCGATGCCATGGCGGCTGCGCTTTCGGTTGGTGGCGGCTTACCCTCAACTAAAGTGCCGATGTAATTGTCGAGACCATAGAAAAACGGTGCGCGCAAAACGAACCCGGCAACGATGTCCTTGCCGCTAACAGGGAATAGTTTCGACATCCGGATTTCATCGGGATGCTTATCGGCATAATGGTTGAGCCCAGCCGCATAGCCATCAAGCACCGCCCGCACATCTGCCGGGATTTCGGCATAGCGCCGGTCCACCGTGTCGCGCACGCCGAGCAGATGGTAAGCAAAATCCACCTTTGCCCCATCAGAACCAATCAGCGCACCATAACGGCCGCGCGACATCGACACGACTTCCTGAATGGTCGCAAAATCATCCTCGCTATGGGCAAAGGCAAGGCCATAGGCTGTGTCTGCGTCAGTCTTTCCGTTGATGTGCGGCACACCGAATTCGTCACGGACGATTTCGACATCATAATTGCGCTTGGCCGGGCCGGTTTGGTCAGTTGCCGCCAGCGGTTCCCACACTAAACCAGCAACAGCAACCGCGCCTAAAACTGCCAAAGACACCCCAACCCAACGCCGCATAACTCTCTCCACACTCTTGTTACCGCTCGCTAGCAACTCACACCTGCCCTGTCTCGTTTTAAGCTGTTTGATTTCAAAATCGGCAAATTGGATTGACGGGCGCGGATCAATCCGTAACGCTTACCGCAGAAAAATCAGGAGAGATCATGTCCATTATTCCCCGCGCGTTTTTGCTTGCTGCACTGCCGATGATTATCGGTGCGACCGATGCGCCCGCCGATATCATCACGCCAGAGGCAATGCGTGCACACATCGAGTTTTTAGCAAGCGATTCGCTTGAAGGCCGCGAAACTGGAACGCGCGGTTACGATATCTCCGCCGAATATGTCGCCACCCTTTTCCGTGCGATGGGGCTGCAGCCGGTATCGAATAAAGGCTGGTTTCAACAGGTTCCGTTTGTTGCCAATCTGGTTGATGAAAAGTCGGCAAAATTTTCCATCAACGGAAAAGAATTTGCCCTGCGCCAAGACGTTCGTTTTGGACCGGCTCGAAAAGGCGGCACTGAGGCTGTCGAGGGCGATATCGTCTTTGCAGGCTTTGGCATTGATGATCCGAAAAATGACCAGAACGATTATAAAGGCATCGACGTAAAGGGTAAAATTGTCGCGGTATTATCCGGCTTTCCCAAAGGCATGGCAAGCGATGTCGGTGCGCATTATGGCCGCAGCAAAGCCAAAATGGCCGAGGCGCGCGGGGCGATTGGAATTGTCACAGTCCGGACATTGGAAACCGAAAAGACCCGTCCATGGGCACGCAATCTGAACGATCCGCAACACCCCTCAATGGGATGGGCGCAGGCCGATGGCAGCAGATTCGACGAAGCACCTGCAATCCGCTTTTCCGCGCAACTGGGCGACAAAGCGGCACAGGAACTTTTTGCCACTGCCCCCAAAAAACTTGAGGCAATACTTGCCGAGGCAGACAAGGATAAAGGCCGGCCCAAAGGCTTTAAGTTAAAAGCAAATGCCAAGATTGAGCGGACAACCAGCTCGGCGACTGTGACCAGCCCCAATGTCATCGGCATGATCCCCGGATCCGATCCGGCACTTGCGGGGGAATATGTGCTGTTGATGGCACATCTTGACCATAATGGTGTCGAGGCAACCAAAGAGGGTGACAAAATCTATAACGGGGCGATGGATAATGCGTCGGGGACCGCAACTTTGCTAGAGGCCGCACGCGCCCTTGCAAGCGGACCAAAGCCGCGCCGCAGTGTTATCTTTGCCGCGGTTACAGCGGAAGAACGCGGACTTTTGGGTTCCGACTATCTGGCCCGCAATCCCGTGACTGCTGGCGGCAAAGTAGTCGCTGTCGTCAACCTTGATATGCCGATTTTACTGTATGACTTTCAGGATGTGATCGCCTTTGGTGCTGAACATTCAACGATGGGCGATGCAGTGGCAAAAGCAGCAGAGACGCAGGGCGTCAGCCTGTCCCCTGACCCTATGCCTGCCGAGGGGCTATTCACACGGTCGGACCATTACAGCTTTGTAAGGCAGGGTGTACCCTCGGTCTTTCTGATGACCGGTTTCAAAAATGGCGGAGAGAAGCAATTTCAGGATTTTCTGAAAACGCATTATCACAAAGTCAGCGACGATCTGGCATTACCGTTTGACTGGAATGCAGCGGCCAAGTTTGCGCGCTTGAACACTGCCATTGCAGCGGAAATCGCCAATGCTCCGGCTGCTCCACTTTGGTATTCGGACAGTTTCTTTGGCAAGACATTTGCCCCGACTGCGGCAAAGGCAGAGCGGCCCAAGCCTTAACTCCCGATCATCGCCCGTAAATCAGCGATCAAATTCGCTTCCTCTGCAGGCTTATCCGTCCGGATGCGGCTGATGCGGGGGAAGCGCATGGCGATGCCGGATTTATGCCGCTTGCTATCCTGCACCGCATCAAAGGCGACTTCAAAGACAAAGCTTTTCTCGACCTCTCGGACCGGGCCAAAGCGCGCGGTGGTATTTTTGCGGACAAAGCTGTCGATGGATTTTAGTTCTTCGTCGGTGAACCCTGAATATGCTTTGCCGACGGGCAATAACTCGCCGCCATTGGCTGGATCGTCGGTCCAACATCCAAAGGTATAATCCGAATAAAAACTAGACCGTTTCCCCGACCCGCGCTGTGCGTACATCAGCACACAATCGGCGACCAAAGGATCGCGTTTCCATTTATACCATTGGCCCACACGCCGCCCTGCGACATAAACACTATCGCGGCGTTTCAGCATTACGCCCTCGATGGCAGCATCGCGGGCCTGGCTGCGGATTTCGGCAAGCGCAGCAAAATCGGATGCTTCTATCAGCTGCGATAGGTCGAACCGCTCTGTGGGTAGCAATGGCATTGTGACCTCAAGCCGCACCCGCCGCTGCTGCCAAGTCAGGCTGCGCACATCCTCTGGACCATCGAACAATATGTCATACAACCGGACAAATGCTGGAGCCTCAGCCAGCATCTTTGCTGACACCGTCTTGCGCCCAAGCCGTTGTTGCAACGCGTTGAAACTGGCCGCTCCGCCATCTTCGCCGCCCTGATGCGCGCCGCGCACCAGCAACTCTCCGTCGACAACGCCTTGCCATGTCAGGCCCGTTCCAATTTCTGGAAACGACCGGGTAATCTCCTCACCCCCACGAGAATATATGCGCACTTCACCGCCCATATGGACGATCTGCACTCTGATCCCGTCCCATTTCCATTCGGCGGCATAGTCGGTCAGATCAACTGTGCCATCCTCCAGTGGATGCGCCAGCATGAACGGGCGGAATATTGGCAGGTTGGTGGAATCAGGCTTTGCTATCTTCCCCTCTGCCCAGTCGAAAAGCTCTGCATAGGGCGGCTGCAACGCGTGCCAGACTTCCTCTACGTCATCGAGTTCCAGTGCAAAGGCCTGCGCCAAAGCAGTCTTTGCCAGTCGCGCCGAAACGCCGACCCGCATTGCGCCGGTCGCTAATTTCAGCAGGGCAAAACGGCCATTGGGATCAAGCCGGTCGAGCAGTTGCGCCAGCTCTGCACCCACCGTAGCCCGCGTTATCGCCGCCAATTCGGTTACTGCTTCGCTTACCGTAGGCGGCGGAGCCTTAGTTGGCTGGGGCGGCCACATCAGGCTGATCGTTTCCGCTGTATCGCCGACAAAATCTCGGGATAAAGCAAACAGCACAGGGTCAACCCGCGTCACAGCCAAGGCCCGGATGGTCCCGGCCTTTACCGCCGGAAAGTCCAAGCCGTCGGTCAACGCCGCCAGTGCCCAGCCGCGATCAGGATCGGGCGTTTCGCGCAAATAATCCGCGATCAACGCTAGCTTTCCATTACGCGAGCGTGTGTAGATCAACGCGTCGATCAGGGCGGAGAAGTTTTGCATTATAGAAACCGTAGCCCTGACCCTGTCGAAGGGCGTTTTCCGGCTGTAGCTTTATGGGGTGAGGCGTGCTTCGACAAGCTCAGCACTTCGGTGCAGTGTGTCACCCGTCATCTTCCTCTTCGCGCCCGACCAGCTCCAATGCTCGCGCCTTCAACTGGTGCAGCCCGCACCAATGCAACAAAGCTTCCTCGCGCCCATGCGTAATCCATGTTTCAGACGGAGAAAGCTCGCGGATCGTCTCGGTCAGTTCAGTCCAGTCGCAATGGTCAGAGATGATCAATGGCAGCTCTACATTACGCTGCACTGCGCGCTGCCGCACACGCATCCAGCCAGAGGCGATCGCGGTAATCGGATCTGGCAGCCGCCTGCTCCACCTGTCGTTCAACGCCGATGGCGGCGCAAGAATGATGGAGCCTTTCAGCGCATCTTTTGTCATTCCTGCAGCAGGGGCAAGAGCGCCCAGATCGACCCCGTGTTCCACATAAAGATCACACATCCGCATAAGCGCGCCGTGGAGATAAATCGTATCGTGATGCCCCGCCAACCGCAGTTCAGCGATAACGCGTTGCGCTTTACCCAATGCATATGCGCCGACAAGCACACAGCGGTCTGGATTGGCAGCCAGCGCCTCAATGACCTTTGCAATCTCGCCAGCAATGGGTGGATGCGTAAAAATCGGTAGGCCAAACGTAGCCTCTGTAATCAATACATCACAGGGGACGACTTCAAAGCGCGCACAGGTTGGGTCAGCACGGCGTTTATAATCGCCTGTAACGACGACGCGCTCCCCTGCCCGTTCGAGCAAGATTTGCGCAGAACCAAGCACATGCCCGGCAGGATGCCAGCTGGCAGTAATACCGCCGCCGATATCGACGGCATCGCCATAGGCCATCGGGATATTATTCTCTGCCTCACCATAACGCAGCTTCATAATCGCTTGGGTTTCGGGCGTTGCCCACACTTTTTGATGTCCGCCGCGCGCATGATCTGCATGGCCGTGCGTGATTAGCGCCCTTTCCACAGCACGCGAGGGATCAATCCAGCAGTCCGCCAGCGACAGATAAATCCCATGCGGATGCGGAGAAATCCAATCAATCATGCGCTATACATACGATGTGCGACCCGAAAATCCACACAGCCAAAACCCGCATCCCTTGCACAAAAGGCGCAAGCCACTACCTGTGTTAGTGACATACGACAGGGAAGTGCCATGAACCTCGAAAAATTTACCGATCGCGCCAAAGGCTTTCTGCAAAGCGCCCAAACCGTTGCCATCCGCATGAGCCATCAGCGGATCGGGACCGAGCATCTTTTGAAGGCTTTGCTGGAAGATGAACAGGGCATGGCGTCGGGGTTGATCAAAGCCGCTGGCGGCGATGCGCCCACAGCATTGCGTGAAACCGATGCAGCGCTTGCCAAAGTGCCATCGGTCAGCGGCGGCGGTGCACAGCAAACGCCGGGTTTGGACAATGATGCAGTGCGGGTGCTCGATACCGCCGAACAAGTCGCACAGAAAGCAGGGGACAGCTTTGTAACCGTCGAGCGGTTGTTACTGGCGCTGGTGCTCTCGACAACCACGATGGCAGGGAAGGCCTTGGCCGCAGCTGGCGTAAAGGCCGAGGCGCTTAACGCCGCGATCAACGAGCTGCGTAATGGCCGGACAGCAGATACTGCAGGCGCAGAAGACCGCTATGACGCCCTGAAGAAATTTGCCCGCGACCTGACCGAAGTGGCACGTGAAGGTAAGCTTGACCCTGTAATCGGACGCGATGAAGAGATTCGCCGCACCATCCAGATTCTTGCGCGCCGCACCAAAAACAACCCAGTCCTGATCGGTGAAGCGGGCGTTGGCAAAACCGCTATTGCCGAAGGGCTCGCGATCCGCATCGCCAATGGCGACGTTCCCGACAGCTTAAAGGATCGTAAGCTGATGTCGCTCGACATGGGATCGTTGATCGCAGGTGCAAAATATCGCGGCGAGTTTGAAGAGCGGCTGAAAGGGGTGCTGGACGAGGTCAAGCAAGCCGATGGCGATATCATCTTGTTCATCGACGAGATGCACACTCTTGTCGGCGCAGGCAAAGGCGAAGGCGCAATGGATGCGTCGAACCTGCTAAAGCCTGCCCTTGCGCGCGGCGAACTGCACTGCATTGGCGCAACAACGCTGGATGAATATCAAAAACATGTCGAAAAAGACCCCGCACTGCAACGCCGGTTTCAACCAGTCTTTGTCGGCGAACCTACGGTAGAGGACACCATCTCGATCCTCCGCGGGCTGAAAGAGAAGTATGAACTACATCACGGCGTGAGGATCACCGATGGTGCGTTAGTTTCAGCTGCGACCTTGTCACACCGTTATATCTCTGACCGGTTCCTGCCCGACAAAGCCATCGACTTAATGGACGAGGCAGCATCGCGGCTGCGGATGGAAGTGGAGTCGAAACCTGAAGAGATCGAAAATCTCGACCGCCGGATCATGCAATTGCAGATTGAGCGGGAGGCGTTGAAAAAGGAAACCGATTCTGCATCGAAGGACCGGCTGGCGACACTCGAAGGCGAGCTTGCCAATCTGGAGCAGCAATCGACCGAGTTGACCACCCGCTGGATGGCAGAAAAAGATAAGATTTCTGCAGAGTCCAAGATCAAGGAAGCGCTTGATAGCGCCCGTATCGAACTGGATCAGGCACAGCGCGGTGGCGATTTGGCCAAGGCGGGTGAGCTGCAATATGGCACCATTCCCGGGCTTGAAAAACAGCTGTCCGATGCTGTTGCTGCAGCCGGAAACGCGATGCTGCGCGAAGAAGTGACCAGCGAGGATATTGCCTCTGTCGTCAGCCGCTGGACGGGGATTCCGGTTGACAAGATGCTGGAAGGGGAACGCGAGAAGCTGCTGAAGATGGAAGAGTGGCTCGGCGCGCGGGTCATCGGTCAGATGGATGCGGTGGTTGCGGTATCGAAAGCAGTGCGCCGGTCCCGCGCTGGCCTGCAAGACCCTAACCGCCCACTTGGCAGCTTTCTGTTCCTTGGCCCCACAGGTGTCGGCAAAACTGAATTGACCAAAGCGCTTGCCCAATATTTGTTCGATGATGACAGTGCGATGGTGCGCATCGACATGAGCGAGTTTATGGAGAAGCACAGCGTATCGCGCTTGATCGGTGCACCTCCGGGCTATGTCGGCTATGACGAAGGCGGCGTTTTGACTGAGGCCGTCCGCCGCCGCCCGTATCAGGTGGTGTTATTTGACGAGGTGGAAAAGGCGCACAGTGATGTTTTCAACGTGCTGTTGCAGGTGCTCGACGATGGCCGCCTTACCGATGGCCAAGGCCGCGTTGTGGATTTTTCCAACACTTTGATTATCCTGACCTCTAACCTTGGCAGCCAGTTTCTGGCGGCATTGGGTGACGATGAAGATGTCGAGAAAGCCGAGCCCGCCGTGATGGAAATTGTTCGCGGCCATTTCCGCCCGGAATTCCTCAACCGGTTGGACGAGATCATCCTGTTCCACCGTTTGGCAGCACAGCACATGGCCCCGATTGTCGATATCCAGGTTGGCCGCGTGCAAAAACTGTTGAAAGATCGCAAGATCGTGATTGCGCTTTCTGATAAAGCAAAGGCTTGGCTAGGCCGCGTAGGGTATGACCCCGTCTATGGTGCGCGCCCATTGAAACGTGCGATCCAGCGGCATTTGCAAGACCCGCTTGCCGATTTGCTGCTGCGCGGCGAAGTACCAGATGGATCGACGGTCAAGGTTGACGAAGGTGATGGCGCGCTGAAATTTGTGGTTATGCAAAGCTGATATGTTGCCATCGACACAAACAGCCATCTATGAAGCGGTATGGATCTTTTTCCCTTCATACTGAACCAGAATATTAAGCGCGATCAATTGGCAGCAGAGTTTGCTGAAAACGGTCGTGTTCAAATTTGTGATGTATTCGAGGCAGAAACAGCCAACGGTATATTACAAATGCTACAGCAGAAAACAGCTTGGTCACTTGCGTGGCAGGCCGGCATGGATGGCCCGCATTATCACAGAGCGTCAGGGGATGCCGCTTTGACACAAGCAGAATTACAGGCAGCACAACAGCGCAGCTATGCGAGCGCAGGCGGTGACGGCTATGCCTTTACCTTCGGCAGCTATCCCATGCTGCAAGCCTATATGGAGAAATGGCACCCCGGATCGGCGCATGATTATGTTCTAGAACATATCAACGATCGGCCCTTTCTGGATCTTGTCCGCACAGTCACCAACTTTTCAGAACTGAAGAAGGCTGATGCACAGGCAACTTTTTACGGGCCGGGCCATTTTTTGGCGGCGCATGACGATAGCCATGTTAGTCAGGGATGGAGGGTCGCCTATGTGCTCAACATGTGTCCGATTGACTGGAGGCCTGATTGGGGAGGTTATCTAAACTTCTTTGACGATAAAGGTGACATTCTCGCAGGCTGGAAGCCTCGCTTCAACACGCTAAATCTGTTCGCAGTACCACAGCCGCATCATGTCAGCTACGTTCCCCCTTTTGCGCCGATGGCCCGGTTCGCCATCACCGGATGGTTTCGTGATAAGTGATGGATGCAGGCGCACTCTTCGACAACGCCTACCGGGCTTTTCAGGCAAACCGGCTGACTGAGGCACAAAATGCATTGCACCAGCTGCGCAGAATCACAACAAGCAATCCCGCCATATTGCATCTCTCAGCGCTGACCGAGAAAGTGCTCGGTAATCTGGAGAATGCTGCTGGATATTTCGATCTGGCACGTAAAATAGCCCCGAATGATGCAGAGCTTGCTGCCAATGCAGCCAATTTGTACAATCAGTTAAAGGATGAAAAGCGAGCGCTTACGACCTACGACGACGCCATCAGCCTAGCGCCACTACGTCATGACTTTAGGCTCAATCGTGCAATTGCTCTTCTCGAATATGGCCATATAGGCGCAGCGTTGGACGACCTTGAATATCTGCAACCGCATTGTTTGCGCGACGCCCGCTATTGGGGAATTTTGGCACAGGCCTTTGAGGTGAAGGGCGATCGTGATCAGGCCATCAATGCATATCGGCAGGCTCTTGCCATCGAACCAGATCGCCCGGTTGCAATAGTTGGCCTCGCCAAGCTTTTGATGGAAGAAGGCAATCCAGACGCACTGCCTTTATGGCAGAGCGCTTTGGCACTAATGCCCGACAGTCAAGATATCCTTCTTTCTACTGCTGAAACCTATGAAATGCTTGGCGATTATGTGCAAGCTACTACACTATTGGATAGAGGGAGCGAAGCAGCGCCAGACTGGCTGGCAGGGCATCAATCGCTGGCGCGGATTAGAGGAGAAGGCGCAGTACAAGATGCGGAACTGTTCGCAGGCTATGAACGGGCAGTTGCGGCGAGACCTGCCGATCCGATGCTGTGGGCGAGTTATGCCGCATTTGTACGTAATTTAGATAGGCCCGAGCCGGCCTTGGTATTAGTTGAGCGGGGCATTCAGAAATGTGGGAATGGCAATCCTACGCTGCAGCTGCTGGAAGCCGCAATCGCGACAGACCTAGGCGATACTGATCGTGCAGAATCTTGCCTGAACGCGTTGCCCAACGATTTTCCGGGAGTAGCCTCGGTTAAGATCAGGCATGCTATCCGTTCGGGCCGTACGGACGAAGCATCGGAAATGGCACAGGCAGCGCTGCAGTTGGTTCCGCAGGACATCAGCCTTTGGGCGCTACAATCATTATGCTGGCGAATGACTGGTGATCATCGGGAAAGCTGGCTAAACCCAAAAGAACGTTTATGGCGCAGCATCGATTTGGCTCTGCCATTCGATATTGCAGACCTTGCCGGCGATTTGCGCACGTTGCATGTTGCTCGGCAGCATCCCGCTGGCCAATCTATGCGCAACGGCACGCAGACCCGCGGCAGCCTTTTTCTTAGGCGCGAGCGTCGCATCCAGCAGTTAAAGGCCGCAATTTCAGATGCGGTAAAGTGTTATGTGGGTTCTTGGCCAGATTTCGATGCGGGCCATCCTCTGCTGCGACATAAAGAACAGACTCTGGACTTTGCAGGGTCGTGGAGTGTGCGGCTAAATGCGCAAGGGTTTCATGTCAGCCATATCCATCCGGCAGGATTAATCAGTTCAGCCTGCTATATCGCCCTACCGCCAATGATGGGAGGTGCAGAAAAGGCCGGTTGGCTCAACATCGGCGATGCACCACCCGAATTAGCAACCGGATTACAACCCTATGACATTATCGAACCACGGGTTGGTCGTCTTGTGCTTTTCCCGAGCTATCTTTTCCACGGCACGCGGCCATTTGAAGAAGGAGAGCGACTAAGCGTCGCATTTGATATGAAGGTCGCCTGAAAAGCAGACAAAAAAAGGCCCGGAAAACTCCGGGCCTTTTCTATTTTGGTTGAAACCAAATTTAGTACTTAATCTTCGCGCCGATGAAGAAACGGCGACCCAGCGTGTCATACAGCGTTTCATCAGTGTTCGTGGCCGTAAAGCCAGCGTTCACTGAAGGCGGCTGCTTATCTAGCAGGTTCTGTATACCGCCGAAGATTTCGAAATTATCCGACGCGTTTACGCGAGCGTTCAAGTCGAACAGGCTATAACCCTTAATCGGGCCAAAGCCTGCAAGATTAGCCGGCTCAATTGGATCGCCAAAGGTATCGCGGCTCTTGCCGATATACTGCCAATTCAGCGCCAAATTCAGATTATCATCCGAATATGTCAGGCGAGTATTTGCTTTCCAATGTGGAAGTGTGCCGAAGTCACCCGATGCATAGCCAGCAAAGTCAGTCCCATTGAACTTGTAGTCCATCAAATAGGTGACATTGCTCGATACGGTAAGCTTGCTATTATCCAATCCGGCAAACCCAAGACCGATCGGATAGGCAAAAGCCACATCGACACCACGGGTTTTCAGCTTATTGTTTGCACCAGGCGCCAACTCGTTGGTCAGCGGAACCGTTGCAAGCAAATCGCCATTAGGACGACGTGTAAGCAGACTGCAGTAAGGATTTGCAGCAAGCTGAGCAGCGGTAGTGATGTTCTGTGCAAAGCACTCTGCAACCAAACCATTAGCACCACCGGCAACGCGGGCCACATAACCGTCAATCTTGATATCGAAATAGTCGACTGACAGCGTCAACCCTTCAGCAAAGCTAGGGGTAAACTGAATACCTGCGGTCAGTGTATCTGACGTTTCTTCCCGAAGATTGGTATTACCCGTGAATGTTGCCTCAATCTGCGCGTTGGTTTGCGTCAACACGTTAGTTGTCGGGTTTGGCAGGCCTTGCAAAACGCAAATCGCGGCAACACCAGCAGATGGAGCGGGGCGAACACCAGCGGGCTGACCGCGGAAGCACGGATCAGTTACTGCTGGGAAGCCTTGGTCACCCGCTTGGAACAGTTCGAACACCGAAGGAGCGCGGTTTGCACGTGAATAGGTTGCGCGCATCCGAATGTCTTCGACTGGACGGAAATCACCACCAACGCTCCAGGTGAAGTTACCACCAACTGTGGAGAAGTCAGAATAACGACCCTTTGCTTCCAGTGTCAGCATGTCAATGACCGGCAGCCGGACTTCGCCGAAAACTTCCTTCGAGTCGAACGAACCGTTGATTGGCTGAACGGCGTTGAAACCGGTAAGATCGCCGCGCTGTGCGGGATCAGACGGAATAAAGTTCGACGCGTCGCGGCGATATTCCAAACCAACCGCAACACCAATGTCACCACCAGGCAATTTTCCAAGCGTACCATTTGCGACGGCAACAACATTGTCACGATCAAAACCGAACTGATCGACTGCCGATGCAATACGGATATAGTTAGCAGCAGCCTGCGTAATGGTATTGGGACCAAATGCGTTAACAGTAACACATCCAGCTGGCGACCCTACAGGGCAACCATTAAGGCCTGAAGTTAGACGTGCACGTGAAACGTCGTTCTGCAAGCCTTGCGCTGAGTCAACGCGACCGCGACCATAATAAACGTCGAAGTCCCAGCCATCGAACAGCTTGCCCTTTAATCCAACGTTCACCTGCGTGACGTCAAAATTAAACGTTTGAATACGCGGGCCGACTTCTACCATACGACGGCGGAAGGTCAGCGGCGCGCCAGGGGTAGGACGTCCAGCAGCCAAGGCAAGCGCAGAAGCCGAAAGAACCGGCGACGTCGGATTTACAAAAATGTTCGTCGCAGGCGTCGGCGCCAACTGCAACTTCACTTCGCTCTGAACATAGCTGCCTTCAGCATAGAAGTTGATGTTGTCGTTGATGTCAAAATTTGCAAGCGCAGTCATCGTAAAGCGCTTTTGCGGCGTCTGGATGTAGTTCACTGGCGCAAAATTGTAGCGGTCAGTCGCCGGGTTCGTGAGGTCAAAATTGTTGACGAAAGCACGAACCGAACCGTCTGCATTAAATGCACGGTTGCCACCGGTTGCAAATGGGTTTGCAAATGAGTTGTCTAAGCGACCTGCGATACCGGTTGCTGAACCACCATTCTGGTCGATCCGCGACCATGAACGTTCGTCTTGGAAAGAAGGCGAACGTTCCGTGTAGGAAACAGCAAGCGTTGCATTTCCGCGATCATCGGCAAAATTGCCGCCGACAACACCGCCAACAGTCCAAAGCTGGCTATCGCCACGGCTAGTTAAGCCATATTGGCTGGAAAGCTCAACGCCTTCAAACTTGTTTTTCAGAATGAAATTGACGACGCCGCCAAGAGCATCCGAACCATAAGTTGCAGCCTGACCACCAGTTACAACGTCAACGCGGTCAATCAAAAGTGGATTGATGACGTTCAAGTCGACAACACCGGTATTGTTCGAAGGCACCATACGGCGACCGTTGACCAGCACAAGGGTGCGGCTAGCTCCCAGACCACGCACGTCAACCGAAACCGTGCCATTACCGCCATTGTTAACGTTAGCGTTCAGGCCAGGTGTAATTTGAGGCAGCTGGTTTAACGCTTCTTCAACGTTAACAGCACCCTGATCTTGAAGAGCTTCACCCGAGACGACAGTGATGGGTGAGTTCGAAGTAAGATCGGGCCGAGCAATGCGCGATCCGGTAACGACGATAGATTCACCAGCGCTTTCAGCTTCATCTGCGTCCTGCGCAAATGATGGTGTAGAGATAAGCGCAAGACCAAGCGCCAGTGGCGCTGCAGTGTAGTTAAGTTTGCTAAGACGTGTCATTTTCACGTTTCCAGCCCCTATAAAAAGAGGGCGACATCCATTCCTTTACGGCCCAGATGCGCCTGATTAAACTTCTCTAAGGTTTGAAAAATTGCACTATGTCAAAAACAAAAGCGCGTATTTTCTAGCCCAGATTGCCACAGTGATTGGCGGATTTTTGCCGTGGGGGCAAAGCATTTGCGTCTACGCGCAACTTAATTTCGCCGCCTGTCACCATTTTGCCACAGTCTGATGGAGAGAACTAAGCGGAGCTTCCACTGCTTGCCAAACCGATTTGTTGTCTATTAAAACCATTTATGGTGGAGGATCAGTTATGCATCGACAATTTGGCTTCTCAGTCGTTCTAGTCAGTATGCTCGGTATCGGCACGGCAATTATGGCGAAGGATGACAACACGGCTGCACTTGGTCGTCCTAAACTTTTTGAAGATGTTGTTGCCTGCAAACTTATCGAAAGTCCGGAACAGCGGCTTGCTTGTTACGACGAAAAAGTTGTGACGCTAGATCAAGCCCAGAAAAGCAAAGAAATTGTCCTCGTCGACAAAACAGGGATCAAAGAGGCTAAACGGGGACTTTTTGGCTTCACACTGCCTAAAATTGGTATTTTTAGTGACGATGATGATAACGAAAACGAGATTACAGAAATCGAAGCAATCGCTAAAAGTGCTTCAACATTAGAAGACGGTAAATGGTATATTGTTTTGGAAGATGGGGCGCGGTGGCAGCAAATTGACAACAAAACCATCAATCGCAAACCACAGAGTGGACTGAAGGTGTCTATTCGTAAAGCAGCTATGGGCAGCTATTTTGTGAACATTGATGACGGCCCGGCGATTCGGATGAAGCGGATCAATTAAGGCTTTTTCTTCGGAACCACTTTTGGCGCAGGTGCCTTGGGCACCAGACGCAACGGATCAACGCGTGCATCACGCCAGCGCAAACCCCAATGCAAATGCGCGCCCGCTGCACGACCGGTTGCGCCAACTTTGCCAAGCACTTGCCCCTGCTTCACCACCTGCCCCACCTCGACCAGCAATTCTGAGCAGTGCAGGAACGCGCTGTTTAGGCCGTTGCCGTGATCAACCAGGAGTAAATGTCCCTCAAGTGTGAACGGCGTATCCTTTGCCGCCAGCACAACTACGCCGTCCGCAGGAGACACAAAGGGCGTGCCTGTGGCGGCGGCAATATCAAGACCGCCATGTGGGCTGCCAGGCTTTCCTTGATAAAAACGTTGCCGCCCGAACAAGCCGGACACGCGACCGCCTGGCACTGTCCAATAGTTAATCGGCCAGATCATATCCTGACGCCAGCCCTTTGAATCGCTTATCTTAGTGCGTGCCGCGCCAATTTGTTGCAGTTCGCCCGGACGGCGGGCCGCAAGTTCGGCCTCGGTCTTGGCTCCGCCTGTTGCTGGCGTGTTGACGTAGGACAACGCCCATTGAAATGGCGTAACTGTAATCGCTTGCTCAACCGTTGTTCCATTACGCAACGTAGCGGTCAGCTTGCTAGACGGGCCTGCATCACGATCAAAAGCGATTAGGAAATAACCGTCGTTTTCAACGCGCACGTCTTGGCCGTCAAAACGGAGTGAAGTGGTGGTATCGGGCGCTTGGCCGATAACTAGCGCGCCTTGCGATGCAGGGCGCGACAAGAAAAAACTGGTCCGCGGCGCAGGTGCTGGCGCAACTGCAGCTATTGCCAAAGGTGCACGGGGTGTTGGCAATGCCAATAAAGAAGGATGCGCAGAACAGCTGATCGCAGCACCCATGCATAGGCCAATGGCAGAAATCCTAGACAAAGGCATGTATCTTAACGCCCGCCCAACGCAGCGCGCGTCGAAATTTCGGCGCTGGCATAGGGTTCCTGCTTAGCAACACTCCAATAGCGCAATTCATCAAGCGGGATGGCCTCGCCCGATACTGCGCACAAAACATGGTCGCCGCTTGCCAACATACGAAAGCTGCTGGCCATGTAATACAGTTTTGCCACACGATTTCTGTTCATCATCAACATAAGGGCATTATGGCGATTTCAAGCTGAACGGGCAATGAGTTTAGTGAGTTTAGTCAAACAGGTTGGATTGATTGCTGGGCGGCGTTGGCTTGGCCGGACGCGTGCGCGCCGCGCCGCCGCCACCGACCAGCGCATCCACGCTGCCATCGGCAAAGCGGATAGAAACTTGCCCAGCCGCTTTGGCCGCATCGGTTCCCATAATCGTTTTGCCGTCGCTATCTGATATTTTGGCAAAGCCCCGGTTCAGCGGGGCTAATGGATGCAGCGACGTTGCAAGCCGCGCCAAAGAATCAAGCTTACCCTGCGCGACCTCTAGCCGCCTGTTTATTTGCGCACTTGGCAGGCGTTGCGCCGCCAGCCGATCCTTTGCCAAACCAACACGTCTGCGCAAAAGTGGCGGGCTAAGCCGCGTCGCCATTCCCGCAAAAGACAACCGCGTGTTTTCGACCCGGCGTTCAAGCCCACGGCGCAGCCGCTCTGTCAATTCATCGGCGCGTTGTTGCCATGGGGCGGCAAGATCGGCGGGCTTTGGCAGTAATCGCCGCTGCGCCTCTAGCCGCTCTATTCCCCGCTGAACCGTCCGCCTAATCGCGCCGTCCATGCGTAATCCTTGTTGCACCAACCGCTCGGTAAGATCGAGCCGAACCGGCACCGCCATTTCCGCCGCAGCGGTTGGGGTGGGTGCGCGCAAATCGGCGGCGAAATCGCACAAGGTCGTGTCGGTTTCATGCCCGACTGCAGAGATGACCGGGATCGCCGAATTCGCAACCGCGCGCACAACCGCTTCTTCGTTAAACGCCCATAAATCCTCAATCGAGCCGCCACCACGCGCAACAATCAACAGATCAGGCCGGGTTTCGGGCGCCATCGCGGAAAAGCCGTTCACTGCAGCCGCCACTTGCGCTGCCGCTGTGTCGCCTTGCACCAACACCGGCCATACAATCACCTGGCTTGGAAAACGATCCGCCAGACGGTGCAAGATGTCACGGATCACTGCGCCGGTCGGCGAAGTCACAATGCCAATCTTTTTCGGCAGATACGGGATCGCACGTTTGCGTTCTGTTGCGAACAGACCCTCAACCGCAAGCCGCGCCTTTAGCTTTTCAAACAATAGCATCAGCGCGCCTTCGCCTGCCAGCTCCAGCCGGTCTGCGATAATCTGATAGCTGGAACGTCCGGCATAGGTGGTCAGCTTGCCCGTCGCAACGACCTCTAACCCGTCCTCCGGTGCAAAGGGCAGCCGCGCGGCATTGCCTTTCCACATCACGCCATCAAGCTTTGCGTCAGCATCTTTCAAACTGAAATACAGATGCCCGGATGCGGCCCGTTTATAGCCCGATATCTCGCCGCGCACCCGGACATGGCCGAAACGATCCTCGACAGAGCGTTTCAGTGCAGAGGAAATTTCCGACACGGACAATGCAGGGGCATTGCTGCCCTCGGTCGCCTCGGCTAACAGCCGTGCATCTCTTTCGTCGTCGTCTATCAATGGAGTCCTGTCGTTGAATATCTTGTTGATCGGATCGGGTGGGCGCGAACATGCGCTCGCTTGGAAATTGGCAGGCTCGCCAAGCTGTGACAAGCTTTATGCTGCACCGGGCAATCCGGGAATAGGCGAAAACGCAGAGCTGGTTGATCTTGATCCGCGTGATCATGCAGCGATCGTCTGTTTTTGCGTTGATAATGATATCGATCTGGTCGTTGTTGGCCCCGAAACGCCATTGGTCGATGGCCTTGCAGACAGCTTGCATGTAGCGGACGTTGCCGTTTTCGGTCCGACAGCAAAAGCTGCGCAGCTTGAGGGATCAAAAGGTTTTACCAAAGAACTGTGCTCGGCAGCAAACATTCCCACTGCGGCATATGAACGCTACACTAGCAAGGCAGACGCAATCGCCGGGCTTGCCGATTTTAAGCCCCCGTTTGTCATAAAGGCAGACGGACTTGCCGCCGGTAAAGGCGTAATTATCGCAGAAACACATGACGACGCACTGGCGGCACTAGATGATATGTTTGGCGGCGGTTTCGGTGATGCTGGCGCGTCTGTTGTGATCGAAGACTTTATGACCGGTGAGGAGGTCAGCTTCTTTGCGTTGACCGATGGAATTGATGTCGTCGCATTCGGTTCGGCACAGGATCATAAGCGTGTTGGTGACGGTGACACGGGGCCAAATACCGGAGGCATGGGAGCATATTCACCTGCCCCTGTGCTGACACCTGCGCTTGAAGCAGAGGTGATGGCAAAGATCATAAAGCCAACTGTCAAAATTCTTGCCGATAAAGATATGCCCTATTCCGGCGTGCTCTTTGCCGGGTTGATGTTGACAGAGAGCGGCCCGAAACTGATCGAATATAACGCACGCTTTGGCGATCCGGAGTGTCAGGTGCTGATGATGCGATATCAGGGCGATCTGGCGCAGCTGATGCAGGCCACTGCCAATGCTATGTTATCAAAAGCGCCCGCGCCGGTCTTTTTGGATCAAACTGCACTCACCGTTGTTTTGGCAGCTAAGGGCTATCCGGGAACACCGGAAAAAGGCGGAACGATTTGTATCGGGGATGTCGGGAACGCGTTGGTTTTTCAGGCCGGCACAACCCTTAACGATGGCCAATTGGTTGCTAATGGCGGACGCGTTCTGAATGTTACTGCATTGGGTGCAAACGCCAGCGAGGCACAAAGCAATGCCTATGCCGCCATAGACGTGATCGACTTTCCCACAGGCTTTTGCCGCAGCGATATTGGCTGGCGCGAAGTGGAACGGGAAAAAATGTCAAAATAGGACAGCGCTTGCATTCGATTGCTTTTTACCAGCGGTTGCTGGACTCTCAACCGAGAGGCGCTACATCAATAAATGGTTGAGAATCGCGTCAGGCGATCTGGGGAGTAGAGAATATGGAAGCAGGTAACAAAATCCTGATCGGCGCGGCGTTAACGGCGCTGCTCGCATGGGGATCACACAGCGCAATGAACGGCGGCGTAAAATTCGTCGACGGTTTGGATGCAAAAGCGCAAGAGGCGCTGACTTCAAATGCGATTGCGGGCGTGACGGCTGCGGTTGAGCGCACGCCGCAATTACGCCGGATCATTATCCTTTCAGGTGACAAGACCGACGCGGAAAAGGCCGATATCATCGCCAAGATGAAAGCCATTCCGGGGGTTGCCGACGCTCGCTGGAACACGGGACCGGTAGTTGCGTCCGCTGATATCGCGCCAGCAAAGGTCGAGGCTCCTGCCAGCAAAGAGGCAATCGCTGCCTGTCAGCAAGACATCAACAAGGTTATGGCTGGTAAAACAGTGAATTTCCAATCCGGCAGCGCCTATCTTGCCGAAAACAATAGCGTGCTGGACGAAGTTGCTGCCGCGCTTAAGCCGTGCGCAGGCATGGCTGTCGAAGTGCAGGGCCATACTGACTTGTCAGGTGTAGCTGAAACCAACCAGATCTTGTCGCAAGAGCGCGCCGAGCGCGTTGTCGCAGCGTTGGTCGCAAAGGGCGTTCCAAAGGAGCGGCTAACAGCCAAAGGCTATGGTTCTACGCAACCGCTTGAAAATATCCGCAGTGCAGCGGCAAATGCCAAAAACCGCCGCACCGTTTTCGCTATCGCTGCCTCAGCTGCGGCACCAGAAGGAGGTAATTGATATGGCTTTGTGGTTTGAAACACTGTTGTTGCTACTCGCATTTTTCGCCATCGGCCTTGGCCTTGGCTATCTGGTTTGGGGTGGCAACGGGCGCACCGCCTGAACGCTAATATCCTGAACGCACCATATTTTTTAGGGGAGAATACAAATGCTCGAACTGATTGCGGCCAACTGGCTCGCTTTTCTGATCGCATTGATGATCGGCGTTGCCACAGCCTATTGGGTGTGGGCGCGTCACCGGATCGAAGCTGACGTCCAGACACCGAAAATCGCACCGTCTGCGCCAAAGGCAGTATCCGATCTGGCCAAAACAATGCCAGCCGCGACTGAGCCGGTAAATTTGATGAAGACTGCCAAGGCAGCACCCAAAGCAAAGGTTGCAGTAAAAGCGCCTGTGAAGGCTGCACCCAAAGCAAAAGCTGCCGCCGCTCCTAAGGCAAAGGCTGCTCCAAAGCCAAAGGCCGCAGCAGTAGCCGCACCAAAAGTAGCAGCTGCACCGGTTAAAAAGGCTGCTGCACCGAAAGCGCCGGTCGCCAAAGCAAAGGTTGAAGCCCCTAAGGTGAAGGCAGCGCCAGTTGCTAAGCCTAAGGTTGCTGCCCCTGCAAAGGCAAAGGTAGTGCCAGTTGCTAAGCCAAAGCCCGCTGCAAAGCCAAAAGCTGCACCCAAGATCGTCATTCCAGACAATCTGGAACTGTTGAAAGGCGTTGGTCCAAAGCTGAACACTCTGCTCAAATCGCTTGGCGTGACCAGCTTTGAACAGGTTGCCAATTGGTCTGCCGCCGACATCCGCGAGATCGATTCAAAACTTGGAAATTTCGCGGGCCGCATCGGGCGTGATAACTGGGTCGATCAAGCTAAACTTCTCGTTGCCGGCGACGTCAAAGGCTTTGAAAAGAAATATGGCTCGCTGGGCAGCGAAATCCAAAAAGGATAATCGCCTGCACCGCATGATCCATGCATAGGAAAAGTTAAGTAAAGGAGGCGGAGCGCAGAGCGTTTCGCCTTTTTTATCGCTTTACTCCTGCGCCTCTCGCGTCACGCGCAGCTTATCGATCTTGCGCCCGTCCATATCGACAATCTGAAAACGCCAACCATCCTCGACAAAGCTGTCACCCTCAACAGGCAAACGACGCAGGATGTGCAAGACGAACCCTGCCGCAGTCGCAAAATCGCGGTCATCCGGCAGGTCAATATCCAGCGCCTCGGCCATGGCATCAGCCGCCATACCGCCATCGATCAGCATCGACCCATCGTCGAGCGATATGATATTGGCAGCGCTCCCCTGTTCCTGATCAGAGGCAAATTCCCCAGCAATCGCCGCGAGCAAATCATTGGGCGTCACGATCCCCTCGAAATGCCCGTATTCGTCATGGACAAGCAGCATAGGCACATCGGCAGAGCGCAGAATCTCAAGCGCGTCCATCGCGTCCAGCTGGTCCGGCACGATCTCTGCTTTGCGCAGCAAAGTCTGCAGATCAATCGGCTTACCGGCAAGCTGCGCCGCCACAATATCGCGCGATTGAACGATGCCCAGCACCTCGTCCACCGAACCACCCATAACTGGCAGGCGGGTGTGCAATGAATGTAGCAACCGGTCGCGCACTTCATCGGCAGTCGCATCAACTGCGATCCAATCAACCGCGGTGCGCGGTGTCATGACTTCACGCACGGGGCGGTCGGCAAGACGCACAACGCCCGCAATCACTTTGTGCTCATGTTCTTCGATGATCCCGGCGTGTGTCGCCTCGGCAAAGACAACGCGCAGCTCTTCGGCCGTCAGCGCATCACGATTATCCCGCTTCAACCCAAGCAGGCGAAAAATTAGTGCGCTTGACCGGTCGAGCAGCCACACAAAAGGCGCTGAAATCCAAGCCATCCACTCCATCGGCCTTGCCATGATAACGGCGATGCGTTCGGGCGCGATGAGCGCGAATTGCTTTGGAACAAGCTCTCCGACGACCAGCGACGCATAGGTTGTGATACCGATCACAATGCCAAAACCGATAGTCGGTGCCCAATCCGCATCTACGCCCAAAAGCGCGAGCCGTTCCCCAGCTGGCCCGCCAAGGCTAGCGGCGGAATAAGCACCGGCGATGATCCCGATAAGGGTGATGCCGATTTGCACAGTGGACAGAAACTTGCCGGGATCACGTGACAATCTGAGCGCCGCCGCAGCACCGCTACTGCCCGCATCCGCCATCGCTTGCAGCCGCGCTGAGCGCGCAGAAACAATCGCGAGTTCAGACATCGCAAAAACGCCGTTCAGCGCAATAAGCGCCAAAAGGATCAGCGCATCGATCCAAGGGAATGGGGTGGAGGCCATGTTATTCCCCCTCTTAACCAAGCAGATGGGCAGGAGCAAGTAACGCTTGGTTGCCCAAGGTCAGGGGGCACAGGATTTCCGATGGTGACAGCGAGAAAATAGCCGCCTAGATCGGCCCTATGAACCGCACAGTCAGCCCTGCCATTGCCTTTTCCGTTGCTGCAGTGGGGATCGGCTTTTTCTCGCTGATGGACGCCGCGATGAAGGATCTGGTGATTGCCCTTGGTGCCTATAACGCAGTCATCTGGCGCAATATGATCGGAACTGTGCTGACCGGCGCACTGTTTGTTGGAACGAAAGCGGCTTGGCCGCAAATTGCGGTTCTTCGACTGCATGCATGGCGCAGCACCGTTGTCGCCGTCATGGCCATCAGCTTTTTCTGGGCATTGGGGCGCTTGCCGCTGGCCGAGGCAATCGGCCTTTCCTTCATTGCCCCTGTCATCGCGCTTTATCTCGCAGCTATCTTGCTCGGTGAAAAAATCGGGCGAGAGGCAATCATTGCCTCGATTGCCGGACTTGGCGGTGTCGCCATCATCCTTTTTGGAAAGTTCAGCGGCGAATATAGCGCGGAGGCATTATGGGGTGTGGCTGCAGTGCTATTCTCGGCCATAGTCTATGCCTATAATCTGGTGCTAGCCCGGCAGCAGGCGCAGGTTGCTGGACCAATTGAAATCGCCTTTTTCCAAAATCTTCTTGTTTCCTGTGTACTTATGCTTGCTGGCCCGTGGCTGCTAGCGCCATTTGCGTTGGAAAAGCTGCCAATGCTGTCTGCCGCTGCTGCACTTGCGATCATCGCATTGCTGCTACTTAGCTGGGCCTATGCGCGCGCCGAGGCACAGATATTGATCCCTGTTGAATATACTGCATTCGTGTGGGCTGCGCTGTTTGGATGGTTGTTCTTTGCCGAGCCCGTCACCGTCTGGACAGTCGCTGGAACCGCTTTGATCGTAACAGGTTCGCTGGTTGCTGCGCGCGTTAAACCACATCCTGTTAATCAAGTGGAAATGGCTTCAATCTAAAGCGATGCTTTATATCGCAATTCTTTTCCGACGGAGGAACGGTTGAATCCTGGCGAATTTTTCGCAGCACTTGCCAGAAAGGCTGGAAGCTGGTCGCACGAGCGTGCGGCGCAGGGAATATTGGATACTGCTCCAATAGTTGCTGCCGATGACGGTGTGATTCTGTTTTCGATGATCGGAACTGCGGTTTTGGTGCCATATTTGGTTGCGGTAAAATCACTACATCTGCATCTTAACCGCGGCCGGATCGTGTTGCTTAACGATGGCACACTGACCAAGGCAGACCGCGACATTTTGGCGCATCATTGCGATAACCCGGTTATCCTGGAAAAATCCGATATCGACCCCAGCCCTTGTCCGCGTGATAATTGTTGGGAGCGCCTGATCGCCATTATCGACAGGCGGCGCGATGCGTATGTCATCCAGCTGGATTCGGATACCGTCACGACCGGACCGATTCCCGAAGTTCTTGCCGCAATCGATGCCAACCGCAGCTTCACACTCGCAGGCGGCCGCGATGAGGCAAAGTGCGGCTTTCGTTCTGCACGCGAGATTGCGTCGATTTTCCATGCCGATGGCCCGATGACCGACCATGTACAAGCGTATGCAGAAGTTGCGATGGCAAAATTACCGGATGCGGGAAATGTGCGCTATATCCGTGGTTGCGCTGGCTTTGCAGGATTTGCCCGCAGCGATAAAGGCCGCGCAGAGTTATCGGCATTTTCAACTGCAATGGACGACAGTTTGGGTGATACGTGGCGGCAATGGGGCAGCGAACAGGTTGCATCCAATTTTGTAATCGCGAATGATCCTGATCCTGTGCAGCTACCCTATGATCGCTATGTCAATCATTGGGAAGAACCGCTGCCAAGCGATCCCGCCTTTGTGCATTTCATTGGAACATACCGGTTCCGCCGGGGAAATTATTCGCGCTGTAGCAAAGCTGCTATTGCCGCATTGGGACGCTGAACCCCACGATAAACAATGCCATAATGGCATCGCCATTGACCCACAGACAGACTCCGTTTAATCGCTTGATTAAATCAATCATTAAGGAGTCTGTTTCATGGCCACAGCCTATATCGTAGACGCAGTTCGTACCGCAGGCGGCAAACGCGGCGGCAAACTTGCCGGCATACACCCTGTCGATTTGGGCGCGGCGGTCTTTGACGCTATTGCTGACCGCAACAGCTTTGACCCCAAAGCGATTGACGATGTCATCACCGGTTGCGTTATGCAGGGCGGTCAACAAACGATGGATATCGGCCGCAATGCCGTGCTGGCATCCAAACTGCCCGACAGCATCCCTGCGGTAACGATTGACCGCCAGTGTGGATCATCACAGCAAGCCATGATGTTTGCGGCACAGGCTGTGATGTCCGGCACACAGGACATCGTCCTTGCCAGCGGCATCGAAAGCATGACGCGCGTTCCGATGGGATCGACCGCGATGCTGTTTATGAAAGAAGGTCTAGGCAATTATAAATCGCCGCGGCTTGAGGAAAAATATCCCGGGATCATGTTCAGCCAGTTTATGGGCGCAGAAATGATCGTCAAGAAATATGGCTTTACCAAAGATGATCTCGACGCCTTTGCCTATGAAAGCCACTTGCGTGCAAAGGCAGCAACCGAGGCCGGCCATTTCAAAAACGAAATCGTGGCTGTTGAAATCGAAACAGCCGATGGCAAAATGATGCACGACATCGACGAAGGCATCCGTTTTGATGCAACGTTAGAAGGCATCGCAGCGGTCAAATTGCTGCAAGAAGGCGGCTCGGTAACGGCGGCATCCAGTTCGCAAATCTGCGATGGCGCATCGGCGGCTTTGATCGTGTCCGAACAAGCACTCAAAGATCACGGCCTGACCCCGCGCGCGCGCATCCACCATATTTCGGTAACGGCTGGCGACCCAGTCATCATGCTGGAAGAGCCGCTGTTCGCGACTGAAAAGGCGCTGAAAAAAGCGGGTATGGGCCTGAATGATATTGACGCCTATGAGGTGAACGAAGCCTTTGCGCCTGTGCCGCTTGCTTGGATGAAATATCTGGGCGGATCGCATGATCGCCTGAACGTCCATGGTGGCGCGATTTCCCTTGGCCATCCGCTTGGCGCATCGGGAACCAAGTTGATGGCAACATTGCTTGGCGTGCTGGATGCAACGGGCGGCAAATATGGTTTGCAAACGATGTGCGAAGGCGGCGGCCAAGCCAACGTCACGATCATCGAACGCCTGTAATCTCCCAATTCAATCTAAGGAAATACTATGATTCTCGATTCCACAGTGTCCGCCGTCATCACCGGCGGTGCATCGGGCCTTGGCGCTGCCACTGCGCGCGCGCTGGCAGCTAAGGGCGTAAAGGTCGCCATTTTTGATCTGCAGAAAGAAAAAGGCGAAGCTGTTGCTGCTGAAATCGGCGGTGTGTTCTGCGAAGTGAACGTGACCTCGGACGAAAGCGTTGCAGCAGGCTTTGAAAAGGCGCGTGCTGCCAATGGCCAAGAACGCATTCTGGTCAATTGCGCAGGCACAGGCGCGGCGATGAAAACCGCCAGCCGGTCAAAAACCGACGGTAGCATCAAGCATTATCCAGCATCGGCGTTTGATTGGCTGATCCAGATCAACCTTGTTGGCACATTCCGCTGCATCGCAATGTCAGCAGCAGGCATGCTGACCCTTGACCCGCAGAACGAAGACGGAGAGCGCGGTGCAATCGTCAACACCGCCTCTGTAGCGGGCGAAGACGGCCAAATGGGTCAGGTTGCCTATTCGGCATCAAAGGCTGGCGTAATCGGCATGACGTTGCCCATCGCCCGCGATTTGATGAGCGAAGGCATTCGCGTCAACACCATCCTGCCGGGCATTTTTGAAACGCCGTTGATGATGGGCGCACCGCAAGCCGTTAAAGACGCGCTTGCCGCATCTGTGCCGTTTCCAAAACGTCTGGGTAAGCCAGAGGAATATGCAGGCCTTGCGCTGACTATGATCGAAAATAGCTATTTCAACGGCGAAGATGTCCGCCTTGACGGCGCGATCCGCATGGCTCCGCGTTAAACAAAATAAGGAGCGTAACGATGAGCGACTTTACCCAGATTCTGTACGAAGTTGAGGATAACATCGCCACCATCACGCTCCACCGCCCCGACAAAATGAACGCGTTCACGCATGTGATGATGAACGAGATGATCGCGGCGTTCGATAAAATTGACGCTGACGATAATGTCCGCGCCGTTATCGTCACCGGCCATGGCGACCGTGCCTTTTGCGCTGGCGCAGACTTGACGCCCGGCGAAGGGGGCCGCGTTTTTGCTAGCGGTGAAACCGTCGATAGCCTGTCTGACAGTAAAGTGCGCGATGGTGGCGGCATGCTGACACTGCGCATCTATGAATGCAAAAAGCCTGTGATTGCCGCCGTCAACGGCGCTGCTGTGGGCGTAGGCGTTACCATGCAACTTGCGATGGACATCCGCCTTGCCAGCGATACCGCGCGCTTTGGCTTTGTCTTTGCCCGGCGCGGGATTGTACCAGAGGCCGCATCCAGCTGGTTCCTGCCGCGTTTAGTCGGCCCGCAACAAGCCCTGGAATGGTGCTATACCGGCCGCATATTTGGTGCAGAGGAAGCGTTGAAGGGCGGACTGATCCGTTCGATCCATCCGGCAGTCGAATTGCTGGCCGAGGCACGCAAATTGGCGCGCGAGATTGCCGATAACACCGCGCCCGTTTCCATTGCGCTGACCCGCCATATGCTGTGGCGCAATGCCGCGATGCCGCATCCGATGGACGCACATAAAATTGACAGCCGTGCCATCTATCGCCGATCTCGTTCAGGCGATGCGAAAGAGGGCATCGCAAGCTTTCTGGAAAAGCGTGACCCGCATTATCCCGACACAGTTTCTGGCGATATGCCGGATTTCTTCCCTTGGTGGGAAGAACAGGTATATAGCTGATATATAAATTCCCCGGGGGAGAAAAGCCGTGGCCACAAGCGGTCCTAAAATCGTCAATGACCCGAACGAAACAGTCGGCGCGCGCGAACAATTATTGGAAGCCGCCAGCCAGATTATGCGCGACGGCGACACAATGGATTTGTCGCTTTCCGAATTGTCTTTGCGTGCCGGATTGAACAGTGCGCTGGTCAAATATTATTTCGGTAACAAAAATGGCCTGATGCACGCTTTGCTAGACCGCGACATGGGCAAGATCGTTATCGAGCTCAATGCGCTGGTTGCAAAGGACATGCCGCCGGAAGAGAAGTTGAAGCGGCACATCGGCGCGACGATCAACACCTATTACGCTTACCCGTATCTCAACCGCCTGTTGATGCGCCTGATCCGCGACAGCGCGCCTGTTGAGGCTGGTCGCATTGCCGAACGTTATTTGCGTCCAATCTCGCGCGCGTATGAAAAACTGGTCGCAGACGGCGTAAAGGCAGGGAAGTTTCGTGACGTCGATCCGCAGCTGTTTTACTTCACCGTCACCGGTGCTGCCGACCGGTTTTTCTCCGCACGTCAGGTGCTCCGCCATTGCTATGACCAGAACGACCTGAGCGAAGAAATGCGTGACGCATATCGCGAACATAGCGTTGAACTGATCATGCGCGGGTTGCTGGCGGACTAGCTAGCCCAATTGCCGCCTGATCTCTTCACCATCGGCATCGATCGATGGTGGATCAGCGAAATGAGAGGCTGGCGTCGCCGAATATTTCACCGGATGACGAATGCTGCGATAGGCATAGCCCGCCTTTGCCTGCCGTTCCTCAAAGAAATCGACCGCCGCCAGATGCGGATCAGTCAGCACATCAGCCATCCGGTTATAGCGCATCGCCGGGATGCTGTTATCAGCAAGCAATGGCAGCCATTCGTCTGTGCTGCGCGATGCCATCAGTTCTTCGATAATCGCATAAAGATCGCCGGTATGTTTCGTGCGTTCTTCATATGTTGAGAAACGCGGATCATCAAACACACCGGGGCGACCGGCCAGTTCAAAAAACCTTTCCCATTGCGCATCATTATAGGGAACCACCGCGATATAGCCGTCCGATGTTGGATAGGGCCGGCGACGCGGGTTGATGGATCGCGTATAGCCCAATTTGCCCAGCCCGGGGACAAAGGTTTCGCCCCATAGATTTTCGACCATGTTGAACCATGTAAAGCATTCCAGCATCGGTACTTCGACAAACTGCCCGCCCGCGCCATTATGCCGCGCGATGATTGCAGCCATCACTGCGTTTGTGGCAAACAGTCCGCTGACTTTATCAGCCACCAAAGTCGGCGCATATTGCGGCCGTCCGCCGTCGCGCATTTCCGATAACGCGGCAAAGCCCGATGCGGCTTGGATCAAATCATCAAATGCTTGTAGTTTTGCATATGGCCCATCGGAGCCGTAACCTGCGCAATGAACATAGATGATATCGGGATTGACCGCCTTTACCGCCTCGTAATCAAGGCCCAGCCGCTTCATTCCCGCCATACGGACATTGTGGATGAAAACATCAGCACCAGAAAGCAGCGATAATATTTTTGCTTTATCCCCGGCATCGGCGCCGTTCAGGTTGATCGCTTTTTTATTGCGGTTCAGGGCGGCATAGATCGGACCGATATCTTTGGTTGGCGATGCCCCGGCACGGCGCATCATATCTCCTCCCGACGCGCTAGTCCCGTTTTCAATCTTGATAACCTCTGCGCCCAAATCGCCGAGTTGCACTGTCGCAAATGGCCCCAAAACCACTGACGACATATCAACGACTTTCACGCCCTTTAGCGGCCCTGTCCGTTCACCATCCCATTGCAATTCTGGCCAAGCCATCGCTTTACTCTCCCCACATTCTGCGTCCTTTGCAGATAGCCAGTTTTCAGCTATTGTCGAGGCGGGGGAATAGGAGAATTATGATGCGTACTGTCTTTATTGCCCTCGGGCTGAGCGCCAGCGCGTTGCTGACCGGATGTTCGATGTCCGATACCCAATCCACGCCAATCGCGCTGACCGAAAAGCAAGCCAAATTGCTGGAAAAGCAAATCGGCGGTAAAGTCGCGGGCGAAGCTGTCAGCTGCATTTCGAGCGCGCAGCAATCCGATGTCATCCGCGTCAGCGACGATCTGCTGCTGTATAAAGTATCGGGCAGGCTGGTGTATCAAAACCGCCTGAGATCGCCCTGCCCAGGCCTTGCCAGCGACCGCGACATCATAGTTACCGAACAGTTCGGCAGCCAACAATGCCGCGGCGATGTCATCAAGCTGGTTGACCGCGTTGGCGGCATCCCCGGTCCGTTCTGCGTTTTGGGCGATTTCGTGCCTTACCGTAAAGCCGCAACCGCCCAATAACATTACATAACGGTAATCGTTACAGCACGGCGGTTTTGCGCCCAGGCTTGCTCGTTCGAGCCCTCGGCAGCAGGGCGTTCTTTACCATAGCTGACGGTTTGAATACGCGACGCATCGACACCCAAAGACGCCAGATAGTTTTTCGCGGCGTTGGCACGGCGCTCACCCAAAGCAAGGTTATAATCGCGCGTGCCGCGTTCGTCGCAATGGCCCTCGATCACAATCCGCTTATTCGGATAGCGCGCAAGCCATTGCGCCTGCGACTGCAACGTTGCCTGATCGGCGGTATCGACATTGAACCGGTCAGTATCAAAAAAGATCCGATCGCCATTCATGCCTACAGCGGCCAAGAAATCTTCCTGACTGCCGGGAATGATTTGCCCTGCACCGCCACCATTATCCTGCGGCGTGCCATAATCGGTATTGTCCGCTTGCGGCGGGATATTATCAATCTTCTTCTTACCGCAGGCGGCAAGGGCTGTGGTCGCCAGCAGCACCAAAGCGAGAGTTTTCATTGTCTTTGTCATCGTCTTCTCCTTCACTTCGCCCCGCGAACTTTGAATATCTATGGCAGCACCGGTCCCCATGCAGGGTCCGATCCATCCACCGGTGTCGGCAGCTTACGCTCGTTCCGTCCGGTCAGATCAACCTGCCAGATGCCTGTTTTACCACTGTTCTTCTCTGTGCGAAAGAACTGGATGACACGGCCATTTGGCGCCCAAGTCGGCGCTTCATCCTGCCAGCTGTCGGTCAGCATCCGTTCGCCCGAGCCATCAGGGCTCATTACGCCAACACGAAAATCCCCCGCGATTCGGGTAAACGCGATCAGGTCGCCGCGCGGGCTCCATTCTGGCGTTGCATGGCGGCCAGCGCCAAAGCTGATCCGCTTTTGATTGCCCCCATCGGCTGACATCACATAGACCTGTTGATTGCCGCCGCGGTCGCTTTCAAACACGACCTGTTTGCCATCGGGTGAGAAACTGCCGCCGACATCAATACCCGGTGCAGTGGTCAAACGCACTGGAGTGCCGCCGCCAGCTGCTGTGATCTTATAGACATCGGTGTTTCCGCCGACCGCCATCGAATACAGGATCGTCTGCCCATCTGGCGACCAGCGCGGCGCGAAAGTGGGGTTTTTCGACGCGGTAATCAGCCGCTGCTTTCCGCTATCGACATCATACACATAGATGCGCGGGTTGCCGTCCTGATAGCTTAGATACAGGATCGATTTGTAGTTTGGCGAAAAACGGGGCGTCAGCGCGGTGGCTTGGCCGTTAGTGATGAAACGGTGGTTCGCACCATCCGAATCCATAATCGCCAGCCTTTTGACGCGTTTCCCTTTGGGGCCAGTCTCCGCAATATAGGCAATACGACTGTCAAAGAACGGCAGTTCACCCGTCATTTTCGAATAGATCGCATCGGCACATTTATGCGCCGCACGCCGCCATTCCTTTGGCGGCACAACAAAGCCCAACCGCGTCACCTCTTGCGTCGTGCCAAGGTCGTAAAGATAGCAACCCACCGTCAGATTGCCGTCAGCGCCAGCTTTGATAAAGCCCTCGATCAATTGATCCGCGTTACGCCCTTTCCAATAGCCATATTCGGGCGCAGTCACCTCGCCGAGTGTAATGGCGCGCAGGCCCGATGGTCCAATGGGTTCAAACAGGCCGGAGCCGCGCAGGTCAGAGGCGATCACCTCGGCAATTTGCCGTGCCAACGCGTTGGTATTCCCTGCTGGGGTTTCAGCAGATGTGGGGGAGACGAATGACGGCACAGCGACTTTGCGGACCCGTGCCTCAACATCAACCTCGATCAATTCGGGCTCGCTGTCGTCAGCTGGGGTCGTTTGCGCAATTGCAAATTGGGGGGATGCAAGCCCGCCGCTTGCTGCCAGTAACAAAGATAGGATCGTATATTTTTTCATGTTTCACCTATTTGAAATTTACTTTGAGCTTAACCTTATGATTCCGCCAAGTTTCGAACTGGGTCAAGTCGAGGTTGTATGCAGAAGCCGCGCGCAAGCTATCCAGCACACATCGTTTCATTGCCGGCACTTGTGCCTGATTGGATGGCGTAATACCCTGAACATCGTAAACGCTGGCGCTCAACAAGTTAGCTGATGGACCAATATTCAACTGAACGAATACCAGCAAAGAGCTGTTGTCACTGGTTGACGGAGCGCAACCGGGGATAAAAGGGCGAACCTCCGCGCCTATGGTAGCACTGGTTTTGGAGCGTACTTGAGCAATCACCTCTTTCGATGGCCCCTTGCCGCTACCCTCGCCCTGACCTTTGGTTTTGTTGGGGCCGTTGCCACCGCCAAGCCCGCCCAGCTTTTTCTCCATCTCTTTTTCAAAGTCGGATTTGCCGCCGCCACCTCCGGTGCCAGTCTTCGTTTGTTTTTGAACAGGCTTGGTCTGCTGTTTGATTTTAGGCTTTACCAACGAGTCAGGCCTAGGCTGAATTTTCTGTAACGGCTGTGCGATGGGCTCTGGATCGACAACCGTTTCGTCCACCGGAACAGGCGTTTCCTCAACTTCCTCAACCACAGCGGGTGCAGGATCGGGCGCAGCCGCAGCACCTTCGCTGACAATCTCGACCGCAATGCCATCGCCGCTACCGCCGCCATCAGAGCCCATAGGAACCGCAGCGCGAAACAGCCCGAACACCAATAGCGCGAGCAACAAAGCATGGCCGCCAAGGGCAGCGCCAAGACCCACTTTTTCAGATTGGTCCATGGCAAACATGCTACTCATTCGCAGCTGAACCCTCACTGACTTGATTTTGGGGGCCGGAATTCGGGGCGGCTGAATCTTGGGGCGCAGCACCCTGCGTCACCATGTTGACTGAATTCAATCCGGCGCGGTTCAATTCGCCCATCACCTTCATCATGTTGCCATAATCGACGGTTGTATCGCCGCGCAGCATAATTTTGCGCGGGTTATCTTGCGTTTGTTCCGCCGCAATCGCCTCCAGCTTTGCGGGCAACTGGCTGGCGCTCACCGCGTCGCCATCAATGAACACCTGCCCCTTGTTATCGACCGTCACGTCCAGTGGAGCCTCTGGCAGCTCAATCTGTTTGGCGCGGCTTTTAGGCAGATCAACCGGCACACCAGACACCAGCAAAGGCGCAGTCACCATAAAGATAATCAGCAGCACCAGCATCACATCGACGAGCGGCGTAACATTAATCTCCGCCATCGGCGCACGCCTGTTGCCGCGCCGCGAACGACGACCGCCGGAACCGGACTGAAGGTTCATTGCCATCGGCGTTAAGCCTCCCGCTCCAACTCGCGGCTTAACGTGCCGTGGAAACCATCGGCAAATCGGCCAAGCCGCGCCTCATGCTGGTTCAACCGGTGCGAGAAACGGTTATACGCGATAACGGCTGGAATCGCCGCGAACAGGCCAATCGCGGTTGCAAACAACGCCTCGGCAATGCCCGGCGCAACCACCGCAAGACTGGTGTTCTGTTCAAGACCAATAGCCACAAAGCTATTCATAATTCCCCACACAGTCCCGAACAGCCCAACAAATGGCGCAACAGAGCCCGTAGTCGCCAAAAAGTTCAATCGGTTCGCAAGCTTGTCAGTCTCTGCCGCAATCGTTGCGTCCATTGCCGTCGCCAGCCGTTCGCGCGTTCCTGCGCGGTCGATGCTTTTGCCATTGGTTGACCGCCGCCATTCAGCCACGCCCGCCGCAAACACCCGCGCCACCGGCAGCTCGCTTTTGCCGCGTTCATTATGAAAACCGTCAATGTCGTTCGATTTCCAGAACTCGGCCTCGAATTTGGTCGTTTCATCGTTGATCTTACTGATCCGGAACAGGAAACCGACGATGATCGTCCATGACCAGATGCTCGCCAGCACCAGCCCGATAATCACCGACTTCACCACCCAGTCAGCATCAAGGAACAGCTGCACAATCGACAGGCCGCCGCTTTGGCTCAAAATCAACAGGTCCATAGTCATCCTTATTCTCTAACCTTTTTGCGTTTCAATGACCGAACGAAATGCTGCCACCCATTCCGCTGGCTGACGCGCTGGCCTGCCGTCGGGGGAAACAAACGCAGCCGTCACTTTAGCCGTGACCAGCGTTTCACCATCGCGGCTGACTGTCTGATGAATATCGCAACTCGCCCCGCGCACAGCGGTGGCAACGCTAGTCACCAGTAAAGCATCATCAAAATGCGCAGGCTTGCGGAATTTCATGTGCATTTCGGTAACGGCATAGGCACCATTGCCCGCATCATGCGCCCCGCGCTGATTAATCCCCAACCGCGCCAACATATCCGACCGCGCCCGTTCCATAAAATGCAGGTAACGGGCATGATAGACAACGCCCGAAAAGTCGGTGTCCTCAAAATAGACGCGAACGGCGAAGTGGTGCTGGCTGCCGTCAAATTGGCCTTGATAGGGTTGCGGTGCGCTCATGTAGGATGGGCTTACCGGTTGCGGCGCATTGCGAAAAGGGGCTTTGGACTTGCGATACTCGGTTGGTCGCCAATATGACTCGGGTGGTCAGCTTAGATTAGGCGTCGCAAGGGCAACGCAAGGCGGGAAGGAAAGAAGACGGAAAGTAGAAATGTAATTCTTCCCTTCTTCTTTCCTTTCCGCCTTGCAAGTCCGCCTGCGGACTTGCCCTTATACTGTTCACTTATCAAACAACCCGTCCTGCCCACCTGCAGGCGGGTTTAGGCCCAGATGCTTCCAGCCCGGCGCATTCAGCGCACGCCCGCGCGCCGTCCGCGCGATCAGGCCGAGTTGCAATAGATAGGGCTCGACCACATCCTCGATAGTATCGCGTGGTTCCGAAAGCCCCGCTGCCAGCGCCTCGACCCCCACCGGACCGCCGCGATAGATATCGGCGATCATCGTCAGATACCGCCGGTCCATCGCATCAAGGCCCAGATGATCGACCTCCAGCCGGTTCAGCGCGCTATCGGCGATTTTGGCGGTTACGGTAGTTTCCCCCGCCACATTGGCAAAATCACGCACGCGGCGCAGCAACCGTCCGGCGATCCGCGGCGTGCCCCGCGCCCTTTTTGCAATCTCGCGTGCACCATCGGGCGCAATGCCGAGATCGAGCAAGCGCGCGGCGCGGGTAACGACGAGCTCTAGCTCGTCATGCGTATAGAAATTCAGCCGCACCGGAATGCCGAAGCGGTCGCGCAAAGGCGTGGTCAGCAACCCCGCCCGCGTGGTCGCGCCAACCAAGGTAAACGCCGGCAAATCAATCCGCACCGATCGCGCCGATGGCCCTTCGCCGATCATAATATCCAGCGCACGGTCCTCCATCGCGGGATAGAGGATTTCCTCCACCACCGGATTCAACCGATGGATTTCGTCGATGAACAGAACGTCGCCGTCCTCAAGATTAGTCAGCAGTGCGGCAAGGTCGCCCGATTTGGCGATAACCGGACCAGAGGTAGAGCGGAAACCCACCCCCATCTCCTTCGCCACAATCTGCGCCAGCGTGGTTTTGCCAAGCCCGGGCGGGCCGAAGAAAAGCACATGGTCAAGGGCGTCCCCACGAGACTTCGCCGCCTCGATAAACACCCGCAGATTTTCCCGTGCGGCTTGCTGGCCGATGAATTCGGATAAGGTTTTGGGGCGTAGCGCGGCGTCGATGTCTTCAGGTTTGCGCATGGGGGTTAGGTGGGGGTTCTCGGTCATTGGTAATTAACGTCATTGTATATCGCAGCATCACCTTCAATCTTGAAAGGACCATCTGCTTGCACAAAAATAACTTTCGAAACACCCGAATTTGGCTCTCGCAGCCAAACGATCATTACCAAACCCATATGCGGAAGCATGACATTATGCCTCTCCAATAGTGTCGCAAGTTCGACACCCCATGCCGAAACCCTATTGAGGTCATAAGGCGGAATGGCCTGATCAATGATATCGGATAGTTTCCCTGAATGAAGGTGAACAGCGCATCCGTCGTAAATGCGTTTCATTCGACGTTTGGATAATATCGGGTCCTGGACGATATGAAAGTTAACGTTCTCGTCATCGCCAAACTTAATCTGTGTGGACGTTGGAAATCCATGAGGATTCAGTTTTCCAAGATCTGAGAAAATCACATCGGCTTTGTACTGATTCTCAAGCTTTTCGCATTCGTAGTCGTTAGCGCGATGTGCAGCGAGTATTGCCAGCGCAATATACTCCACGCACTTTCGCACTTGGAGATAACAGAACTCGGCATTGCGCCAATTATTGGGGTGATCGGGGTTGGCCTCGACCTCTGCAAGCGCCTCTGTAATAGAGTCTAGTCGATCTGCAACGGTATTCATTATGCCGCAATAAACGGCGCCTAAGTGCTCCAAATCCGCGTTAACAGGATTGACGGCCTCGCTCACTTCACCGCTCCCAAAAACTCACACGGCGAAATCAGCGTCTCCATATAGGTTGGAGCAAACCGCACAATGGACCCTGAAACAAGTTCAGGGTGACGTGGTTTGTTTAAGTCGCCAAGAGGTCTGTGACTAGGCGTTACTTGACGCGGGGCTGAGTGAAATGGGTTCGTAAGACATAAAGCAAAAATTCCGTCACCCTGAACTTGTTTCAGGGTCCATCGTGCAGCTATGCTCCACCGGTGAGAGAAGAGAAAAACCCTTGCGTCTATATTCTTGCTAGCAAGCTTTACGGCGCGCTCTACATTGGCGTGACCTCGAACCTTCTCGCGCGCATTTGGCAACATCGCAATGGCGCAACGCCCGGGCATACGTCTAAATATGCGATCTACCGGCTTGTCCATTTTGAAATGTTTGGCGACATGGAGCGCGCGATTGCGCGCGAAAAGCAGTTGAAAAACTGGCACCGGCCCTGGAAAATCAATTTGATCAACGAGCGTAACCCGATTTGGGCGGACCTTGCTGTGGGGTTGGGTTTGCCACCTCTTGGGAAGGGTGAAACTCCCGATGGACCCTGAAACAAGTTCAGGGTGACGGTGCTGTTGGGGGGTAATATCGTCTATCACCGCGACGCCCTCTTCAACGCCAGCCTCACCAGCGCATCCAATGTCGCATCAGCGCCCAATTCCTCGACAGCCTGCGCAACCGCACTCCCCGCCTCGCCGGGTTTGAAGCCTAAACCGGTCAGC
This sequence comes from Sphingomonadales bacterium, assembly GCA_013297725.1. Classification (GTDB taxonomy): domain Bacteria; phylum Pseudomonadota; class Alphaproteobacteria; order Sphingomonadales; family Sphingomonadaceae; genus Sphingorhabdus_B. The sequence continues at coordinate 41,833 of JAAFIB010000013.1, forward strand.
GCCGAGACCGCATCGCTGGCATGACCACCAGAACCGCCACCAACCGCCGCCAACTTAGCGCCGCCGCCAAGGCCCGCCAGCGCGCCGACCTTATCCTTTAACTCGTTCACAATCCGGCTGGCCAATTTGGGGCCGACACCGTTCGCGCGCGAGACCATCGCCGCGTCGCCGGTGCTGATCGCCATCGCCAAATCGGCTGGTTCAATTGCTGACAAAATCGCCAGCCCGACTTTTCCGCCCACGCCCTGCACACCGGTGAGCAAGCGGAACCAGTCGCGTTCTTCTCGCGTGGCAAAGCCGATCAGGCGCTGGTCATTTTCCGACACCTGCATTTCGGTAAATACCGTAGCGAAATCGTCGGTCTTGCCGAGCGCGGCCAATGTCCGAGCGCTGGCCTGCACCAGATAGCCGATGCCGTTCACGTCGATCACCAGATGATCAACGCCCGTTTCATCTATGCGGCCATAAAGTTTTGCGATCATTCCTAAATAACTAGCTCGGCTTGACGCCATCGGCAAGCAAAAGAGAACATCGTGCGAACTTTAAGCTTGTAATGTAGGATTGCATGCGGGATATTATTGCGCTCTTTGACAATCGGACCTTTGGGTTCGTTTATATGAATATCCGCCTTTGCGGGGCTGGGCGAAAACCGTTCAGGTGAGACTTTAGTGACACCTTTCAGAATGCGACCCGGGTCTTTGGCACGAAGTCAGAGCGCTTTCATTCACGATAATGAAAGCGAGGCGGTTCTAAATCCGCACAAACAAGCAAGGGGTTGCAACATGCGTTTTTTGTTAACCACAGGCCTTTGGGCGCTGGCATTGGCCATTCCAGCCGCAGCGCAAGCGCAGGAAGTTTATGTCGGCAGCAGTTTCCACGGCGTTGACACGCCCTTTACGCTGGAGGCGGGCGAGCGCGGCAGCGATGCCCAGGCGGGAATCCGCAGCGCGCCGATCGAAGGGCTGAAAGCGATTGGCAAACCATCCGCTTATCTGCACGCGCAGGTCAGCCTAAACGGCAATACAAGTTTGGTCGCGACCGGCTTAAGCTGGAAATTTGGCGACAAATTTTACGTCCGCCCCGGTATTGGTCTTGCCCTGCATAATGACACGATCAAAGAAGTGCGCGCGGACGGTCGGCGGCTTGATCTGGGTTCGCGTATTTTGTTTGAGCCAGAAATCGCGTTGGGTGCAAAGATTTCTGACAAAACCGCTTTTGAAATCAGCTGGGTGCATGTCAGCAATGCGACACTCCTCAGCAGCCAAAATCCCGGAATGGATTTTATCGGCGCGCGGTTGGTGCTACAACTCAACTAGCGGATATGATTGGCATGGGTAATCGCCACGGCCAGCGCATCGGCGGCGTCCTCGCCCGCCAGTTTCAATCCCGGCAATAATATCCGCAGCATCGCCGCGATCTGGTCCTTGTCGGCCTTGCCTGTGCCAACGACCGATTTTTTCACCAGCCGCGCTGCATATTCCGTCACCGGCGTGCGGTTGCGGGCAGCACCCAGCAGCACAACGCCCCGCGCCTGCCCCAGCTTTAGCGTGCTTTGCGGGTTTTTGTTGACGAACACTTCCTCAACCGCAGCTTGATCGGGCCGGAAATGATCGAGGATAACGCGCAGTTTTTCGTCGATCATCACTAACCGGTTGGCCAAAGGCTGTTTGGCATCGGTGCTGATTTCGCCATTGTCGATATGCGACAGCCGATTGCCTTCTTTACGAATGACGCCCCAGCCCGTCGTGCCAAGGCCAGGGTCTAAACCAAGGATTATCATGCTTATCTCCCTCTCCCCTTCAGGGGAGAGGGCTGGGGAGAGGGGGAGTCAACTCACCTCTCCGGCGTCGCGGTTTTCACCGCATGCCCCTCTCCCAACCCTCTCCCCTAAAGGGGAGAGGGCTAGATGTATCATCCCAGCTTCGCCATCACCTCGTCGGACACATCATAATTGCCCCAGACCGTCTGGACATCGTCATCCTCTTCCAACGCGTCGATCATTTTCATCAAAGTCGCGGCATTGGCTTCGTCAACCTCGACCAGAATCTGCGGTTTCCACGCAAGGTTTGCGCTTTCCGCTTCGCCTAGCGATGCCTCCAACGCTTTGGCCACGCCGTGCAGCGCGTCCATTGCGGTCCAGATGCTGTGCTCATCGTCGCCGCTTTCAACATCCTCTGCGCCTGCGTCCAGCGCTGCTTCAAACACTGTATCTGCGTCGCCGACTTTGGCCGGATAAGTAATTAGGCCCATGCGATCAAAGCCATGGCTGACCGCGCCCGACGCGCCAAGATTGCCGCCGTTTTTGCTGAATGCTGTTCGCACATTAGTCGCGGTGCGGTTGCGGTTATCGGTCAACGCCTCGACGATAACGGCAACGCCGCCCGGGCCGTAACCTTCATAGCGGATTTCTTCATAATCCTCGCCGCCTGCTGCCTGCGCCTTATCAATCGCGCGCTGGATATTATCCTTTGGCATTGATTGCGCTTTGGCCGCATTGACCGCGAGACGCAGGCGGGGGTTCATATCCGGATCGGGCATGCCCATTTTCGCGGCCACCGTGATTTCGCGGCTAAGTTTGGAAAACTGAGCCGACCGCTTTTTATCCTGAGCGCCTTTGCGGTGCTGAATATTTTTGAATTTGCTATGGCCTGCCATGGCTCTCTTCTTTTCTGGCTAAATGAACTGGAGGCGCGCCCTTACATCAGGGGCTGGGTTGGGGGCAAGGTCAGTCCAGTGATTTCTGCGGCATCCGATGAAACGCCTCAACGGTAAGTACTGTGCCCAATACCATTGCGGGCAAATAGGCTAGTGAGGCGGCTACACCGATCAGCAGATTTTCATCAGCCGACATAAAATACAAAGTCTCGCTTAGAAGCGTTGCGGGACCAGTGACCAAAAAATAGGCCGCAACCAGCGGCAAGTAGCGTTGCATCCAATAACCTAGAACCTTGCTTGCAGACGGCCCGGCGCGATCAATCGCCCGACCGGAAGCATGCACGAGCAACGGCGCAAAAAATACCGGCAGAAGGGTAAATGCAATAGCATCCAGATATGAATACTTCTCTTCACCGCTCGCTATGGCCACACCCATCACTACTGCGATGGTGGGCACAAAGGCTAAAAGCGTCCATCCCAGCCATGGCCAGAATGCGCCTTTTCGATCCTCATAATCTGCGGTCTTCCGTGTCAGTTTCCAAATGACAAAAACCAGCAACCAAATTACCGCTGCTATCATCAACACGATAGCAGGAACGACCGTCCAGTCATCGTCCGCAGTGGCGTCAAGAAGTGGCATCGACAATGGAAAGCACATTGCTGAAAGTAGCACTAGCCCCCAAAAACCGATGGAAACTCCGGAATTAGCCACACGGCGAAAGGTGCCGTCCAACAGAGTTTTGACCTCCGCAATCAAGATAGCTTCACCGCGGTCCCGCTGGCGCTTACCATCAACATGGAGCCCTGAGATCCCAGAACTTCATAATCAAGATCGATCCCGATCACGCCATCTGCACCCAATGCGCTCGCTTCTGCGGAAAGTTCATCCAGCGCTGTTTGCCGCGCATCGCGGAGAGAACTTTCATAAGCCCCGGAGCGCCCGCCGACGATATCGCGCACGCTAGCAAACATATCCTTGAAAATATTTGCGCCCACAATGACTTCGCCGGTCACGACACCGAGATATTGAGCGACCGGACGGCCTTCGACGGTTGAGGTAGTGGTGAGTAGCATAGCAATCTCCTTTTCAGGAGGATTTATGCCAGACCAAGTGCAGATTTGTAAGTGTCCAAAATGGCTTCCATTTCCTGACGATCATCATTGGTCATTTTACGCAGGCGGACAATCTGGCGCATGATTTTGGCGTCATAGCCTTGGCTTTTCGCTTCGCTGTACACATCGCGGATGTCGTCAGCGATGCCCTTTTTTTCTTCTTCCAGCCGCTCGATACGTTCGATGAACAGGCGTAGCTGGTCGGCGGCGATATTGCCTTCAGACATTTTTTTCTCCGGTTAGTTTAGGGGCCGCCAAGGAAATGTGGTGACCCGAATCATGTTGCCGCTCGCTTAATGCCCCACTGCATTCTTCGCCACACTTTCCTGCATCTTTTGCAGCTTCTCTGGCGTTGCCTCTGACTGAAACTTTGCTTTCCATTCTGCAGCGGGCATGCCGTGGATCAATTCGCGGGCTTCATCCTTTGTCAGGTCAGCTCCCTCTTCATTCGCCGCCTCCATCACCCAGTCGGCAAGGCAATTGCGGCAAAATCCAGCCAACCCCATCAGGTCAATGTTCTCTGCATCATGGCGGTGCTGCAAATGCGCAATCAAACGGCGAAAAGCAGCGGCTGCTGCGGCATCGGATATTGTTTTTGTGCTTTGCATAGCTATGCGCCCTTTTGTTATTGTCTGTGGCCGTTATGAAGGCTGAATTACCCAAATTCTATAGCGCGAAAGAACCTTTTTCCGATGCAATATCATAAACCGCGCATGCGCAAGGTTCGCATCCTCGCCACCTTAGGCCCAGCCAGCGACACGCCGGAGATGATTGAAAAGCTGTTCCGTGCAGGAGCAGACGCGTTCCGCGTGAATATGAGCCACGGTGAACAAGCCGATAAAGCAAAGCTGATCGCCAATATCCGCGCGCTCGAAAAATCCTATAACCGCCCCACTACAATCCTTGTCGATCTACAAGGGCCAAAGCTGCGCGTGGGCACTTTTGCAGATGGTAAAGTGGAATTGAAAACTGGCGCGACATTCCGGCTTGATACCGACAAAAAACCCGGCGATGTAACCCGCGTTCACCTGCCGCATCCAGAGATTTTTGCTGCATTGGAAATCGAGGCGCGGCTATTGCTGGATGATGGCAAGCTGGTGCTGCGCGTCACAGAGATCGGTCCCGATCATATCAACACGCGCGTCGAGGTCGGCGGGATGCTGTCGGATCGTAAGGGGCTGAATGTTCCTGACGTGGTCGTGCCGATTGCGGCGCTGACCGAGAAAGACCGGTCCGATCTCGCCTTTGCGCTCGATCAAGGCGTAGACTGGATTGCGCTATCATTTGTACAGCGGCCAGAGGATGTCGCCGAGGGCAAAAAGCTGATCGGCGGGAAGGCAGCTTTGCTTGCCAAGATCGAAAAGCCAGCCGCGATCCACCGGCTAGAGGAAATTCTGGAACTGGCCGATGGTGTGATGGTGGCGCGCGGCGATTTGGGTGTGGAAATGCCGCCTGAACAAGTCCCGCCATTACAGAAAAAGATCGTGTCCGCCGCGCGGCGTATGGGCAAACCTGTGGTTGTAGCAACGCAGATGCTGGAATCGATGATCGTCTCTCCATCGCCCACCCGCGCCGAAGTATCCGACGTTGCGACCGCGATTTATGATGGGGCCGATGCCGTCATGCTATCTGCGGAAACCGCAGCAGGCGCTTGGCCGATTGAGGCAGTGTCGATCATGGACCGGATCGCGCAGCAGGTCGAAAACGATCCCGATTTTTACAAACGCATACATTTTACCGAAACCCCCGCCGACAACACTACAGCCGATGCCTTGGCCGAGGCCAGTGGGCGGATTGCTGACACGGTGGAGACCAGCGCGATTATCTGTTTCACATCGTCTGGTTCCACAGCGCGCCGGATTTCGCGTGAACGGCCATCGGTGCCTTTGCTGGTGCTGACCGCATCAAAGGACACCGCGCGGCGGCTTGGCCTGTTATGGGGCGCATTTGCTGTGACGACCAAAGACATCGGCAGCTTTGAAGAAATGGTCGCCAAGGGCAAACGCATGGCTCTGCGCTA
>JAAFIB010000130.1 GCA_013297725.1 Sphingomonadales bacterium
GGAAGACCTCGCGCCGTCCTCTGGCAAAGTGCCGATCCTGTGGGATGGTGACGCTGTGATCTGGGATAGCTTTGCGATCCTGGAATACCTCGCCGACAAGGTAGGGCGTGAGCGTTATTGGCCAAAGGATGACGCCGCACGAGGCATGGCGCGCGCAATGGCGGCAGAGATGCACTCCGGCTATCTGCCGCTACGCCGCGAATGCCCGATGAATTTGCGCAAAACCTATACAGACGTAACGATCAGCGACGAATGCCGCGAGGATGCTTTGCGTATCTTGCAACTATGGGCAGAGGCGCGCGCCCGTTTCGGCAAAGAGGGGCCATATCTGTTTGGCACATTCAGCGCCGCTGACATCATGTTTGCCCCTGTCGTAACGCGGCTTGTTACCTATGGCTTCACCCTACCCGGCTTTGCCGCCGCCTATGTTGAGGCAATGATGGCGCACCCGTGGATGCAGGAATGGTTCCAAGCTGCCGCTGATGAAGAATGGGTGATCGAGAAATACGAGAGCGAGCCAGCGGAGTAATTCTGTTTTCTCTTTGGTCCTTTGGGTGACATAAAGTTGGCTCACCCAAAGCACCAAAGATACCAAAGGAATTATGGCAAACGCTTCGCGGGATACGGCGTGCCATCCCTATGGAAATATCCATTTTCGCCAAACGTCATGTCGATGTCGGAATAGCCTCCACCTGTTGACCGGTCGCCCGCGCTGATCGCGATAAAAACACAATCGGCATCGCTGCGGTTTACCAATTGATGCCCGTTCTCGACACCCGCAGCCCAGCCCGCAACGTCGCCAGCGCGCAGCACCGTCTCGCCGTCATCCTCGACCAACACTGCTTCGCCCGACAGCATCACCACCAGCTCATCCTCACCAACATGCCAGTGCCGCTGCGATGACCAAGCACCGGGTTTCAGCACCACATGGCTCGCCCCCATCTGCGTTAGCCCCGCGACTGGAGCCAATCTGCGCCACCAACGACCCTGCACTTCTTGATCAAATGGCGCGGGATATCCGGTTGCATTGGATTGCGGGATCGCTTCGATATCGAGTTTAGGCATCATCGGCTCCGTCAGAAAATATGGACAAAGCATAGCGACATTGCCATGCGGGCGATATGCCTGAAAATCGCGCCCTGATCCATGCAACCGCTCTGATCGCCTGTGAAAGCATCACCCCTGCGACCGGCAATGTTTTTGATACTCTTGAGGCTATGCTGCGTCCGTTGGGGTTTGCGGTTGAACGCTTCATTGCAGGTGCAGACGATCCAGACCCCGCCCATGGCGGCCCTGTGGAAAACCTGTTTGCAATCCGTGGACAAAATGGCCGTCAGTTTGCCTTTGCCGGACACGTCGATGTCGTGCCGCCCGGTACAGGCTGGCATAGCGAGCCATTCGCACCCGAAATCCGAGGTGATTTGCTATACGGGCGCGGCGCGGTGGATATGAAGGGTAGCATCGCGGCCTTTGTCGCAGCTGTGGAAAACATAGCGGAAGATGCAGGGATAATCAGCTTTATCATCACCGGCGATGAAGAAGGCCCGGCGATCCACGGCACGCGTGCGCTGATTGAGCATATGCAGGCCCGCGATAGCATTCCCGACCTATGCCTTGTCGGTGAACCCACCAGCGTCAACCGGCTGGGCGATATGATGAAGGTCGGGCGGCGCGGTTCGGTGAATATGTGGATTACCGTTACTGGCGCGCAAGGGCATGTCGCCTATCCGCATCTGGCCGACAATCCGATCCCGAAACTGGTGGCGATCCTATCGGAGATTGAAGCGATCACACTGGACGAAGGCACCGAGTTTTTTCAGCCCAGCAACATCGAAGTGACTGACATCCATGTCGGCAATCCCGCCACGAATGTCATCCCCGCAAAGGCCGAAGCGCGGCTATCGATCCGGTTTAATGATCTGCACAGCGGCGAACAGTTGGTCGAGCGCATTCGCGCAATTGTCGAGCCGATAGGGACGCTGAAAGCGATGATCTCTGGCGAAGCGTTTCTGACGCCGCCGGGGGAACTGAGCGAGACTGTTGCGGCCGTAGTTGCAGAAGTCACCGGCGTTACGCCCGAGGCATCGACAACAGGCGGTACATCGGATGCGCGGTTCCTGTCGAAAATCTGCCCGGTCGTCGAATTCGGCCTGTGCAATGCAACGATGCATAAGCTGGACGAGGCTGTGTCAGTGGATGATCTGGAAACACTGACTGAAATTTACAGGCGTGTAGTTTTGCGCGTGCTGAGCACGTAACGGGCGGCCACTTTATTTACCGTCGCCCCGTGCTTGACACGGGGCTTGGCTTCTTTTCACATGGCTGGCGTTCAAAAGCCTAGCCCCGTGTCAAGCACGGGGCGACGAAGATAGGTAGGTTGTGTGTAGTCTAACCCTAACGCTTCAACACAATATACAGAGCCCCTGCCCCGCCGTGGCGTGGATGGGCGTTGCGTACGGCGGAGATCGAGCTTGCATGGCGCGACGAGGCCAACCAGTCGCGCACCACCGCCGCAATTGCGCCGCGCCCTCCCTGCCCGCTTGGGCCACCTGCACGATCATGCTCGCGCGGCTTTCCTGTGACCAATAAAACCACGCGCAGCTTTTGATGGATCGCCTGCTCCAACGCGTTGTCGAGCCGTGCATAGGCGCCTGATAGGTTGGTTTCGTGCAGGTCGACGCTGATATCTGGAACGATTGCGCCTTTATGGATACGCCGGTCCCAAGTGGAATCGAGCGTGTTTTGAACAGGCGGCTTAATCGGTGCAGGAATCGCCTTTGCTTGCGGCACTTTTTTCGCGTTGGCCAATTTTGGCGCGACGGGTTTAGGCTTAGCCTCGCGCACGGCAGCAGGCTGAATAACAACACGTGCAGCAACCAATGGCTTAACCGTAGCCATCACCTTTCCCCAAAGGGCTTTTTCTTCCGGGGCAAGGCGCCTTACCATTACAGCTTGGCCATTAGGGTGCGGAGATCAGGCGCGCGACGCTGGCCTTTGGCAAAAACAACAATGCGCTGCCGCGTGCTGACATGCCGCCTGCGATACCTACCGCGCGATCACCAGCGCCCCAGAATGTATCCACGCGGTTTGCTCCGCGAATGGCACCGCCAGTATCTTGGGCAATCCATAGGCCGTTGGGTTCGGCCCGATCCATCGATAGCCACACAGGCGCGCCCAGCGGAATGAATTTGGGATCAGCCGCAACGCTGGATTCGGCAATCACTGTATAACCCATCGCCCCGTTCGGTCCCGTCGGGGCTTCGCGGAAAAACACAAAGCTTTTGTTTTCGCGCATAATCTCGCGCCCCTTATCGGGGTTTGCGCGCAGATAACGGCCCAGCCCCTGCATGGAACCATCCGTCACCAGACCGCGTTCCTTCATCAGCTTTCCGATGCCGGTATAGGGGTGGCCGTTCTGGCTGTCATAACCGATGCGGATGACTGAACCATCGGTCAGCCGCAGCCGGCCCGATCCCTGAATTTGCAGGAAGAAAAACTCGACGGGATCCTTTGCCCAGGCGATTTCAAGCCCGCGGTTAGCAAGCTTTCCCTGCTCAATCGCGGTCCGGTCTGCATACATAACCAGATTGCCGCCTTTTACTTCACCGCGAATTTTGCGCCCTTTCAGGTCGCTGCCAAAACTGCCGAGATCAACCTCGACCAATTCGGGTGGGCGGCGATAGATCGGAGTTTCATATCCGGGCTGTTTGGTCCGCGATGCCAATATCTCTGGCTCATAATAGCCGGTGGCAAAGGCTTTGCCATCGCCCACCTGCACCGCATCCATAAAGCTTGCGAAAAATGATAGGCCATCGCCTGTCCAGGTCTTCACGGCATCACAGGCAGGATCCCAATCACCCTTTTGCGTTAAGCCTGACAGGTCTTCGCGGCGCACAAGACCGGGGCAGCTTGTCCGAAACGCCGCCATTGCTGCATCGGCATCGGCTTTGGCTGCTGGCAGTTCACCAATCAACGGTCCGCGCACTACGCCCAAGGACGCAGCGTTGCTGCCATCGCCGACTGGTGTAGCCACAGGGAGCGGCGCGGTGGGTTTTGATGGGATCGGCACTGCAGCTTTGTCGCCATGCTGAGTAGAGACCACGTCCCCTGCAGTCGTCGGACCAGCATTAGGAATAAGTCCGCTAGAACAGGCAGAGAGCAGCAACAGGGCTGGAGCGAAAACTGTGAGAGCGTGTTTCATACGCTCAGCGTGAATCAGACCTCGTCGGTCTCGTCAAGCTTCCAATTGCGATCGCCGCTTTTAAGGTCGCGGAAGAATGTCCACACATCGTGCGATTCAACAGCATCATTCATCGTTCCGCCGATGATAACGCCGCCTGCATCTTTCACAAGTGAGGCGATATCCGCATCAAAGCGCACTGTGATCCGCGCGACCGGATGGTCATAGGAGGCATCAATAATTCGCGCCTCGTCGATGCGCACCAATCGGTTCTCCAACACCTCTCCGCGCACAGTGCGCGCATCAATGGCTTCGTCAAAGCTGTCATAGACATCGTCATCACATAGGAAACGAAGCGATTCTTTGTCGCCCTTCCAGAATGCCTCAAGGATCATGCCATAGGCGGACTTTGCGCCTTCTAAAAACAAGCCGGGATCAAACTGCCGGTCTGCATTGGCAATCGACCGAAGGCCACTATTTGCTGAAATATCGATCAACTCTG
>JAAFIB010000131.1 GCA_013297725.1 Sphingomonadales bacterium
AGATCAGACTGGCCCCGATCAGCCCTTTGACAGCGCCAAAGCCAAAGCCGAGCACGCGGTCCACCGGACCCAGCACTGACTTGCGCGATTTCTCGCCCAGTTTTTTGGCCAGCAAGCGCCCCAGTGCATAAGTGACGATGATGATCGCGATGAAAGCCAGCACAGCTGCCCCGGCCTCTGTTCCAACGGGCTCCGCAAGCAAACCCGAGACAGGGGCATGCAATAGGCGGATCGCGGCGATAATCAGCACCCATGCTATCAGCGAAAATGCCTCCTGCACAAAGCCGCGCATAAAGCCAAAGATCGCGCCTGCGCCGATCAGGAAGAGAACAATAATGTCGAGTGCGGTCATTGTGTTAGGCGGTCCCGTTGCTTCCAAACCGATAGCCCTGAGCCTGTCGAAGGGCAACTATCCGCTGTAGCGCCATTCTTTTGGACGCCCTTCGACAAGCGCAGGACTATGGTGTTGTTTGCACCGTGATTAGTCGCGGCCTAGGATGTGGTCAACGAGATTGGCGAGGGTGCGAAAGCTCTTTGTCGAAATACCTTTGGTATCGGCGACCGATGGCGGGACCATAGCTTGATTAAAGCCTAGCTTTGCCGATTCCTTTAACCGCAAACCGCCATGGGCAACGGGCCGGATTTCGCCAGACAGCGACACTTCACCAAACAGCACCATGTCCGATGGCAAAGGCCGTTCGGATAATGCCGAAACCAACGCCGCCGCCACCGCCATGTCCGCCGCAGGATCGGAAATCCGGTAGCCCCCAGCGATGTTCAGATACACCTCGCATGTCGAAAAGCTAAGGCCGCAACGCGCCTCTAGCACCGCAAGGATCATCGCCAGCCGCCCGCTGTCCCAGCCGACTACGGCACGGCGCGGGGTCGCTCCGCTTGACAGCCGCACGGTCAGCGCCTGAATTTCAACCAGCACGGGCCTTGTACCCTCAAGCGCGGGAAACACCGTTGCGCCCGTGACTTGCTCGGCACGGTCAGTCAGGAACAGCGCAGAGGGGTTGCCGACTTCGCACAACCCTTCCTCGGCCATCGCAAAAACGCCGATTTCGTCCGTGCCGCCAAAGCGGTTTTTGTTGGCACGCAGGATGCGGTATTGGTGGCTACGTTCACCCTCAAACGCCAGCACAGTATCGACCATATGTTCCAGCACGCGAGGGCCAGCGATGCTGCCGTCCTTGGTCACATGGCCAACCAGCATCAATGCTGTGCCGCGTTCCTTGGCAAACCGGATCAGTTCTTGCGCCGAGGCGCGGACCTGACTGACTGTGCCGGGTGCACCTTCGATCAAGTCGCTGTGCATCGTCTGGATCGAATCAATCACCACCAAGGCAGGCGGCTTCCCCTGCCCCAACGTCGTCAAAATATCGCGTACCGATGTGGCTGCCGCCAGCTGCACCGGCGCATCGCCAAGGCCCAGCCGCCGCGCGCGCAACCGCACCTGATCGACCGCCTCCTCACCAGAGATATAGGCCACATCCAAGCCGCGTCGCGCGAGATTAGCCGCCGCTTGCAGTAATAATGTAGACTTCCCGATTCCCGGATCACCGCCAAGCAAAGTCGCAGAACCCGCCACAAGCCCGCCGCCCAACGCCCTGTCAAATTCGGCAATGCCTGTCGAGGCGCGGTCGGGCAGCTTGATATCGGTATCAAGCCCCGCCAACACCATCGCGCGCCCGCCCGATTGCAGGTGATGCTTCATCTCAAAGACAGTCGCGCCTGCCTCCTCGACCAGCGTGTTCCACGCGCTGCAATCCTCACACTGCCCCTGCCAACGCGAAGCCACGCTTCCGCATTCCTGACAGACATAACGACGTTTGGGTTTAGCCATGGAGAGCTTTATATGCAGAACATATTGCGAACGCAAGCTTATGTTGGCTCATCGAAACGCTTACTTTAAACCGTTAGTGCTGAGCCTGTCGAAGCACGTCTCTCAGTCAAAAACCGCAGTCGAAACCTTGGGACACCCTTCGACAGGCTCAGGGCTAACGGTGTTTTTCAGCGAAGCTTCAAGAACTCAGTCCCTAAAACTCGGATCAATCCGGTCCAGCTTCCGCAACAACGCGGGCCAAGCCAGCGCCTGAGCGACCATTCCCATACCCTTGGCGGGAGTTTGACCCTCCACCTTTTCAGGCGTCCCTTGCGGCGGATTATACAGACGGTCATAGCCAGCCGACAACATCTTCACCTGTGCATCACACGCGCGTTCAAGGAAATAGAGACGCAGGAAACAATCCGCCACCGTTTCGCCCACCGCCAGTGTGCCGTGGTTGCGCAGGATCATGGCATGCTTGTCGCCCAGATCCTCAACCAGCCGCTCGCGTTCTTCAAGGTCAGTCGCGATACCTTCATATTCATGATACGCAACATTGTGCAGTGCGATCATCGCGGTTTGCGTGTGCGGCAACAGGCCAAATTCCATCGCGCTGACCGCCTGGCCCGCTGGCGTATGCAGGTGCATAACAGCGCCTGCATCATCGCGCGCCATGTGGATCGCGGAGTGGATGGTAAAGCCAGCAGGGTTAACCGGATGCGAAGTCGGCACCACCGGCTGTCCCTCAACATCGATCTTGACCAAGGACGACGCAGTGATCTCCTCAAACATCATGTCATAGGGGTTGATGAGGAAATGATGCTCTGGCCCGGGAATGCGCGCCGATAAATGCGTGAAGATAATGTCATCCCAGCCATACAGCGCAACCAGACGGTAAGCTGCTGCCAGATCAACACGGATCGCCCATTCCTCATCCGACACCGCAGCGCGGATGTGGTCGTCATTGGCGGGTTTAGCGGCTGTGGCCATGGCTGGGTTCCTCTCGCGATATGTTGATAACTCTATAGTGCATCTGTGCACGGGAGTCTGTCAAAAACGCTACGGCAGTGTCGCCAGCCAATCGAGCATGGCTTGTTGTGCAGCAGGACCATAGGCCAATTCGTGACCCGCATCTGGCACCATGACCAGCTTTGCGGTTGGAGCCGCGACTTTTAAGCGCACTGCATTCGCTGGACGAACGAGCGTGTCAGCATCGCCGTGTAAAATCATAATCGGACTTTTGACACGGCCCAGCTTACTTTCATTATTATATCGGTCGCGCACCATTAGCTTGGCCGGAATGAATGGATAAAGATCGGACACCACAAATGGCAGGCTGGCAAAGCCGGACACAAGAACAAGTGCTGCGGGATCGTGTCGCAACGCCGTTTCGGTTGCCGGACCAGAACCAATGGAGTTGCCGATAATCACCAAACGCTCTGGGCCGACACCGCTTGATTTGAGCCAAGCAATTGCTGCCTCACCATCGCGATAAAACCCTTCTTCGCTGGGCGAGCCGGGATTACCGCCATAGCCACGGTACTCAACCAGCAGTGCGCCATAGCCAGCCTCGGTCAGCATCTGTGTCGCGGCATCTGCGCCCATAATGCTGTCGCCGTTGCCGTGAAAGAAAACCAGCGTTTGCATGCCTTGCGTTGCCGGGCGGTATGCGGCGCGGAGTTTCAATCCATCCGAAGTTTGGGTTTCAACAAAGCGATAGCCCGCAGGCGGCTCGGCCAACCGCTCTTGGGGTGCAGGATAAAAGAAGAACCTCTGCCCGAAATAGAGGATGGCAGTGATGGCAATCAGAAAGACAAGCAACGACAGAGCGATTTTACGGATCACTTTCTGGACTCAGCCGCCACAGGCCGCAAACAAACCTAAAGTCCGCTCCCGCGCCAAATCGGCGCTGGGCTCATGATAATCCTTGCGGCGATCCGAGTTAAAACCGTGGTTGGCGTCGTAAACGAATATCTGCGCCGTCGGGTACTCTTTGGCGATCAGCGCTTCGACGCCTTCCATCGGGATCCCGGTGTCATAGCGCCCGAAATGCGCGATGGTGGCGCAGCGCGGGGCATCGCCCGCAAACATCGTGGGGACTAGGCTGCCATAATAGCTGCTGGCTGCCGCCAAATCCGGACTGATTTGTGCCATCCGCCACGCGACCGAGCCGCCATAGCAATAGCCGGTGATAAACACCGGGCCTTTCGCCTTTAACGCGTCGATGCATGTCTGCGCGTCGGTCGTCGATTGAAGGAATGGATGCAGATTACGCGCCAGATCCACCGCGCGATCAAATTCTGCCCCCGTATAGTCGCATTCAAACCCGGGATGCTCGCGGTCGAACAAGGCGGGCGCAAGGACTTCATAGCCATCGGCCGCATATTCATCGCACAGTTCGCGGATATGATCGGTAACGCCGAAAATCTCTTGGATCAGCACAAGGCCGCCTTTGCGCGGTCCGTCTGGTTGCGCATGATAGACCGCAATCTCTGCTCCATCGGACATTTTCATCGTGATCATTTCGCCCAAAATATCATCCCTTACTTTCGTCATTCCCGCGAAGGCGGGAATCCATCACCTGCACTTTCGTTATAACGCAAGGTTTGCGTTTATGGCTAGCCCGGGTGATGGATTCCCGCCTTCGCGGGAATGACGAATTGGGTGTTGGAAACGGGGGGTTATGGAAAACGCCCATCCACCATCTTGCATCGCAACAAAAGCCCTGCTAGGCGGCGCGCGACTTTGTGGAAACCTTGCGTTTTACACATATCGGTCACACACAAATTCCAGTCTGTTTTTAAGGACCAAAACGCGTGGATAATTCC
>JAAFIB010000132.1 GCA_013297725.1 Sphingomonadales bacterium
AATGCTGAACATCCTTGCTGAACGCGAGTTTCCAGCGGATGAAGTTGCCGCCGTCGCATCGTCACGTTCGGCGGGCGATGTCATTGACTTTGGCGAGACCGACAAGACCTTGAAGGTTCAGAATATCGAACATTTCGATTGGACGGGCTGGGACATCGCCCTGTTTGCCATCGGTTCGGATGCAACCGCGATTTACGCGCCAAAGGCGGCTGCTGCTGGCTGTGTGGTCATCGATAACAGCTCGCTCTATCGCATGGACCCCGATGTGCCATTGATCGTGCCAGAGGTGAACCCTGACGCCATCGACGGTTACAAGCGCAAGAACATCATCGCCAACCCCAATTGCTCGACCGCGCAGATGGTCGTCGCCTTGCAGCCATTGCATGAAGCCGCAACAATTAAACGGGTTGTGGTCGCTACTTATCAATCAGTATCAGGTGCTGGCAAAGAAGGCATGGACGAATTGTTCGAACAATCGCGCAACATCTTTGTCGGTGACACCGCCGAACCAAAAAAGTTCACTAAGCAGATTGCGTTTAACGTCATCCCGCATATCGACAAATTCCTCGACGATGGATCCACCAAAGAAGAGTGGAAGATGGTTGTCGAAACCAAAAAGATCATGGGATCAAAGATCAAAGTCACCGCAACCTGCGTGCGGGTTCCTGTGTTCGTCGGGCATTCCGAAGCGATCAATATCGAATTTGAAAACGAGCTGTCCGCCGAAGATGCACAGAAAATCTTGCGCGAAGCCCCGGGCGTGATGCTGGTCGATAAACGCGAAGACGGCGGCTATGTGACCCCCGTTGAATGCGTCGGCGACTTTGCAACCTTTGTCAGCCGCGTGCGTGAGGATCCAACGGTCGACTACGGCCTGTCTTTGTGGTGTGTTTCGGATAACCTACGTAAAGGCGCGGCGTTGAACGCTGTGCAGATCGCCGAGCTGCTAGGACGGCGGCATCTGAAAAAGGGCTAAGCTTGATCGAAAGCAAAATCCCCCTTCGCAAAATAACGGGACGCTTTTATCGCGCAGTATTGGCCGATCGGGTGGAGCATGTGCTCGGCTCGCCTGGGCCGGAGAGCGCAGGGCGCTATCATCGATTGGGGGAGCCGGCGCTTTATATCACGCCACATGCTGATTGGGCGGTAATTGCGCTGGGCGGTTATATGGCCGACGACGGGCTGTCGCGTGTTGTCGTTCCCGTGGAATTGGATGCGGCCTATGTTGTCGATCAGCATGATGAAGCGGCGTGTGCGGCACTGGGCATAGATCGGGATTTATCGCAAAGGCCATGGCGTAAAGCGTTGGAGGCGGGTGAGCAGCCACCATCTTGGCGCAACTCCGATGCTGCGCGTCTGGCTGGCGCCGATGGCATTATCGATCGCTCGCGCGGAATAGCCGGTGGGTGGCATGTTGCGCTGTTTCGCTGGAATGAATTGGGCGGGCCGAACGTCAAAGTTTGCGGCAATCCGATACCTTGCAACTATGCTGAAAGCCGTACTCGCTGGGCTGCCCCACCTGAATGGACAATGCCAGGTTATCTTAGCTGATACATCCCAGCAAAGCTGAAGCTATTCTCTGATGAGGGGGCACCGTTCTCGCTTGCAGAGAAGCGATATTCGATGGAGAAGGGCGTATGACCTTTACCGCCGATCTCTATTTCTCGTTCCGATCACCGTATAGCTATCTTGCCATTGGGCGCTACCGTTCGATGGCGCAGGAGTGGAACGTCGATATCGCGCTACGCCCGGTCTATCCGCTGGCGATCCGTGAGCCTGATTTCTTTGAACGCAACCACCCCAATTGGCTGGGTTACACAATGCGCGATATGATGCGTGTGGCGCAGTTTCATAACATTCCGTTCGGCCCGCCACGGCCCGATCCGATTGTTCAGAACATGGTCACGCGTAAAATTGCCGATGAGCAACCCTATGTATATCGCCTGACGCGATTGGGCCAAGCGGCTGCGCGGCGCAGCAAGGGGCTGGCCTTTGCGCATGAGGTAGCGACGTTAATCTGGGGCGGGGCGGAAAATTGGCATGAGGGCGAGCATTTGGCGGGCGCAGCTGAGCGTGCTGGCCTTAACCTTACTGAACTTGATGCAGAGGTGATTGCCGATGCAGATGCGCTCGATTCCGAAATTCACGCCAACCAAACGGCGTTAGAGGCAAGTGGCCATTGGGGTGTGCCGACTTTAGTCTTTGATGGCGAACCGTTTTTCGGACAAGACCGGATCGAGATGGTGCTGTGGCGGATGCAGCAAAAGGGTTTGGAGAAGCGGGCATGACCGAAACCATGACCGGTGGCTGTCAATGTGGCCGCATTCGCTACACTGTAGAGATTGACGATTTCGACGCGTATCTGTGCCATTGCCGCATGTGTCAGCGGGCGACAGGCAATGTCTCAATCGCGTTCAAAAATGTGGAGAAGGCGCGGCTGAACTGGTCAAAGGAGCCAGAGTATTACGCGTCATCACCCATCGCACGCAGGCCGTTTTGCCGCGAATGCGGTACGCCTTTGGGTTTCGACTATCCCGACCACAGCAAATGCGATTTGACGGTGGGCAGCTTTGATGATCCATCGCGTTTTGTGCCGGTCGCGCATTTCGCAGTAGAATCGCTGCATGAGGCATGGATTGATACCAGTGCACTGCGCCGCGACCGAGCCGATGAATATGATAAGCTGATACAACGTTGGCAGGAGGCTGGGCTTGATGTCCCAAAATGAAGTAAAGACATGGCATTTCGATGCGGCCGATGGTGTGCAGATCGCGGTGCATGAAATGGCGCCAACGTCAGGCGAGGGCCGACCGCTGATCCTGATCCATGGTTATTTTTCAGAAGCCGATACTAACTGGATCAAATATGGTCATGCCGCTTTGTTGGCGGAGGCTGGATTTCGGGTCATTATGCCTGATCTGCGTGGGCATGGAGATAGCGGGAAACCGCATGATTCGAAGTATTATACACGCGATGTTTTGGCCGATGATCAGTTTGCACTGATCGAACATATGGGGCTGACCGATTTTGACCTGGGCGGTTATTCGCTTGGCGGGCGGACAGTTGCGCGAATGTTAGCGCGCAGGTGCGAGCCGCGCCGCGCGGTAATTTCTGGCATGGGGTTAAAAGGGTTGATCGACACCGAGGCACGCGGCGACCATTTCCGGCATGTGCTGACCAATTTGGGCCAGCATGAACGCGGCTCGCCAGCGTTTATGGCAGAAGCTTTTTTGAAAACTTCGGGTGGCGATCCGGTTGCGCTGCTGCATATCCTCGACACGTTTGTTGATACGCCGGTGGAGGCGATCGGCGGCATGAACCTGTCAGTCGGCGTTGTTTGCGGCGAGGATGATAGCGACAACGGTTCAGCGTCTGATTTAGCCGACGCATTACCGCACGGGACACTGATCAGTATTCCCGGCAATCATATGAGTGCTGTGGTCAAACCGGATTTAGGGCAAGCAATCTGCGACTATCTTTTGGGGGAATAAAGATGAGCGAAACTGTGCTTGAAAAACGGTTCTGGCGTTATTGGCTGGGCGGCTTGCTGATCCTTGCGGTTATGATCGCGATGAACCCGTGGTTTTCAAACGCAGTTTCACCTTGGGGGATTAGGGACCATCAATCCGCCGCCACTGCGATGCGTGTGGATGCTATACAGGCGGCTTGGCAGGCGGCCGGCGTTATGAAATTGGCGCAGTTCGGGATAGCGCTCGATCTGATTTATATCGGCATATATTCGTTTGGTGCCTATTGCGGTGGCCAGTTGTTTGCACAGTCAGATCGTCCATCGCAGCGCCGTCTGGCTTGGATCATCATCGCAGCGGCGGTCATTCTGGGTGTGGCCGATTATGCCGAAACGATTTGCCAATTTGTGCAGGCAATAACCTTTAGGGGTAACGATATGCTGGCAAGTATTGCGGCCACTGCACAGCCGATAAAGTCCATCGCTTTTCTCACAACATTCTTTGGTCTGCTAGTGGCGCTCTTGCTTCGACGAATGGCACGCCGCGCGGCTTGACGCGCGCGCGCGCGAGGCGCACTCTCCAGCTATAGTTTATGCTCTGGGGAGTTTTTCGATGAAGTATCTTGTATCCGTTGTCGCATTGGCGGCGGCATCCATTTCTGTTCCAGCTATGGCGCAAGATGCCGCAGGCCCAAGCGTTGCCGAGGCCGAGGCGTTTGTTGCCGCGGTTGAAAAAGACCTGTTCGATTTTTCTGTCGAAGCAGGCCGTGTTGCGTGGATTAAGGCGACTTATATCAACGATGATACTGATGCCTTGGCCGCGAAATATGGCGCGGTTGGTACGGAGAAATCGGTGAAATATGCGCTGGAGGCGGCCAAGTATCAGTCGGTTGCCGGACTGTCCGCTGAGACTAAGCGAAAGCTGGATATCTTGCGCGGGGGCATTGTGCTTCCTGCACCAACGACTGAGGGTGCAGCGACCGAGCTGAACGTGATCGCGACAAAGCTCGATTCGGCATATGGCGCGGGCAAAGGCACATTGC
>JAAFIB010000134.1 GCA_013297725.1 Sphingomonadales bacterium
AGGCTGCCCGAGCGGCCTGCCAGAATTGCAAGCGCGGTCATGCCGAGCGCGGCGCCAGCAAGGGCAAAAAGTGGTAACAGCCATGCTGATGCCGCAAAGCCAAAATAAAGCGAAATCACGGCACCGAGCGCAGCACTTGACGATACGCCGAAGAGCCCAGGATCCGCCAGAGGGTTGCGCAAATAGCCCTGCATGGCGGCGCCAGCCATGCCAAGGCTGGCCCCCACAATGGCGCCGAGGCACGCTCGCGGCAAACGCAGCTCCATGACAATCAACGATTTAACATCGCTGGCCAGCCAATGGTCAAACGGGATCCAGACACGTCCGGCCATCAGCGATGTGACCATTGCCAATAGCAGCGCGACAACGAGAGCGAAATTGAGCTTCATCGAAGCGCTTCCAACTTGTTATGAACCGCCGTTAATCGTGCAACCGCGCGAATGATTACAGGGCCACCGCAATGAAGCAGGTTGGAAGGGTAGTCAGCAATCCGGATATGGAGGCCGGCGTGACGAAGTACGGGGTGCGACAGCATCCGATTGGCATCTGTACGCTTGCCTCCATCCATCGTTGCATCTCCGGCCAGAAGGATGGCGGGCGGCTGCATCAACAGGCCTTCGAGTGGCAATATGTCCCATTTCTTGAGGCCAAGGTCGGCGCTAAGGTTATGAAATCCGGTTTGGGCCAGCAACTCATCGGCCAACGTGCCTTTACCCGGTACCAGCCCGCTGCTCTGCCAAATCAAAGCTGATACAGGCGCGCCGGTGCGCCGGCCTTTGGCAATCGCGGCGTCAATCCGTTCGTTCAGCGCTTCGCCCTTTGCCCGTTGCCCGATCCGCAATGCAATATCTGCAATCTGCGCCTTATTCTCGGCCACAGTTTCGGGAACCCCGACCAGTATCAACGGAACATCAAGGCGCTTCAGCGCCGCGATTGTCTGGACGGACACATGCGGCCCGGCAATCACCAAATCGGGCCGCGCTGCGATCACGTCCTCGGCGGAACCTGAAACCGCTGGATATTGGCGGGCGCGGGCTAGATCGACCGATGTTGCACGCGGGTCTTGTGAATAATGACTGACAGCGGCAATTTGATCAGGTTCCGCAATTTCCATCAATATGGCGTCGACGCAAGGATTCATCGACACGATCCGCATCGGCTTTCCTGCATCTTTGGCCACGATCGACGCTTGCGGCGTGCATCCGCTGACCAGCAACAGTGGAAAAGCGGCGATCCGCATCAACATTGCCGGTCCTTTCAGAAATTCAGGCGCACGCCGACATAAGCTGCCCGGCGCGCTGTTCCATATTGGAATGTCGTTTCATAGCGCTCGTCAAACAGGTTTTCGATGCGACCATAAATGGAGACGCGCTTCGTGATAGGATATGTCGCGCGGATATCGACGAGTACATAACCTTCCAGTGGCCGCCTGTTTGCAGCATCATCGAAACTATCGCCAACATGCGTGATGGTTGCTCCTGTTTCGAGGCCGAATGCCCATATATTGTCGATCGACACATTGGCGCTTTGACGGGGGCGCCGTGCGAGCTTCAGCCCCGTGGCTCGGTTTTCCGACTGAATCCAGCTATAGCTGGCCTGTACTGACAGTGTTTCAACCGGCTTTAACATCAGGCCAAATTCCAGGCCTTGCGCAAAAGTGCGGAGGGCGTTGTCGTATGTGCCAAAGGGTCGATTGACGCAAATTCCCGTCAGTGGTGCGACACACGAAATGAAGACAATCTGGTTATTGCTATCGCGGCGAAACCATGTCGCCCCCACTTCGATGGCACCGTTGACCAGCTTCTGTGTGATGCTCGCATCCCAACCTCGCGAGCTCTCTGGTTTCAGTGTCGTGTTACCAAAGTCGCTGAAAAGCTGAAAAAGCGATGGCACTTTGAACCCTTCGCCATAGCTTGCGCGGATTGTCGTCAAACCATTGTTCGGGGTATAGATTCCGTTTGCTGCAAATGTCGTGTTGCCACCAAAAGTCTTGCTATCGTCGTAGCGCGCGCCAGCGGTAAGCGTAACACCAGAGACCGGTGAAGCGCTTAGCTGCGCATAAAAGCTGCTCAGCCTCGCTTCTGCACGTGCGATAGGTCCGCCAAAGCTGGATGTGCGGAAGGATGATTTTTCAGTTTCAGCACCAAAAGTAAGGCCATAGACATCAGCAATATCGACAATTCCCTGATACTCGAATCTTTGATTTTCGCCCTTGCCGTCGAAGGTTTTGAAAGCGGCCATTCCACTTAGATCGAGACTTTCGCGCTTCGTTCCTGTGTAGGCATAGGCAAAGCGATTGCGGAACCGACCGTTGAAGAAGGCAATATTCAACCCGGTATAGCCGACTAACTCCTCTGTTTTGGCAGTTTCATTTGTATCGCCAAAGGCAAAGCTTGGTGGGGCAAACCCATCAACATCAACCTTGCCATTTGAATAGTGTCCACGCAGGTCAATGGAAATTGCATCCGACAGCGCAATCTGGAATTTTGCATGTCCACCATAGTTTTTGTAGCCATCACGCTCGGTCGCGCCGCGCGTTTCATTGTACGCGGAATAGCTATCCGATCGCAGATACCCCGCACCGACGCTGACTGACATCGGACCGAATTTGCCTGAAATATTCCCAACGACCTGACCGGTATTACGCCAGCCATATTCAGCCTGAGCGTTGATTGTCAGCTTCTCCGTGGGCTCCCGCGTGATGATGTTGACGACACCACCAATCGCTTGGCTGCCCCACAAAACGGACTGCGAACCGCGCACCACTTCGATGCGGCTGATGTTGCCGGTCAGCAAGTTGCCAAAGTTGAAACCGCTGCTCGGTGACGATGGATCGTTCAGCTTTACGCCGTCGATCAAGGCCACGGTCTGATCACTATTGGCCCCGCGGATATTGACGGCGGCGGTCGTGCCAAGGCCGCCGTTGCTGGTAACTGTAACGCCTGGAACCCGACGCAACAGATCAACCACGGCGCTTGATTGCTCTGTCCGGATGTCGGTGGCGGATATGACCGTAACCGACTGACCAACGCGCGACAGTGGCGCATCGTTTCGGTTGGCCGTTACAATGATCGTGTTTTGATCGCTTTTGGCGTCCTCCGCTTTGGCAAGAGCTGGCGAAAGGAGCGCGGTTACCAGAGCTAATTTATTAAAATTATGCATTTATATATTACCCCGATTGAACAACGTCAAAAAGGGTCGAACGACAGCGTATCAGCGGATGAAAGCTTTTCCGCCGCGCGCGACCCAACTTTAAGTCGTCACGCGAGGAAGCCCTCGATCATCGCCCGGCACACCCCGTCCGCGCGAAAGAACGACTGCGACCGGCAGGTCTCCTGGCTCTCGGGTCATCGTTTAGCGCCTCACCTTCCCGGGGAACCCCAGTGGCATAACGAGGTGCAAACTCACCGATCACAGTTGCGGGGGCAGCGCCGGTCTATGGATTTCTCCACTTCCGGCTTCCCTTTTCATCTCATCTCTGAGAACCTGTCGCAAATCTCTTTATGCGGAGCCATGAGAGCAAAGGCAACAACCAAGTTGGATCTGAGCAAGGAGACTCAAAAGGGTGGCGAAGCCAACAAGATTTTGCATGGCGGCATTGTCCCAGCTGGTGTCCGACCGGCTTATCAAACAGGTCACGCTGCGAGCAGCCATCAATCGCTGTAACGGCTCGCTGCTATGTTGGCTGCCTTGGTCCTTGGGAAGGCCCCGCAGGCCCGGCCCGGCTCGCAAGCCTTTTATAAACCACCAACGATCGCCAGATGTTAACTTGGAAAGACGTACTCATGCCCTGTTCGCCCAAGCGCAGTAGGCACGTCCTTGGCCGCTAAAATTTCATCCCGACTGTCGCGAAAACTTGGCGCGGGTTGCCATAATAGGCCGTCAGAATACCCTGTGCGCCGAGCGTCGAGTTCAACCCAGCCGTCCCGTTGGCAAGGACAAAATTCCCTGTGTCCGGATTTTGGCGCAGGAAATTATAGCCCGAAACGATGTAGCGCCGGTTGGTCAGGTTGCGACCATGGACACCGACCGTAAAGCCGTCGCCTTCCGAACTCCAGACAAGGCTGGCA
>JAAFIB010000133.1 GCA_013297725.1 Sphingomonadales bacterium
GCCAAGACTTTTGAAAGCAATATTCAGGATGTCTTTGCTGTACAGGATGAAATCGCCAATGCGGTTGTAACTGCGCTGACGACACAGCTGGCCCTTGGGGGTGTTAAGGGAAAGACAAAGGTGCCAGGCGGCACCACGAGCTTTGCCGCTTATGAGGCCTATCTGCAGGGTATCGACCAATATGACAATGCCAGTGACCGCGCCAGTGACGAACTGGCGCTCGCAAGTTTCGAACGCGCCATCAAGATCGACGCAAACTATGCCATGGCCCGCGCGGCACGCTCTCTTGCACTGACGGTCTTTGGCAACCAATATGATCATGGCGAGGCAAGACGCGCGCGCTATACAAAGGCAGTTGAGGAAGCGCGTAAAGCCGTTGAGCTTGCCCCGCAGCTTGCCGATGCACAATCCGCGTTGGGCTTTGCCCTATTTGCGGGCAAAGCAGATGCCAAGGCGGCACGCGGCCCCTTTGCACAATCCTATCAACTCGGGCGCGGTAATGCCGATGTGCTTGCACGCTATGCTCTGTTTGAGGCGCGCTGCGGCCGGATTGCGGGCGCGCGCACAGCGATCAAGCGTGCAGCTGCGCTTGACCCGCTCAATGCGCGCACTTTTCGTCAAGTCGGCGAGGTTGAATATTGCGCGCGCGAATGGGCAGCCTCTATTCCACCGATCAGACGGGGGCTTGAGCTTAACCCCGATATGTCCGTGGCCCATGCAGCGATTGCCTTTGCCCAGATGATGCTGGGCGAACTTCCCGCGGCCGAGAAAGAATTTGCGCAGGAAAAAAGCAGCCTTTTTCGCGAATCTGGTTTGGCCATTCTGGCGCACCGAAAGGGACAGGCTGAGGAAGCCACGAAACATCTCAATGCGCTGATCGCCGACAATGGTGACAATAGCCTGTATCAGCAGGCTCAGGTGCTGGCGCAATGGGGGAAGACCGCTCAAGCACTCGACATGCTGGAAGCGGCGCACCGAGAAGCGGATTCTGGCGTAATCTATTTGCGCAATGATCCGTTTGTTGACCCACTGCGTAAAGAGCCTCGCTTTACAGCGTTGCTAAAGACGCTGGGATTTGGCTGACCTCTGCAAGGAGGAATATGAAAGGAGGCAATTATGACTGAAAAGAAGAAGAAAAAGCCTGCAGAGGACCGTGGCAGCGGCGATCGCGGTAGCGGCGATCGCGGTAGTGGTGATCGGCGCAACGGGGAACGCGGCAGTGGCGATCGTGGAAGTGGCGACCGGGGTAGCGGAGATCGAGGCAGTGGTGATCGTGGCAGCGGCGACCGGGGTAGCGGAGATCGCGGTAGTGGGGATCGCACCAGTTGAACTGAAGTCGGTCATCTAAAGGACAGAGCTAGGCATGCTATAACGCTGATTTCCGCAGGACTGCATCGCAGCCTTCGGATTTCAGCGGAAAGCGGCGCGGTCTGTATCGCAACAATTAATTGATATCATTCGTTATTTTGTAACGGCAGGATTCTTGCAATGTTTCGAATCGCTACCCTGTGATTTGAGCTCGTCACACAGAGCGGTCGTGTCGTGCGGCCACCAAATCGTAAGCGCAACGTCTTTGGGTTCGACGCTCAAATCCAATAGTTCATTGATGACATTCGCATACTCTTTATCAGTGTTATAGATCACGCTCTTTAAGCGCCACAACAGCATGCGCTTCCTTACGCGTGGCGACAGACCCCATGGATCGTCGGCGAGTAGCTTACGCTCGACATCAAGCAGTTCGCGAAATCCGGCCGCTGCCTTTTCATATTCCATTGCGTTCCAGTGCTGGTCGGCCACCAAGAGTTTATTCCAATATTTGTCATCGTCTTTGCGTTCAAAAATCGTGCCTATGGTGCTGTTCCTGTATGAATTGGACGCTGCGGTGATGAAGCTTTTCCTGGCTTCTTCTGTACCCGCTCCCTTCAGGTTTTGCAGGGATGTCATCTCATTATATGTCAGTTCGTCGAGGTTTGACAGCGCACTCGCCAACTGAAACTGCGTTTCTTCTCGGGCAACCTCTGCCTCGCTCTCTGAGAGTCCAGCAGACACTGCAAAAATTATTGAAACCAAGGCAGCTATGCCCAGAAATAGAGCGACAAAGGCCAATCTCAGCCTTTTCCATCTTATCTCCTTGCTGGCCTGCCTCTCGCTATCTTCGATGAATTCCGCTTCGGCTTCCGACAATTGAAGGTCGTTGCGGCAAAGGCGCACTGTGGCCAATTCATCATCGCCCAATCGGCTACCTTTGGCCCTTTTGGATTTCGACATCTGCTTGACGACTTCGGAATTACGCAACTGGTTGCGCACCATTTCCTCTATCATAACAAAGCCTTTGCGCTCCTCACTGCGCATCGCGGCAATATGCTTGGCGAGACTATCATGCGCAAGTTCAGCGCGGTTGTCGCTGATCCGCAGGATACGCGCAGACTGGAAAGCCATTAGCGCGTCATCAAGCACGGGTTCGAGAGCGGGGATACGTTCGGCAAGCTCGGCTCGGCTAGTAGGACGCTTAGTACCCTCGACCGAGACGAATGCTTCCAGGATAGTTTGCGCCGCTTTCGGGTCGACGCCATCATGCGCCGTTTCAAGCTGTTTTTGGATGGAGGTTTTCTGGTCGGCAAGAAAATCCGCCATGATGTCGCCCAGCTTCCCGGCAGCGGCGACATCGGCATCGGTGAATGTTACCGGTTTTGTGTCGCCTGGCTCGGTCGCCAGATGGTAAAGCTTGTCCAGATAGACTTGAAGATAGGCAAGTTGAACACCGACCCGTGTATCGTCGAGGTTGTCGATAATCTTTCGCGCCGTTACCGCTCCGTTCTCAAGGCTGATGTTATGCGCAGCGGTGCTGCCAATGATAACCTCTTCGACATTGGCCATGCTCATGGGTTCTACGCGCAACCGCTTGTCAAACAGGGTCGGTACAGTTTGTTCAAAATGGTGCAGCTTCGCCAGATATTCCTCGCGCATGCTGATGATAATCTTGCACGAAACTTTCGCTGCGATTAGCGCCGCGACGCTATCAAAGAATTTCTTCTGCTCCTCGTCAGATCCAAGGATGAACAGTTCCTCAAACTGATCAAAGATCAAATAGATCGGACGCAAATGGTCGAGATAAAGCGACTGTATTGCCTCTACCACAGATGCGTTGTCCGCGATTTCAGTGGCTGCACGGGCTCGGATCGCTTGATCCAATGACACGTTTATATCGGCCTCACGCCTGACAAACAGGTCAAACCAGTCGGATGGCTGAAAACGGTTGGCGAGCCCGCACTGGATCAGACTGGTTTTTCCGGTGCCCGATGTTCCATAAACCAGCACCAGGTTGGTTTGGAATACCATACGGTAAAGGTCATCAACCTCCGCGTCGCGACCAAAAAAAACCGCTTTGTCGCTACGTTCATAGGGATCTAGAAATTTGAAGGGGGATTTTGTCACGGCCTTACCACCTTGTCACGAAACTCCTGAAGCAAGTTCCTAGTGGACTCATAGCAATGAGGCTTTAGTTTCGGATCCATCCCGTCTGATAAGTCCAGCCTGTCGGCAGGGTTGGAAATGAAATAATAATGGTCGGTTTTTCCGGCCCCATCCCCTTCGCGGTGGCTGTAGAAATACAGCTTAGTCAATATATCTCCGGTCAGCGCATTCTGGTCGATGACAAAAGGCGTCAAGCTGAGAAAGCGGGAGACATCCTCAAGGTCTTTCAGCAGGATCACAGACTGGATTTCGGTATAGCCCGGGCGCATCGCATCCTCGTCCAACGGATCGGCGCTGATCCGGTCCAAAAGCACCTGGCTGATCTTGAACTGCGGCGGTTGGTTTCGGGACTGGCTGACTGCAATACTCTTGATCGTCGCCAGCTTGTAAGCCACTACAAATGCGAAATCAGACATGATAACGCTAAGCTCGGCCTCGGCCTGACGACAAAGGCTGTTTACATCCCCGGCGGGGATTTCCTCATTCGCAAGTTTGGCGCGAATGCCATCCAGAAAGGCTCGTGCTCTTGACGTTTCTGCGTCAGTCAACTGGGCCTGCAATTCCTTTGTTTCGGCAAGGAAGGCGGAGATCCCATTCTGGTCGAGGA
>JAAFIB010000135.1 GCA_013297725.1 Sphingomonadales bacterium
TTCAGCCAGCCCATGCAATCGAACGGTGCGGTGACCAAGAAACATATCGTAGGTGGCCGAGCCGCTAACAGGCTTCCCTTTATCTGTATTTGCAGTCAGATATTGATCGATTCCAGAGTTGGCTGTTTCCGCCTCGTCGCTTGATAAAAAGCCTTCCAGAATGGTGCCGCCGCCCGTGCGGACGACGAGTTCGATTTGGTCCCAATCATAGGGACGACTGAATTTAGGCAACTCATTGCCCGGAGCGCCAGCCACAGCCAGTTTTGGTTCGTCCGCCCCTTCCAGCATGTCTACAGGGACAGGGTCGTTGTAAGAAATGACCCACCATGCGCCGCCGTCGGGCCCGGTTGTCTCCGGCCCATAAACATGGCCGGCCTTGGTCCAGCGGACGTCACCGGCCCGATAGGTTCCCTCGCCTTCGATATGGTGTTCACCCTTGGTATAAACGTAAAGAACGTCGCCATGATGGTAGTGTCGGGGCCGTGTCTTGTGCGGCGGGTCCTCCACCATGAATGCGAAAGGCCTCCCAGACTGCCCCATCATTTCGGGCAGCAGGAATATGTCGCCTGATCCCGTTGTCGGATCGGTAATGGGTGAAACACCCTCTGCCGTGATTCTAAAGGCGTTTGTCAAAGCGGCTCTCCTGCGATATCAATTGACATATCGATTGTTACATAACATACGTTACATAACAGTCGCTATGTGAGTCAAGAGAGAGTTTGAATGCCAAAATTTGTCGATATTGAAGTTCGAAAGCGCGAATTTGTCGCGGCCAGTTGGGATTTGATTGCTCGAGAGGGAATCAGCGCGGCAACGCTGCGCAAAGTGTCAGCACAAGCGGGTTGCACCACAGGCGCACTGACCCACTATTTTCCTGACAGAAATGCCCTCCTTATAGAGACCCTGCGGACCGCACATTTTGCGGCAGCCGAACGGATGCTGAGAGCGGCGTTGACGGCAGAAACGCCGTTTGATCGACTGCGAGCGATTGTGCTTGAAGCAATGCCTTTTGACGATATCCGGTTACAGGAGTGGCGCATCTGGGTCGCTTTCTGGGGCGCAACCGCAGAGTCGGATCAGCTGAGCCAGGAGAATGCCAGGCGCTATCTGGAATGGCGCGAGCTGATTGAAGAGACGCTTTCGCCGCTGATTGCCAACACCACCATGTTGCTGCACGAGGCGGCGATGTTGATGGCGCATATCGATGGCGCCAGCGTCCGGATTGCACTGAATAGTGCGCCTGAAGCAATTGCTGCTGCACAACATGCAGGTCTGGACGCGCTCGATCATTATTTGCTGCTCCTCCAGCGTCGTGCAGTGGATTCGGTCTGATGTCCGCTGTGCCTTCCATGTCACCACGCTTGCGCTGGATGCTGCTCGTCACGGACATCCTCTTTTTGGTTTATTGGTCAGCGAGCCTTCTCGACCAGATTCATGTTCTGACGCTACCGCCGGAGATGATGTATGACAGTTATAACCAGCCTCGCGTCGTGGCCTGGAACTGGTCATTTTTTCCATTGGACATCGCATTTTCTGCCTCTGGATTGATGGCGGTTGCTGCCGACCGGCGTGGCGACCGCATTTGGGTCGCGCTGGCCATTTTATCTTTGGCATTCACCATAGCCGCTGGCGGCATGGCCATCGGCTACTGGATATTGCTAAATGAGTTTGATCCAAGCTGGTTTATTCCAAATCTTCTGATTTTCCTTTGGCCTTTCCTGTTCTTGCCTGGCATAATCCGCCTGACGCGTGCACCGCTTGAATAGTCTGTTCAACAGAACGCTCGTTATCGCTTGCCTACTACATGCGGTCATCATTGGGGCAGGCTACATGAGCCTGCCGCCGCTTGCCCTGGAGATCTCGATTCAAGGCTGGCCGTTAGCATCAGTCGAACGGGCTTGGGCGCTGATCCCGCTTGGTTCGGTGCCAGCAGCGTTTCTGACAGTGAGGCTTTCGAAAGCCGTAACTGAAGTTGACTTGCTTCGCCTGAGTTCGGCCACTGCGGCAATCGCCTTTTTGGCCCGGGCATTGCCAATCGGTTACATCGGCTATGCTACCGCTCTGCTCATTTATGGTGCAGCAACCGGCATAATGCTTACTTTGCTGACGGTCCACGTCAGTCGGTCTGTTGGCGATCATCGATCGGGCATTGCTCAAGCAATTTTCTTTAGTGCATATGCCGTTGGTGTAGCAGCGAGCCTAAGCATGACGCAGCCGCTGCTCCACGCGCTAGGCAACTGGCGACTTTCTCAGCTATTTTGGGGAACTTTGTCGGTGGCTTTGGTGTTGTTGGTCTGGCGATCCTACCCCAATTCGACAGTCACTTTTGATCTTAAATCTGAGGAGGCCATTCGGCCTAGAAACCGACTGCACGCGCTGCGTTACGCTTCAACTTATGGGTGCTACACCGCCGCTTATCTCGCGCTGTCGAACGCGCTACCAACATATCTGCGTCTCTCGGGGTGGGTGCCTGGCAATGCTGACGTGGCCCTTGCAAGCTCCACGCTCGCATTTCTCTTTGGTTCGGCCCTGTGGGCAAGCGCTACCGACCACTTCGGCCATCGTCGGCATGCTTTCGCAGTAGCTATGTGCGGTGCAGCATTTTCTGTGTTCTTAATTTGGCACTTCATCGCCAGTGCCGAGTCGGCATGGGCGGGCGGCGCGATACTATTGACCGGCCTGTTCGCTGGGGCTGCGCCGCTGTTTTTTTCCGCTATGTTAAGCGATACGCGCTTCGCAGAACACGAAATGCTTGCCGTGGCTGCATTGTCGACAAGTGCGTCCTACCTAGGGGGCTTTCTTGCTCCTTTCGTAATTGCTGGCCAGCAACAGAGCAATGCCTGGCTGGCACCGGTTTTGATCGCGGTGTTCTTCGTGCTGAGCGCGATTGCGCTTCCCGCTCCGCAATCACCAGGTGAGAGGCCCTGACGTGAGTCTTTTGTTCGCGACAGCGCTCGCCGCAGCATCAATAGAAGGGTTTTGGGAATTTCCGCAGGGTGATATCATCAAAGTGTCTCCATGCGGAAAACCTGAAAAACAGCGGATGTGCGGCTATTCAGCATTGGTAACAACTTTTTCGCCCGGCGCGAGGGACAGGCTGAATCCAAATCACAGCGAGAGGCATCGTCGGATTTGTGGATTGAAGCTCTTTTCGATCCGCCAATCGAAAAAAAGCGGGGCTTGGGAGGGAACAAGCTACAGTCCAGAAGATGGATATTACTACATCATGTCCGCAACGCTGGGGGACGATGAAATAGAAATTCATGCGACAGTGCTTCTGCCAGGTAACGGCGTTGAGTATTCAGGGTCCTCGTCCGAGAAGATATTCAAACTCCGACGCACAAGCGATCCCGGCCCATGCGAGAATCTCGGATAGCAACGACTTAAAATCGATTTCATTGGATGATCGATTGCCAAGTAGAGGCTTCGGCTTGGAACGGCCTGTGCATACCATTATATTAGGTCAGGCTGATCTAGACCCACGGTGGAGCAAGAATACGGATCAGCTGATCGCAGATGTTAGTCCTTCGCTTTCGGAACAACCGTTTCGGGGTAGCAAGGGGCAAGGATGTGATCCGCAAAATGTTGGATATCGGAATGAGCCAATACGCCCTGTGGCGTCCGAATCTCGCTTCCCTAGTCGCCAAAACTAACGAAAAGGCGGCGCTTTCTGGTTCCAGACATTCGTAGCAAACCGCAAAAAGTTCTACACAGTTCCTGCACAGGCCAAAAATGGCCATTTTTACTGTTATTATTCAAGAGCTTACAAAACTCTTGAATAATGGTCGGGGAGACAAGATTCGAACTTGCGACCCTCTGGTCCCAAACCAGATGCGCTACCAGGCTGCGCCACTCCCCGACATGGAGCTATATAACTCTTTAGCTTACAAAGGCCAATACCCCGT
>JAAFIB010000136.1 GCA_013297725.1 Sphingomonadales bacterium
TTTCATGACGCGCGCGGATTTGACCACTTGGGGCAGGAACATCTTGCCGCTGCCGAACAGGTCGCCGACGACGTTCATGCCGTCCATCAACGGGCCTTCGATCACTTCGATGGGGCGGCCGCCGCGTTCTTTGATCGCAAGCCGCGCTTCTTCGGTATCCTCGACCACATGCATGTCGATGCCTTTGACCAGCGCATGTTCGATGCGTTTTTCAACCGCCCAGCCGCGCCATTCGGCCGCCGCTTTTTCTTGGGCCGCATCGGTGCCTTTATAGCGTTCGGCCAGCGCGATCAGGCGTTCGGTCGAATCGTCACGGCGGTTAAGCACAACATCTTCGCATGCTTCGCGCAATTCGGGGTCGATGGTGTCATAAACATCCAGCTGCCCTGCATTAACAATCGCCATGTCGAGGCCGGCAGGGATTGCGTGGTAGAGGAACACGCTATGCATCGCGCGGCGCACAGGTTCGTTGCCCCGGAAACTGAAGCTTAGGTTGGAAAGCCCGCCCGAATAATGCGCATGCGGACACAGGACGCGCAGTTCTTTCAGCGCCTCGATAAAATCGACGCCGTAATTATTGTGT
The DNA here is from genome assembly GCA_013297725.1 of Sphingomonadales bacterium. Lineage (GTDB taxonomy): Bacteria > Pseudomonadota > Alphaproteobacteria > Sphingomonadales > Sphingomonadaceae > Sphingorhabdus_B. The sequence goes on from JAAFIB010000136.1 coordinate 584, forward strand.
TCCTCGATCCCCGTGGCGACGGCAAAGATATTGGGGTCAAAGATGATGTCCTCTGGCGGAAATCCGATGCCGACCAACAGATCATAAGCGCGTTTGCAGATTTCGACTTTGCGCTCTTTGGTGTCCGCCTGCCCCGTGGTGTCAAACGCCATCACAACGACAGCAGCACCATAGGCCATGCAGAGGCGGGCGTGATGCAGGAACGCGTCTTCGCCCTCTTTCATCGAAATCGAATTGACCACCGGCTTGCCCGACACGCATTTCAGCCCAGCCTCGATCACGCTCCATTTAGAGCTGTCGATCATCACCGGCACGCGCGCGATATCGGGTTCCGCCGCGATACGTTTCAGGAACGTGGTCATCGCGACTTCTGAATCGAGCAAGCCTTCGTCCATGTTGACATCGACAATCTGCGCGCCGTTTTCCACCTGTTCGCGCGCCACCTCGACAGCGGCTTCATAATCGCCAGCCATGATCAGCTTTTTGAACTTGGCGCTGCCAGTGACGTTGGTGCGTTCACCGATGTTGACGAAGCGGCCAGCAGTTGAGGGAGATGTGTTGGTTGTTTGGTTCATTGTGTTTCTATTCAAGCAGCCAGATTAAACGGCTCAAGCCCTGCAAGCCGGGTGTGCACTGGCGCAGTTGGCACTACACGCGGTGCACGGTCAGCGACGGCTTTGGCAATCGCGGCAATATGCGCAGGCGTGGTGCCGCAACATCCGCCGACCACATTGACCAGCCCGTCATCCAGCCATTCCTCGATCAGCTTTGCGGTCTGATCCGGCAGCTCGTCATATTCGCCAAGTTCATTGGGTAGGCCCGCATTGGGATAGGCCATCACCAGCGCATCGGCACTTTTTGCAAGTTCGGCGATATACGGCCGCAGCAAGTCTGCGCCGAATGAACAGTTCAGCCCGATGGTCATCGGCTTCACATGGCGGATGCTATGCCAGAAACCCTGCACGGTGTGGCCAGATAGGTTGCGCCCGGCCATGTCGGTGATTGTCATCGAAATCATCAACGGCACGTCGCGGCCACTTGCGTCCGCCGATTCCTGCGCCGCCATCGCCGCGCATTTGGCGTTCAGCGTATCAAAGATTGTCTCGATCAACAGGAAGTCGACGCCGCCAGCAATCAGGGCATCGCACTGTTCGCGATAGTCCGCCTTTAACGTGTCGAAATCGACCTCGCGATAGCCGGGGTCATTGACATCGGGGGAAAGCGACAGCGTCTTGTTCGTCGGCCCGATCGAGCCAGCGACGAACCGCTTGATGCCGTCATTGGCTTCTGCCCGCACTGCCGAGGCGCGTGCCAGCTGTGCGCTTTCCAAATTGATACGCTGCACCAGATGCTCGCAGCCATAATCCGCCATCGCCACGCGGGTGGAGCTGAACGTGTTCGTCTCGATCATATCCGCGCCCGCCGCCAGATATGCATCGTGGATGCCGCCGATGATGTCGGGGCGGGTGATCGAGAGCAGATCGTTATTGCCCTTTTGATCCTTGCTGAGGTCTAAGTCGCCTCGATAATCGGCCTCTCCCAATTTGTGCTGCTGGATTGCTGTGCCATAGCCGCCGTCGAACACCAGGATGCGTTCTGCGGCGCGGGCCGTAAAGTCTTGACGCGGGCTCATGCTGCTTGCTCCTGCGCCAATGCAACGGGACGTTTGCCGAGCAGGTGGCAAATCGCATAGCTCAATTCTGCGCGGTTCAACGTGTAGAAATGGAAATGGCGCACACCGCCTGCATAAAGCCTGCGGCACAGTTCAGCCGCGATCGTTGCGGCGACCAGCTGGCGTGCGGGCGGATGATCGTCCAGCCCATCAAACAAATGCGCCATCCATTCGGGGATCGCCGTTCCTGTCATTGTCGACATCCGCTGGATCGCGCCAAAGTTTGACACTGGCATGATTCCCGGCACGATTTCTGCATTGATCCCTGACGCCGCCGCTGCATCACGGAACCGGAAATAGGTTTCGGGTTCAAAGAAAAACTGTGTGATCGCGCGGCTGGCGCCTGCATCCAATTTGCGTTTCAGGAAGTCGATATCGGTTTGCGCACTGGTCGCTTGCGGGTGCGTTTCGGGATAGGCGCTGACCGAAATCTCAAACGCATGGCGTTTACGCAATCCCTCGACCAGTTCAGCAGCGCTGGCATAGCCTTGCGGATGCGGAACAAACGTCCCGTCTGTCCCTGGCGGATCACCGCGCAGCGCAACGATATGGCGCACCCCTGCCTGCCAATAGGCATCGGCAATCTCGTCAATCTCGGCGCGGCTGGCATCGACGCAGGTTAAGTGCGCGGCGGCCGGAATGCTGGTTTCCTTGGCGATACGCGCGACAGTATTATGCGTCCGTTCGCGCGTTGTGCCGCCTGCGCCATAGGTCACTGAAACGAAACGCGGTGCGAGTGGTTCCAATGTCACCACCGAATCCCAAAGCTGTTCCTCCATCTTTTCCGTTTTCGGCGGAAAGAACTCAAAACTGATTTCGGCGTCTCCCGATAGTCCGGCGAATAATGGAGTGTCCAATGCGCGGCGCGATTCGGCCATTTGGCTAAGGGAGAGTATCATGATGCGATCCTGAGTTTGGGAGAGTCTGTGGTGTTCGAGGTATGGCCGGACGCCAATTGTCGTGTGGCTGACCAGATTTTGACGACAAGCTTGCCGCCCTCTAGCGTTTCGATGCCGGATGATGTCAGGCCGTTAGAGGTAACAGCGCGTTCGATTGCGTCATCGGCAAAACCGAGGCGGGCATGTGCGTGTACGGTGCGGAGTTCTTCAAAATCATGGCTGGCAAAATCGACAATCACCAAACGCCCGCCGGGGGCGAGCAAGCGTGCCGCCTCGGCAATCACATAATCCGGGGTCTGGGCGTAATGCAGCACCTGATGGAATAGGATTGTATCAAAGCTACTGTCTCCGAACGGCAGCGTGTTGAAATCGCCAAGGACGATTTCCGTCCGCGCCTGAACCGCAGCCGCATTTGGCAGCCCGGCCAATTTTGCCCGCGCCAATCGCAGCATGTCGGTGCTGTTATCGACGGCAACGAATCGGTCTGACTGTGCCGCGAAAATTTCAATCATCCGGCCCGTGCCAGTTCCAACGTCTAGAACGCGACCTAGATGTTGCTGTGCGATCAGAGTTTTAAGCGCAGTTTCGACTTCGGCTTCGGCAATGTGTAGCGAACGTAGGCTGTCCCATTCGGCCGCATGGCTGGTGAAATAGTCTGCGGCCATCGCGGCGCGATCTGCACGCAC
>JAAFIB010000137.1 GCA_013297725.1 Sphingomonadales bacterium
GATTGGCCAGAAATAACCTCGTGGACGATGTCTTTGCCAAACTGCGGTTGATCCGCTCACCCAATATTGGGCCTGTTAGCTATCGGCAGCTTTTGGCACGTTTCGGCAGTGCGCAGGCCGCTCTTTCGGCACTGCCTGATCTAGCCATGCGCGGCGGCGGTGCGTTTCGCGTAGCGCCGCAAGCTTTAATCGAGCAGGAATTGGCTCAAGCAAAAGCGTTGCAGGCAAGGCATGTCTTTTTGGACGATGCCGATTATCCGCCGTTACTGGCAGAAATTGACAACGGTCCAGCAGTCATAATGGTTATGGGCGACATCAAGTTGGCAAGCCGCCAAGTGGTTTCAATGGTCGGCGCACGGAATGCCTCTGCTGCTGCGTGTCGCTTTGCTCGGGATTTGGCAATGGACTTAGGCGATGCCGGCGTCATCGTGGCGTCTGGTTTGGCGCGCGGGATCGACACCGCAGCGCATGTCGGATCGATCAATACCGGCACAATCGGCGTAATCGCAGGCGGTATCGATATCGTTTATCCGCCAGAAAATGCCAATTTGCAGCGTGCGGTTGCCGAAAAAGGCCTGCTGATCGCAGAGATGCAACCCGGTATAGAACCACGCGCACGCCACTTTCCGCATCGAAACCGGATTATTGCAGGGCTAGCTGTTGGGACAGTTGTTGTAGAGGCGGTACCCAAATCAGGCTCGTTAATCACCGCAAGATTGGCGGGAGAATATGGCCGTGAGGTGATGGCTGTTCCCGGGTCGCCACTTGATCCGCGCGCCAGAGGATGCAACCAGCTCATCCGGGACGGGGCAACGCTGGTTCAGGACGCCGCCGAAATTGTCGAGCTGGTCCGTCCGCTTGATTTGCGAATGCCCGCATCAAAGCCCCGGCAAGCGCATCTGCAACTTGATCCTGTCGAAGCCGGTGATCCAGAACGGCGGGCAATAACCCAATTACTTGGGATGAGCTTTGTTGCCGTCGATGAACTCGTCCGTCAATCAGGGCTGTCTTCGCCGTTGGTGCAATGCGTTTTGCTTGAATATGAACTCGCGGGCAGGCTTGAGCGGGGGGTAGGCGCAAAGGTGCGTTTAACCGCATAAAAAATGGTAGCAAAAAAGGCTCTTGACGAACCCTAACAAACCCCGTCAGCCTATACGCATACGCGAGAGAGCAGGAAAAAGTCAAAATATCATGCAGTTAGTTGTTGTAGAATCACCCGCAAAAGCAAAGACAATCGAGAAGTATCTGGGCCCAGGATTTACCGTTCTGGCATCCTATGGACACATTCGCGATCTGCCACCTAAAGATGGCTCTGTTGATCCCGACAATGGCTTTGCTATGCTATGGGACAATTACCCGGATAAGGCGAAGCAGCTAAAGGCAATTTCTGATGTCGCGAAAAAAGCTGACAAGCTTATCCTCGCAACTGACCCTGATCGCGAAGGTGAAGCGATCAGTTGGCATGTGCAGGAAGTACTCGCGAATAAAAAGGCTCTGCCGAAGCTGGTTGAGCGTGTAACTTTCAACGCGATCACAAAGGCTGCAGTTACCGAGGCGATGGCGCGCCCGCGTGAGCTTGATACCGATTTGATTGATGCTTACCGGGCGCGGCGGGCGCTGGATTATCTAGTCGGCTTTACACTTTCACCAGTGCTGTGGCGAAAGCTGCCCGGTGCGAAATCGGCAGGCCGTGTGCAATCCGTAGCATTGCGCCTGATTGTTGAGCGTGAGCGAGAGATTGAAGCATTCCGCGCGCAGGAATATTGGTCTGTCGCTGCGCAAATGGAACATAAAGGACAAGGCTTTGAGGGCCGCCTAATCCGCTACAAGGGCGAAAAACTCGACAAGTTGACGATTGGTAATGAAGGCGATGCAGAAGCAGCACGCGCCGCTGTTGAAGCTGCGCATTTCACGGTTGATAGTGTCGAGACAAAGCCGGTAACACGCAATCCTCAGCCGCCATTTACCACATCGACTTTGCAGCAAGAAGCCGCGCGTAAGCTTGGCTTTTCGGCAAGCCATACGATGCGGGTGGCGCAAAACCTCTACGAAGACGGTGCGATTACCTATATGCGTACCGACGGTGTGCAGATGGATCACAGCGCCATTTCTGCGGCTCGCAAAGCAATATCAGATCGTTATGACGCAGGCTATATTCCAGAAAAGCCGCGCCAATATCAAACCAAGGCAAAGAACGCACAAGAAGCGCATGAAGCGATACGTCCTACAGATTTTGGCAAAGACAAAGCCGGATCCGGCGATCATGCTCGCCTGTATGATTTGATCTACAAGCGCGCGCTGGCCAGCCAAATGGCATCGGCGCGGATGGAGCGAACAACCATCGATATGCTGGATGGCGCGGGACAGCATGCGTTACGCGCGACCGGTCAGGTGATCAAATTCCCCGGCTTTTTGGCGCTTTACGAAGAAGGTATCGACGACAAGGACGACGAAAATGGGGCATTGCTTCCTGCAATGGCAAAGGGTGATGCACCAGCTAAACGCTCGGTTGAAAAGACTCAGCATTTCACTCAGCCCCCACCGCGTTTTTCCGAAGCAAGCCTTGTTAAACGCCTTGAAGAACTAGGCATTGGTCGACCTTCTACCTATGCCTCTACGATCCAGGTTCTAAAAGACCGGTCCTATGTCCGGATTGATAAAAATCGTTTTTTTGCAGAAGAATCGGGGCGCCTTTTAACATCATTCCTAGAGCGATTCTTTGACCGTTATGTCGCCTATGACTTTACAGCAGGTCTTGAGGATCAGCTGGATGAAATCAGCGCAGGTGGTGCGCAATGGCAAAAGGTTCTCGAAGCTTTCTGGCACGACTTCAAACCTAAAACCGTCGAAGTCATGGAACAAAAGCCGTCGGATATTACGGCTGAACTCGATAAGTTTCTCGCGCCCTATCTGTTTCCGGAAAATGAAGACGGCAGCGACCCACGCAAATGTCCAAAATGCGAAAGTGGCAAGCTAGCGTTGCGCGGCGGGCGGTTCGGTGCGTTTGTGGCGTGTTCCAATTACCCTGAATGCAAATTCACGCGCAAATTTGCCCAACCAGGAGGAGAAAACAGCGGCGACAGTGGCCCTGAAGTCCTCGGCAAACATCCAGAGACTGACCTTGACATAACCCGCAAATCTGGGCGTTTTGGGCCCTATGTAGAAATGGGAGAGGGCACAGAAGCAAAACGTGCTTCTATTCCTAAAGATGTTCCTTCCGAAGAATTTGGCCTAGATTGGGCCGTTAAGCTGCTTTCGCTGCCCCGCACCGTTGGCACACATCCTGAAAGCGGCGAGCCTGTAACGTCGAGTATTGGACGATATGGTCCGTATCTTGCGCACAACGGAAAATATGCCCGGCTGCAATCGACAAGCGACGTGTTCGAAACTGGTATGAACGCAGCAGTGGTTAAGCTGGCCGAAGCAGCCGCTGGTGGCGGGCGCGCTCGAGGAGGCGCGTCGCGTGAGCCGTTAAAGGTTCTTGGCGCACATCCGCGCACAGAGCTTGAGCTGAAAGTTATGGAGGGTCGTTATGGTGCGTATGTTACCGATGGCACGACCAATGCGACTTTGCCAAAAACAGTGGCGCCTACGGAATTGACGTTGGAGGAAGCTGCGCAGCTAATTGACGAGCGTGCAGCCAAAGGCCCGGCAAAAGGCAAGGCTAAGCGTAAGGCTCCAGCAAAAAAGGCGGCTGTTAAGAAGAAAGCCCCAGCCAAAAAGGCAGCGAAGAAATAGCATGAGAGCGCTGGT